>JBIIUJ010000046.1:0-16396 GCA_044340025.1 Caulobacterales bacterium
GCACCGCGTCGCGCTTGAACTCGTCGCTGAATCTGACGTTGCCCATCATGGCCTCCTTGCCTCAAAATTAGGAAGGAAGGCGTCCAAGAATCTAGGGGCGATTCACAGGATGGCAGAGGCTGGGCGGGCGGCGGAGAAAACTGTTCTGGCAGAGGCAGATAGACGATGTCTTGCGTCTCGCTCATCACGGCCGCGCCATCGGCGGAGGTCTCATGCTCGACGGTTACGAACACCATCGGCCCCGATTTGCCCTCCTTGGCGGCGATCGCGCGGATGGTGGAGCGGCGTTCGAGAGCAGCGCCGATGTGCGCCTCGCCCAGAAACCGGCAGCGGCTGCCCGCCCACATGCGGCGGGGCAGATCTATCGGCGGCAGGAAGCCGCCGCGGCGCGGGTGGCCATCTGTCCCCACCTCGCGCATGGGCGCGATCGGCAGGAAGTAGAGCCACAGCCAGAGCGGCGGTATCGGGGCGCCAGGCTCGGCAGAAATGGGGACTGGCCCCTCCAGCGTCGCCGCGAGCGCCCGCACCGGCGCGGCGGTCGCCACATCGGTTCGCACCTCGACGCGATCAATCCAGCTTTCGAACGCTGTCACCGCATTGCTCCAAGCCAGAAATGAAACGCATCTCAAGCATTGAGCGATCCAGTCTTCAGCATCAACGGCGAATCCGCAATGCATTCAGAATGCTGCACTCGCGAACAATCTCGTCCGCTTTCCAGTCCGCGCCGTCGAGTCAGTCCGACTGGCGGACGCAGGGTTGATTGTCGTTCGGCTCGGGCCCGGACGCGCGCTGATCGTGGGGCGCTTTTCCCGCTTCCCGGGTGCGTGTCGAGCGGGGCGCCCAAGCGTATGGAGATGGCCGGCAGGCCGTTGTTCTCGCCCTGTCGGACCGGCGGTGCACGGTGGCGGCGGCCCTCTCACCGTGGGAGCGACACGACTTTGCAGACGCGCTCGATGCCGCTTTGCCCAGCCGCCGGCACAACCTGTTCCGGGCGGCCCGCGTGAAGGGCGGCGCCGGCTTCGCCCGCTTCTTCAGCCGGCGCCGTTTCCTCAATCGTAGCGCAGCAACGTCGCCTTGCCGCGAAACACATAATAGGCGAGCGCCGTGTAGCCGATGATCGCAGGCAACACGAAGACGGCCCCCACCAGGATGATGAGCAGGCTTTCGGGCGCGCTCGCCGCTTCGTAGAGCGTGATCTTCTCGGGCACCACATAAGGATAGAACGAGTAGGCCAGCCCCACGAACGCCAGCACGAACAGGGTGGAGCCCGAGGCAAACGGGATCCAGCCAAACCGGTCGCGGCTGTCGGGCAAATTGGCGAGCGCGATCCATGTGAGCACCACAAGCGCGAGCGAGAGAAGCGGCAGCGGCGCGAGCAGGAAGACCTCCGGCACAGAGAACCACTTTTCGAAGATGCGCGGGCTCACGAGCGGGCTCGCCACCGAAATCGCCATGAAGCCGGCGACGACCCCAAGCAGGCCCAGACGCGCCCAGCGGACCGCCTTTTTCTGAAGCCCGCTTTCGGTCTTGATGATCAGCCAGGCCGCCCCGATGAAGCCGTAGCCCGCCGTCACGCACAGCGCGACAAGCCCGGCGAAGGCCACCGTGTCCCAGCGCCACTGGAGCCCCATGATATAGAGGCCGAGCATGAAGCCCTGCGACAGCGCCGTGATCAGCGAGCCCGCCATGAAGGCCCGGTTCCAGGCGCGCTGATGCCCGCCAGGCGCCTTCACGCGCAGCTCGAAAGCCACCCCGCGCAGGATAAGGCCCAGAAGCATGACCGCCACCGGCAGATAGAGCGCGGTCAGGATCGCCCCGTGCGCCACAGGAAACGCCACGAGCAGCAGGCCGATGGCGAGCACGAGCCAGGTCTCGTTGGCATCCCAGAACGGCCCGATCGAGGCGACCATGAGATCGCGCTCCTCGCCCGTCGCCCAGGGCATCAGAATGCCCACGCCGAGGTCGAACCCGTCGAGCACGACATAGATCAGGATCGACAGACCCATCAGGCCTGCAAACACCAGGGGCAGCCAGACCGCCGGATCGCCAAACGCCGTCACCGCCCCTACTCCGCCGCCACGACGGGCGGGCGCCCTGCGAGCGCGCCATGCGAGGAGAGCGGGAGATCGGGGGCAAGCTCGCCCTTCGCGGCCTTGGCGGCGAGGTGATAGAGCGCGCCCACATAAGCCGCGATCAGCAGGGCATAGACGGCGAGATACATCACCAGCGTGGAAGCAACCATCGGCGCAGGCACGGCGGCCACCGCCTCATGGGTCTTGAGCACGCCATCCACCAGCCAGGGCTGGCGGCCGATTTCGTTGGTGTACCAGCCCGCGAGCGTCGCCACCCAGCCCGAAAAGCTCATCGCCACCAGCGCCCGCATCGGCCAGCGGCCAATCCGCTCGAAGGCGTTCCTGCGCCAGAGCAGCCAGGCCGCCGTCCAGGACACAACGAGCATCAGGAGCCCAACGCCTACCATCACCCGAAATGACCAGAAAACCGGGGCGACAGGCGGATGCAGGCGCGTGCCGTCTTCGGCCACGAAGTCGTTGAGGCCGGGCACGACACCATCGGGATCATGCTTCAGGATCAGGCTTGCGCCATTGGGAACGCCGATCTCGAAATGGTTGGTGCGGGCCTCCTCGTCGGGGATGCCAAACAGCACCAGCGGCACATTGGGGCGTGTCTCCCAATTGCCCTCCATGGCGGCGATCTTGGCGGGCTGATGCTCCAGCGTGTTGAGGCCATGCAGGTCGCCCGCAAGGATCTGCAACGGGATCAGGATCGCGCCCAGCGTCGCGCCCGTGCGCAGGCCCACGCGCACGCCGCCGGAGCGGTCGCCCACGAGCCAGCGCCAGGCCGAGAAGCCGGCGATCAGGAAGGCCGCCGTCAGGCCAGAAGCCAGCAGCGTATGGCTCAGCCGGTAGGGAAGCGAGGGGTTGAAGATGATCGCGAGCCAGTCGGTGGCGTGGGCGATGCCGTCGCGCATCTCGAAGCCGGCGGGCGTGTGCATCCAGCTGTTGAGCACCAGAATCCAGAAAGCGCTCATCGTGGTGCCGAACGCGACCAGGAACGTCGCCAGCGTATGCAGCCAGCCGGGAACCCGCGAGAAGCCGAACAGCATGATGCCGAGGAAGACCGCCTCCAGAAAGAAGGCCGTCATCACCTCATAGGCCAGAAGGGGCCCCGCGATATTGCCCACCTTCTCCATGAAGCCCGGCCAGTTGGTGCCGATCTGGAAGCTCATGGTGATGCCCGAGACGACGCCCATCGCAAACGAGAGCGCAAACACCTTCACCCAGAAGCGGTAGGCGTCCATCCAGGCCATGTCCCGGGTGGCGACGAAGCGCAGCTTGAAGAACAACAGCACCCAGCCCAGCGCGATCGTGATGGTGGGAAACAGGATGTGGAAGGAGATGTTGGCCGCGAACTGAATGCGCGACAGGATCAGCGTGTCGTCCATCGGGTCAGTCCTTTGCGGCCGCGCGGCGGCCTTTCAGCAGCGGCACGACAGCCTCGGCGTCGCCCACCAGCTTCTGAAGCCTGGCGCCAAGCGAGAGCAGCTGCACGAGGCGCGCAGTCTCCAGCCGGTCCATGTCTTCATACCAGCCGACCAGAAGCTCGATCAGCGCGCCCAGCTCGCCGATGCGGGCATGGGCGTGGGCGTCGGCCTCGCTCTCCGGCTCGCGCCATTGCAGCTCGCGCAGCTTGGTCAGCGTGGGGTCGATCTCGCGCTTCTTGCGCTCGGCCACCAGCGTGCGCACGATCTCCCACAGGTCGCCGGGGGTGGTGAAATAGTCGCGGCGGTCATCGGGAAGGTGCTTCAGCCGCACCAGATTCCACGATTGAAGCTCTTTCAGCGCCATCGAGGCGTTGGAGCGCGAACACCCCACCCGCTCCACGATCTGGTCGGCGTTGAGCGGGTCGGCGCTGAGAAACAGCACGGCATAGACCTGCCCGACGGTGCGGTTGATCCCCCAGCGCGACCCCATCTCCCCGAAATGGAGCACGAATTCCTGCTGCAGCACGGTCATTTTCATGGCCGCAGGATATTTCAGAAATTTCTGAAATCAATGTGAATGCGCTGCGAGGAACCGCTTTTCAACGGTTTGTGTAGGCTATGGCCAGGATCCGCTGAGCACAAATGCCCGGCTGCATTGGAAGCAAAAACTTAAATCCGACCATGCTTGGAACTATTCGCCGGGAGGAGCGCGCCAAAAAATCGAAACCCAGACTAAAAAATCGGAACATCCAACCTAGTCTATTATTTTATAACTACGAATTCCGCCTCGTCAGCCTGCTCCCTGCTAAGGATGCCATCTTCTATACAATTTTCTTTCGCCTCCATAACATAATCTGCAATGCCTGGTGCAGTCGCATTCAAATTATTCAATTCTATCTCATGCTCGCCCAAAACAATGCCGTTCAGTCTAACACTTACTCGCCGGGTCGCCATTTTGCGCTCCTAAATCCGCGTGCAGACAAGATGTGGGAAGCGCCAAATTCTTCATCAAGAGGTAGCCAGAAAAAATTGGCTCGACACCAATTTCTTTCGGGAATCCGGGGAGCCGGAAAACAATCGCTAAACGCGACCTACTAGGCCATGGTGGGCGCGACAGGGATCGAACCTGTGACCCCTACCGTGTCAAGGTAGTGCTCTCCCGCTGAGCTACGCGCCCGGGCATGGTGCCGGTTCGGGAACGCGGGCGTATAGGCGAGGGCGCAGGGCCGCGCAAGCGCTGCGCTCAGCCGACAGAGCTTGTGGCGGCCGCGTCGGGCGCGCAGAAGCGCACGATCGCCGCGCATACGCGGGCCGGGTCCTCAAGCTCCGGCGTATGGCCCAGATCGTCGAAGGTGATGCATTCGGCGTCTGTTCGAAGGCGGCGCATGGTGTGGGCATTGCCCGACGGATGAGAGCGATCGGCCCCGCCCCAGATCGAGAGCAAGGGCTGACCCGGCGCCTGCAACCGGACGGCCGGATCCATGTAGCATTGGTAGGCGCTCGCCAGCGACCATTGCGCCCCGTGCTGAAAGGATCGCTCCGCGCACCGGCACAGGTCGTCGATCATCTCCCGCTTGCCAACCGACAGCGCATACCATTGCGGCATGCGCCTTGGCGCCATGCGGCGCATCGCAAGGTGCCCCAGCACCGGGGTGGCCAGGATGCCCTTGGGATCGCGCGCCGCCTTCCAGACCGCAAACGCCTCCACATCGCCAGCCTGCAGAAGGGCCAGATGCGAGACGAGGTCTGGGTAACGCACCGCTATGTCGAGGGCCGCATGGCTCGCGACACACGAGAACGCAAGCACCGCGCCCGGACCGGCAACCGATTGCAGGAACAGGGCAAGATCGTCGTTGGTTTCCTGAAATCCGAAGCGATAGTCCTCTGCGGCGGCGGAAAAACCCATCGCCGGCAGCTCGAACACGACCACCCGAAAATGCTTCGAAAACTCCGCGATCAGATCGTCATAGACTTCGAGCGTCATCGGCGGGTCGGCGCTGAAGACAATCGTCTGGCCCGCGCCCTGCTCCCGGTAGCGGTATTGCACCTTGGGCGACTGGAAGAAGGCGACGCCCGTGCTGGCGCGCGCCGGCCATCCCTGGCGGTGCCGGCTCATGCGCTTGCTGGCGCCGGCCGTGTCCAGCAGCGTGGCCCATCGACTGAGCGGGCGCGTCATGATGTGCGCCCAGCGGAGCGATTGGCGATGAAAAGAGCGCCGCTGGTCACCGCAAGATAGGCGGCGATCGCCAGGTGGCGCGCCACGATGGAGGGGTCGGCGCCCGATTGGTGCGTCAGCCAGGCGTCGCCCAGGGGCAGGACCAGCGCGACGATGGCCGTCCACATCAGCGCCTGCAAATCCCGCCGCAGCAGAAGCACCGTCACGACAGCTGCGATGAAGGCGGTCCGCAGGCCATAGACCTGCACCCACGCGAGCATGTCGGCGCCGCCGATCGGCGCCCCGAAATAGGTCGCAAAACCCACTGGGTCTGCAAGCGCGCGGACCGCATTGAGCGCTTGCAGCGCGGCCATTGGCGTGGCGAGCCAGAAGCCCATTGTTCGAACGGCGGGTCGTTTCTGCGTCTGGAGTGTGGTGGCGGTCATGGGAGCCTCCTGTGTTGATGCAGAGGCTAGCCGACGAAAGTCCCTCAGGACGCTTGAGTTTTCGCGCAAATGGAAGAATGGATTTCACCCATGAAACGCGATGCGCCGAGCTTTGCGGCCCTGCGGGCCTTCGCCGTGGCGGCGCGGCGGCAGAGCTTTCGGGACGCCGGACATGAACTGGGGCTGACGCCCTCGGCGGTAAGCCACCAGGTGCGCGCGCTCGAGCACTGGGTTGGGGGCGCCTTGTTCACCCGCCAGGTCCGCCAGGTCCGCCTGACGGCCCTGGGCGAGGGATTGAGCGCGCGGCTGTCTGGCGCATTCTTCGAGATCGAGACCGCGCTGGGTCAGGCCAGACGCGATGCTGGCGTCACGCGCCTGCGCATCGCCGCTTTGCCCCTGTTCACCAACGTCTGGCTCCTTCCCCGTCTGGCCGGGTTCGAGGCGATGCATCCCGCGCTTTCGTTATCCATCGACACCGACGCGCGGGTGGTGGATCTTGAGAAGGGCGAAGCCGATGTCGCGATCCGTAATGTCGCCGGGGTGACCGCCGGGCTCTTTGGGCGCAAGCTGCTGGATCTGCGCGCAACGCCCTTGTGCGTGCCAGACATCGCCGCAACCGTGCGCACGCCGATGGATCTCGCGGAAGCAACGCTGATCGAGCTGAGCGTCGGCCGCGCTGGGTGGCCGGAATGGTTCGCCGCCGCCGGCCATCCAGGCCTGAAGCCAAGACGGACGCTGACCTTCAACACTGTGCCCTCTGCGCTGGACGCCGCAGCCCAGGGCCGGGGCGTGCTTCTGGGCCTGCTGCCGCTCGTTCTGGATTCAGCCAGCGCGAACGGCCTCGTCGCGCCATTGCCGATCCCCCCACAGGACGCCGGCTCCTACTTCGTCGTGTGCCGCAGGCAAGACCGCGCCAGCGCAACGGTGCAGGCCTTCATGCGCTGGCTGACCCAGACCATGGGGGCAGACATGGCGCGCCTGCGGCGATTGGAGCGGGCGCGGCTCGGCCCATGATCCCACCGGACGGGCAGGGTCGCTGCCTGGTCAGGCGCGCTCAGGCCTCCACGTCTTCGGGCAGCGCGACCACATGGAAGCCAGCATCCACATGCACCACTTCCCCGGTGGTGGAGCGGCCAAGATCGGACAGCAGCCACAGCGCGCAGCCCGCAATCCCTTCCATGCTGGTGTCTTCCTTCATCAGCGACCACTCCCGCCCGGTGGAGACCAGCCCCCGCCCGCCGGAAATGCCCGCCAGCGCCAAGGTCCGCATCGGGCCGGCGGAAATGGCGTTCACCCGGATGCCCGAAGGGCCGAGATCGCGCGCGATGTAGCGGGTGGCGGCCTCCAGCGCGGCCTTGGCCACGCCCATCACATTATAAGACGGCAGGACGCGCTCGGCGCCCAGATAGGTGAGCGTGATCATGGAGCCGCCCGGCTTCATCAGCGGGGCTGCGCGCTTGGCGCAGGCCACCCAGCTGAAGGCCGAGATATCCATGGTGCGCAGGAAGTTCTCCCGCGTGGTGTTTTCCACAAACGAGCCCTTCAGCTCGTTCTTGTCGGAAAAGGCGATGGCGTGGACGAGAAAATCGAGACCGCCCCAGGCGGTGGAGAGCGCGGCGAACACCGCATCCAGATCCGCGTCGCTGGTAACGTCACAGGGCAGGACGATCTGCGAGCCGACGCTTTGCGCCAGCGGGCGCACCCGCTTTTCCAGCGCTTCGCCCTGATAGGTGAAGGCGACTTCGGCGCCCTGGGCGGCGAGTTGGGCGGCAATGCCCCACGCGATCGATTTGTCATTGGCGACGCCCATGACAAGCCCGCGCTTGCCTTTCATCAGATCGCCTTGCGGCAGGGTCCAGTCCGACACGGGCGCTTTCCTTCCTTAACGCTGGAAGCGCCTTGTGATCGGTGTTCCCTTCTGGATCAAGGCAAGCTGCGCGGGCTTGCGTGCCTGGGCGCCGGGGTCACAGGCCGGCGGCCTGGGCGGCGACGCGGAACAGCGGCGCAAGCAGGACTGCGGCAGACATCGCCGCGAGCGCGAGGCTCAGGGTCCTAACGGCGGCATACATGGTCGATCTCCTTTCCGAGACGGGTCACAGGCCAGACGCGCGGGCGGCGGCCAGGAAGAGCTGCTGGAACATCACGAGGGTGACGGCGATCGCCGCCAGAAGGCTGAAAAGCCGGGGAGTGGCTTGGATCATGAGAGGCGTCCTTTCGAGACTGCGGCGGGGTTCATCCCCGCCTCACCCAGCCTATATGGCATACTCCTACGCACTATGCAATGAATAAATCGTATTTTGTTCACTGCTTAATGATTTGTAACCTCGGGGCTGTCGCGGACCTGTCATGGATCGGTCCTAGCAGGGGAGGGAAATCGTCCGGAGACAGACCCATGCGCGCCGCCTTTCTCGCCCTTGCGCTTCTTGCGCCCCTGCCTGCCGCCGCGAGCGGAAGCGCCATCTTCCTGCATCCGGATGGGATGGGCACGAACACCTGGGCGGCCTTGCGCCTCCTCAAGGCCGGGCCGGACGGACGGCTCGCCTGGGATCAGATGCGCGCTGCGCCCTATCTGGGGCCGATGCTCGATAGCGTGACCGCCAGCTCCAACGGCGGCGGCACCAGCCACGCCTGGGGCGTGCGCGCGCGCTCCGACAGCTTCGGCATGATCGCGGGCACGCCGATCGCGCGGTCGGCCTCGGGCTTCGCCGGCCCGCTGATGGCGGAGGCCAAGGCCCGCGGCAAGGCGATCGGACTGGTCAATACCGCAAGCGTCACCGACGCGGGCACGGGCACGCAGCTCGCCGTCGCCGGCAACCGGCGCGACCATGCCGCGATCGCGGCCCAGCTTCTGGCGGCCGAACCCGCCGTGCTGATGGGCGGGGGGGAGCGCTGGTTCCTGCCCGAGGGCGCGCAGGGCCGGCATGGCCCCGGCGCGCGCACCGATGGGCGCGACCTGATCGCGGAAGCCCGCGCGAAGGGCTACACGATTGTCTTCACCGCCGCAGAGCTTGCCGCCTTGCCAGAGGATGCGACGCGGGTGCTCGGCCTTTTCGCCAGCGAGGATACGTTCAACGACGGCTCCGAGGAGGCGATGGCGGCGGCGGGCCTGCCGCTGTTCCAGCCCCAGGCGCCGCGATACGACGTGATGGTGGCCGCCGCCATCCGCGTCCTGAGCAAGGCGCGCGGCGGCTATTATCTGATGGCGGAGGAGGAGGCGACCGACAATCTGGGCGGCGACAACAACGCCGCCGCCGTGCTGGAGGCCGCCGCCGGCGCCGACCGGGCGGTGCGCATCGCCCTGGACGCCGCCGCGCGCGACCGAAAGCTGAGCGTCGTGGTGGCGAGCGACAGCGATTGCGGCGGCCTGCAGCCCACCGGCGACGACGTCGTGGCCGGCCAACCCTTGCCCGCGCGGCTTGAGAACGGCTCGCCGCTCGATGGCCAGACGGGGACCGGCTCGCCTCCCTTCCTCGCCGCGCCCAATGCGCAGGGCGAGCGGCTGGCCTTCGCCATCGCCTGGGCGACCGATGGCGATGCTAGCGGCGGCGGAACCGTGCGCGCCGCCGGGCCGGCCGCGGCCGCCTTGCCGGCCACGGCGGATTCCACCGACGTGTTCCGCGTGCTGCACCGTGGCCTGTTTGGTCGGTGAGCGCACGACCATGACCGCTTAGCGGCCGATGTGGGCCGGCGGCTTCTGATCGGATCGCTCCGGCCTATGGTCTTTTGGCAGACTAAGGACGCAGCATGAAACCGGGTCGGGACGAAATCGCCGTCGTTGGGGCAGGCATCGGCGGGTTGACGGCGGCGCTGGCCCTGATCCGCGCCGGCTTTTCGGTGCGGATCTACGAACAGGCGACGGCGCTGGGCGAAGTGGGGGCCGGCATCACGCTCTCACCCAACGCGAGCCGGGTTCTGGATCATCTCGGGCTGGGCGCAGGGCTGCGCGCCATCGGCTACACCCCGCCGCTACAGCGGATCCGCCATTTCGCAACCGGCGAGACCCTGGTGGAGACGCCCCGCGGCGACCTGCCGGAGCGCACCTATGGGGCAGGATATTACCATGTCCATCGCGCCGACCTGCATGATCTCCTGAGCGCCGCTGTCTGCGCGGCCGACCCGGACGCCATCGTGCTGGGCGCAAAGCTCTGCGCGATCGAGACGCCGGACACGCGCCCGACGCTGGTGTTCGCCACCGGGGAGCGCGCGGCGGCCGATCTGGTGATCGGGGCGGATGGCGTGCGCTCGGCGGTGCGCGCGGCCCTCTTCGAGACCACCCCGCCACACTTCACCGGCCATGTGGCCTGGCGCGCGATCGTGCCGCGCGAAGCGCTGGCGCCGGACGTGGCCGACGCGCCGCCCGGCATTCACATCGGACCAGGCAAACTCTTCCTGCGTTATCCGGTGCGCCATGGCGCCTATGTTAATTACGCCGCCTTCGCGCGCGAAGACGGCTGGGTGGATGAGAGCTGGTCGGCGCGCTCGAGCGTGGCGGATGCGGAAGCGGCCTTCGCCGGCTGGGACCGGCTCGCCCTCGACGTGATCCGCGCCACGCCCGAGGACGGCTGCTACAAGTGGGCGCTGTTTGCGCGCGATCCCCTGCCCTGCTGGAGCGTGGGGCGGGTGACGCTGCTGGGCGACGCGGCCCACGCCATGCTGCCCTTCATGGGCCAGGGCGCGGCCATGGCGATCGAGGATGGAATGGTGCTCGCGCGCTGCATCGCGGCGAGCGAGGGACCGGACAAAGCGATCGCGCGCTACGAAGCCGTCCGACGCGAGCACGCCACCATGGTGCAATCGGCATCCCGCGCGCTGGGCGACCGGCTGGAAGGCGCCCACCCCGAGCGCTATGGCGCCGGCGGCCAGCGCAATGAGGAGACGATGGGCCTTTTCGCCTATGACGCGGTGACGGTCCCGATCTGAGGCCCGCGAATGCGCTGCCGGCTTTTACTGGCGCGCGCCGCCTGCTACCTCGCTGCGCCATGACCTTTCTGTCTCGCGCCGCGATCGCGGCCGCCCTGTCGCTCCTCTGCGCCACCGGCGCCTGCGCCCAGCAGCCGCCAGCCGCGGCCGCCGAAGCGCCGCCGCCACCCCCGCCGGCGGGCGCTGAAAACTGGCGCGCTCCCGACCCGCAAAACCTCTGGGTTCTGGAGACCACCAAGGGCCGCGTGGTGGTGGAGCTCTATCCCGAGATCGCGCCGCGCCATGTGGAGCGGATCAAGGCGCTCACGCGCTCCGGCTTCTACGACGGCCTTGCCTTCCACCGCGTGATCGAAGGCTTCATGGCCCAGGGCGGCGATCCCAAAGGCGATGGCACGGGCGGCTCCCAGCTGGGCAATCTCGCGCAGGAGTTCGAGTTCCGGCGTGGGGCCGATACAGCCTTCCACACTTTCGCCGAGCAGACCGGCGTGGATCTTGGCTTTGTCGGCGCCATGGCGGCCATCTCCCAGCCCTCCGCGCTGATGACGCCGGAGCGCTCGCGCGATGGCATGGTGCGCGCCTTTGGCCTGCATTGCCCTGGCGTGGCTTCCATGGCGCGCGCCATGGATCCCAACTCCGCCAACAGCCAGTTCTTCCTGATGCGCGCCACCTATCCCTCGCTCAATCAGCAATACACTGTCTGGGGCCGTGCGGTTCTCGGTCTCGACGTGATCCGCAGCTTCAAGACCGGCGAACCCGTGGCGGATCCCGACCGGATCCGCACCGCGCGCATCGCCGCCGACCTGCCCGCCGCCCAGCGCCCGCGCCTGGAAATCCAGCGCACGGACGGGCCCGCGTTCAGGGCCTATGCCGCAAGCGAACTTGCCGCCAAAGGGGAAGCCTTCGACCCCTGCGACCTGCAGGTCGCCGCCCGAATTCTTCCCTGACCATCCAGCCCAGACAGGAGGCGCGCATGGCCGCCGATCTCGAAAACACTTTGCTCATGACCCTCGACACCGGCCTTGTGACCATCGCGCTGCGGCCAGACCTCGCGCCCAACCATGTGTCGCGCATCAAGGAGCTGGCGCGTGAAGGCTTCTATGACGGGGTCGTGTTCCATCGCGTCATCGCCGGCTTCATGGCCCAGGGCGGCGACCCCACGGGCACCGGCTTTCACGGCTCCAAAAAGCCCAATCTGAAGCAGGAGTTCTCCGCCGAGCCGCATGTGCGCGGGGTGTGCTCCATGGCGCGCAGCCAGAGCCCGGATTCGGCCAACAGCCAGTTCTTCATCTGCTTTGACGACGCGCGCTTCCTTGATCGTCAGTACACGGTCTGGGGCGTGGTGGAGAGCGGGATGGAGGCGGTGGACGCTTTGCCAAAGGGCGAGCCGCCGCGCGCGCCAGGCAAGATCGTGTCCCTCAAGGTCGCCGCCGACGTCTGAGGCGCGTCCTTTGGGACGGCGATCTCGGCGACGACAGGGAAATGATCCGATCCGCTTGATGGCGCCCGGCGCACTGACAGGACGGCTGCGCCGGCGCCCGTAAAGACGTGATCGATCGCGATCAGCGGAAATGGGAAACGGTATTCGCCCTCCTGCGTCGGGAAGGTGAGCAAGCCGCGCGTGCCGCGCTGCAGTCCGGAGGCCCGCTCGAACCGCTTCAACGCCCAGCCCCACGGCGTGGCGTTGAAGTCCCCGACGAGGATCTTGGGGCCCTGCCCGATTGCGCGCATCTCGATCGCCATTTCGCGCAATTGCTCGGCCTGCGGGCCGGGCGGGACGGGCCAGGGGATATGAATCGCGGAGACTGAGAAGGGCGCAGAACCCCGGAGCTGGAGCCAGCCGGTCAGCACCGCCACATTGGGCTCGTTGATCCGCCCGCGCCGCCATTCCCACCGGATGAGCCGGCTGTTCTGGAACGGAACCCGCGAGAACAGCGCCAGATCGCAATCGGCATGATCCACACAC
The DNA here is from genome assembly GCA_044340025.1 of Caulobacterales bacterium. GTDB lineage: Bacteria > Pseudomonadota > Alphaproteobacteria > Caulobacterales > Aquidulcibacteraceae > JBIIUJ01. The sequence continues at coordinate 12,987 of JBIIUJ010000046.1, forward strand.
TCCAGCATGTAGGGCCAGCGCTTGCGCACCTGGGCGAACAGGGAGCGGTTTTCGGGATAAACCTCCTGCAACGCGACGATGTCGGGGTTTTCGGCCTCCAGCATCGCAATGAGGCGCACATAATCCCGGTTGTCCTTGCCGTGGGCGTTGAAGGTGAGCACGCGCACCGTCACGGCCGGATCGGGCGCTGATGCGCGCGGCGCCAGCAGCGCGCCGCCGATCAGCCAGACCTGCGCGCCAAGCCCAACGGCGGCAAGCCCCAGCAGCCAGCCGCGCTGCGGACGCCGGGCTGCAGAAGCCAGCGCCAGCGCCATCCCCGCCATGACCGCCGCCCAGGGCGCAAAATGGTTGAGCGCGTCGAGCCAGCCGCTCCAGGCGCCCGCCACCCCGCCGATCCCCCACAGAAAGGCGTTGGCGCCGAGCGCGAGCGAGATCCAGGCGGCGAGCGATCGGAAGCGGAGCATGATCAGGGACTGAGGCAGGGCTCTGGGCAAGGCGACGGGCTGGCCTTACATCGCGCCGGCCATGCGCGTCGACGATTTTGACTTTCATCTGCCCGAGGAGCGCATCGCGTTGCGCCCTGCCCGCCCACGCGATGCGGCGCGGCTGCTGGTGGTGCGCCCCGGCGCGGGCCTTGATGACCGGATCGTGCGCGATCTGCCCGATCTTCTGCGCCCTGGCGATCTGATGATCTTCAACGACACCCGCACGATCCCTGCCGCCATGAAGGCGTGGCGGGCGCCGCGCCGGGCAGATAGCCCGCCTGTGGCGTGCGACATCAATCTTCACAAGCGGGAGGGGCCGGATTCCTGGCGCGCCTTCGCCCGGCCGGGCAAGCGGCTGGCACTGGGCGACCGGCTCGATTTCGCCGACGCACTGTCAGCCGAGATCGTGGAAAAGGGCGAAGGCGGGGAGGTGCTGCTGCGTTTTTCCGCCGCCGGTCCGGCGCTGGATCAGGCGGTGGCGCGCGCCGGCGTCATGCCGCTGCCGCCCTATATCGCGCGCAAGCGGGGGATCGACGCGGCCGACGCCGCCGATTACCAGACGGTCTATGCCGCGCGCGACGGATCGGTCGCCACGCCCACCGCCGGCCTTCACTTCACCGACGCCCTGCTCGCGCGGCTGGATGCGCGCGGGGTGGAGCGGGCGTTTGTGACGCTGCATGTGGGCGCGGGAACCTTCCTGCCGGTGAAGGCCGAACGGCTGGAGGACCACCGCATGCATGCCGAATGGTGCGAGGTCTCGCGCGAAACCGCAGACAGGCTGAATGCCGCGAAGGCCGAGGGCCGGCGGATCGTGGCGGTGGGCACGACCGCGCTGCGCACGCTGGAGAGCGTGGCCGATCCGGAGGGCCGGTTCGCCCCCTTTCTGGGCGAGACCGACATCTTCATCACGCCGGGCTATCGGTTTCGGGCCGCAGACCTTCTGATGACGAATTTCCATCTGCCGAAGTCGACATTGATGATGCTGGTGAGCGCGTTTTCCGGGGTGGAGACGATGCGCGCGGCCTATGCCCACGCGATCACGGCCGGCTACCGGTTCTATTCCTATGGCGACGCCAGCCTGCTGGAGCGCGCGCGGTGAGCTTCGCCTTCAGCCTCCACGCCACGGACGGGGCGGCGCGCACCGGCGTGCTTGAAACCCCGCGCGGCGCCATCCGCACACCCGCCTTCATGCCGGTGGGGACCGCCGCGACCGTGAAAGCGCTGAGCGTGGATCAGGTGGCCGCGACAGGCGCGGACATCATCCTGGGCAATACCTATCACCTGATGCTGCGCCCCGGGCCCGAGCGGATGAGCCGGCTTGGCGGGCTTCACCGCTTCATGCGCTGGGAAAAGCCGATCCTGACCGATTCCGGCGGGTTTCAGGTCTGGTCGCTTGCCGGCCTGCGCAAGATGACCGAGGGGGGCGTGGAGTTTCGCTCCCATATCGACGGGTCGAAGCATATGCTCAGCCCCGAGCGTTCCATCGCCATCCAGGCCGATCATCTGGGCGCGGATATCTCGATGCAGCTCGACGAGTGCACGGTCTATCCCTGCACACAGGCGGAGGCCGCCTCCTCCATGCAGCTGTCGGCCCGCTGGGCCCAGCGCAGCAAGGCGGCCTTCGGCGCGCGCGAGACCCAAGCCCTGTTTGGCATCGTGCAGGGCTCGGTCTTCCCCGATCTGCGCCGGGAAAGCGCCGAACGCCTGCGCGAGATCGGGTTTGACGGCTACGCCATCGGCGGGCTCGCGGTGGGCGAGGGCCATGCGCGGATGCTGGAGGTGATCGAGGCGACCGCTCCGCACCTGCCATCAGACCGGCCGCGCTATCTCATGGGCGTCGGCAAGCCGATCGACCTTCTCGAAAGCGTCGCGCGCGGGGTGGACATGTTCGACTGCGTGCTGCCCACCCGCTCCGGCCGGCACGGCCAGGCCTGGACCTGGGACGGGCCGATCAATCTCACCAACGCGCGCTTTGCCGAAGACCTCGCGCCTCTCGATCCGGAAAGCGACTGCCCGGCCAGCCGCGACTATTCGAAGGCCTATCTCCATCACCTGTTCAAGGCGCAGGAGATCCTGGGCCAGGTTCTGCTCTCCTGGCACAATATCGCCTTCTATCAGGCGCTGATGCAGCGAATGCGCGCCGCCATCGCCGCGGGCGCGTTTGCGGCGCTGCGCGCAGAGCTTCAAGCCCGCTGGACGAAGGCCTGAAATGCAAAACGCCCCGCCGGGGGCGGGGCGCTTCAAGCGCGATCCTGAAAAGACGATCAGTCTTCTTTCGGCGTCAGAACCTGGCGGCCTTTGTAGACGCCGGTCTTGAGGTCGATGTGGTGCGGGCGGCGCAGCTCGCCCGTCTCCTTGTCTTCGATATAGGAATTGGCGCCAAGCGCGTGGTGGGCGCGGCGCATGCCGCGACGCGACGGCGAGGTTTTACGCTTCGGAACAGCCATAGGAGGCTCCAAATAGGGCGGGGCCCCGGATATGGGCCGCGAAACGAGAGGCGGGCTTATGACCGAACCGGGCCAGCGATGCAAGCGCGACGGGCAGAAGCGCGCATGCCATCGGCTCGGGTCGCCCAAGGCCCGCACTGGCGGCCCCGCGCCTTTCATGCTTCCAAGGCGGCCATGCGCGCCTTTGTCTGCCACGCTCTGAGCGAGGACCTCTCGGGAACCGGCATCGCCGAGGTGGCCGCCCCCGCTCCCGGCCCGGGCGAGATCCTCGTTCGGGTGCGCGCAGCCAGCGTGAACTTCCCCGACATTCTCATGTGCCAGGGCCGCTACCAGTTCCGGCCCGAGCCGCCCTTCATTCCCGGGATCGACGTGGCGGGCGAGGTGGCGGGCCTTGGTCCCGGCGTCTCGGGCTTTGCCGAGGGCGACAGCGTGGTGGGCGGCGCACGGCTTGGCGGCTTTGCCGAATTCGCAGTGTTGT
>JBIIUJ010000187.1:0-4310 GCA_044340025.1 Caulobacterales bacterium
TGGACCGGCGGCGTGGACGCCAACGCCCTGCACCGGCCGAAGCGGTTCTTCGGCGCGGCGCGGAATGTGGAGGAAGGTGGTTCCCTGACCATCATCTCGACCGCGCTGATCGACACCGGCTCTCGGATGGACGAAGTGATCTTCGAGGAGTTCAAGGGCACCGGTAACAGTGAAATCGTGCTGGACCGGAAGGTGGCCGATAAACGTGTATTTCCGGCGATCGACGTGGCGAAGTCCGGGACGCGCAAGGAAGAGCTGCTCGTTCCGCGCGAACATCTTCAGAAGATGTATGTGCTGCGTCGGATCCTCAATCCGATGGGCACGATGGACGGGATCGAGTTCCTGCTCGACAAGCTCCGTGGCACCAAGAACAACGAAGAATTCTTCCAGAGCATGAATACCTGATCGACCTGAGCCGGGCGCAACGCGCCCGGCCTGGCCATCAGGCTTCCGCCCGCTCAGGGCGTCAGGATCTGGCTGCCGGTCGTTGCGCGCGCTTCCAGAGCGCGATGCGCGTCGGCTGCTTCCGCCAAGGCGAATATGGTCGGAGGAGCGATCTTCACGGCGCCGCTTTGCAAGACGGCGAACAGATCGTCGGCGGTCTTCTGCAAGAGCTCCGGCGTCCGCGTGTAATGGAACAGGGTTGGCCGGGTGAGGAAAAGCGATCCCTTCTGGGAAAGCAAGCCGACTTCGAGAGCAGGCGGCGGACCAGAGGCGTTGCCATAACTGACCATCATCCCCAGCGGGGCGAGGCAATCCAGCGAGGCGAAGAAGCTATCCTTGCCGACGGAATCATAGACCACATCCGCGCCCTTGCCGTGCGTGATCGCCTTGACCCTTTCAGCCAATGGCTCGCTGGAGAGAACCACATGATCCGCGCCGAGGTTACGGGCGATATCGGCTTTTGGCTCTGAGCCGACCACTGCGATCACGGTCGCGCCTAAGTGTTTGGCCCATTGGACGGCGATCTGACCCACGCCCCCAGCGGCGGCGTGGACGACGGCGACATGATCTGGTCCGAGCTCGAAGGTTGCGCGCAGGAGATAGCGGGCGGTCATGCCTTTTAGAAGGCTGGACGCCGCAGCATCGCTGGAAACCGCGTCGGGCAGTCGAACCGCTCGATCGCCAGGGACGACGTGGCTCTCGGAATAGGCCCCGATGGGCCCTGTGCAGTATCCGGCCCGGTCGCCGACCGAAAATCGGCTGACGCCGTCGCCGACGGCATCGACGATTCCGGCGCCCTCCAGTCCGAGCCCTGAGGGCAGCGGCACAGGGTAGAGCCCGCTGCGGTGATAGGTATCGATGAAATTGACGCCGATGGCCTCGTGCCGGATGCGGATTTCACCCGGTCCTGGATCACGCGTGGCGATGTCAGCAAGCGTGAGGACTTCCGGGCCGCCGGTGGCGGTGATCTGGATGGCTTTCATCCCAGATGGGCCTTGAAGAAGTCTGCGGTGCGGCCATTGGCAAGCTGAGCGGCCGCTTCGCTGTAGTGGGCGCCGCCAATCCGGGTGAAGGCATGATCCATGCCAGGATAGGAGTGGATCGTAACGCCGGCGATCGAGGCCAATCCGGACGTGATGGCGGCCTGCGCGTCCTTCGAGACAAACCCGTCCTCCTCGGCGAGGTGCACTAGAAGCGGAGCGCGGATACCGCTTGCCTCGCCCAGCATCTGGTCGATCCCCACGCCGTAGTAGGAGGCCGATGCATCCACATCCGTTCGGCATGCCGTGAGATAGGCCAGGAGACCCCCGAGGCAGTAACCGGTCGCGCCGACCTTGGGACTGGTTCCGCGCAGGAACGCGATCGTGGTCTGGATATCGTCCACGCCCTTGGCGACATCAAACTTCGAGTAGAGATCGAAGGCCTTTTTCCATTCCTCGTTGCTCTTGTCGGTGATGTTCACCCCGGGCTCGATGCGCCAGAAGAGGTCGGGCGCCACGGCGTCGTAGCCAAGGCCCGCCATTCGATCCACCACAGTCCTGACAAACGGATTGACCCCGAAGATCTCCTGAATAACCACGACTCCGGGCGCCCCGACGGGTCCGTTGCGATACGCCATGAAGGCCCCGTCGCGACCTTCAATGGTGATCTCAGTTCCGGTCATCCTTCGTCTCCTTGAGCTTGCCTTTGCGCTGTTGGGCGCGAAGCACTAGGCTTTGCGATAACGGCGCGACAGGGCCGTGACAAAGGTTTTCGAACGACGAGGTCTCGAGATGAAGGTGCGTATCGAAGCCGAGTGCACTCCGGAAGAAGCGCGCGCCTTTCTGGGTCTCCCGGACGTGACGCCGATCAATAATCTCATGGTGGAAGAGGTCAGGGGCCGGATCGAAAAGAACGCTCAGCTGTTGGACGTGGAGCCTCTGTTCCGAAACTGGATGGCGCTGGGTGGTCAGGCGCAGGACACCTTCTTCAAGGTGGTGAACCAGGCGCTGTCGGGCGCGCGGCGGCCTGACTCCAAGGAATGACAGAGACGATCGCCGCCGTGGCGTCCGCCGCTGGCGCAGCCGGGGTCGCCATAATCCGCGTGAGCGGGGCGCAGGCTAAAGAAGTTCTCGCGACGGTGGCTGGAGGCGTGCCGCCTCCGCGTCAGGCGATCGTGCGCCGGTTACGCGATCCTGGAACCGATGAGGTTCTGGATCGTGGAGTCGTTCTGTTTTTTCCCGGTCCGGCAAGCTTTACCGGCGAGGACGTCTGCGAGTTCCAGGTTCACGGTGGCCGCGCCGTTGTGGCGGCGGTGCTGTCGGCAATTCTCTCGGTGGAGGGCGTCCGCCTCGCACGGGCCGGCGAGTTCACTCATCGGGCCTTCCGGAACGGAAAAATGGATCTGGTCGAGGCGGAGGGTCTCACCGACCTGATAGCCGCGGAAACGGAAGCCCAGCGTCGGCAGGCGCTGCGCCAGATGGAGGGCGAGGCTTCCGCAGTCTACGCCGCGTGGCGGGAGGGGCTGCTGGACGCAGCGGCATTGCTCGAGGCCGCCATCGATTTCCCCGATGAGGACATGCCTGACGGTTTGTTTGCCGGAGCGCGCGCTGGTCTGGTGGCGCTGTCGGCGTCGATGGAGGCCATGGCGCGCGACGCAGACCGGGGGTCGCGTGTCCGTGACGGTCTTACCGTGGTCATCCTAGGGCCGCCGAATGCTGGCAAATCCAGCCTGATCAATGCTTTGGCCCGGCGGGAGGTAGCGATTGTCTCGTCTATGCCTGGCACCACCCGGGATCTGGTGGAGACTCGGCTGATCCTTTCGGGTTTGCCGGTCTGGATCGCGGATACTGCTGGGTTGCGCGAGACCGAAGACGGGATCGAAGCGGAAGGCATACGCCGCGCCCGGGCGCGTGCCGGGAACGCTGACATCCGGGTTTGGGTTGAGCCGCCCGAAGGGCTGGGCCATTTAGCGGCCGACCTTCGCGAGGATGATATCGTCTTCCGAAACAAGATCGATCTGGATGGCGGTCAACGGCCGCCGTTGAGCGGGGCGCTCACGATCTGCGGATCAGCAGCCCACGGTGAAGGAGTGGCCAGGCTTGAAGCCGGCCTGGCGCAACGGGTGGAGGCGCTTACTGCGGGTGGCGGCGTGGTGATGACCCGGGCGCGGCATCGTGAAGCCGTCGAGGGGGCGTTGGAGGCGGTGCGCCGTGCCCTTTCGGCGCCATTGGTTGAAGCCGCGGCCGAGGACGTGCGCCGTGCTGTGGGGCAGTTGGAAGAGCTGATCGGACGTTTGGGAGTGGATGACATCTACGACCGCGTCTTCAGTCGCTTCTGCATCGGCAAGTGAGGCGCGTGTTTCACGTGAAACATCGACTTCCCGGCAGCGCCGAGGTATGTCCAGGGGATGCTGCAACAGAGTTCCAGATCGACCTATGACGTGATCGTCATCGGGGGAGGGCACGCGGGCTGTGAAGCCGTCGCCGCCGCCGCTCGCCTTGGGGCGAGGACCGCATTGGTCACCCATAAGCCAGAGACGATCGGAGAGATGAGCTGCAATCCGGCGATCGGCGGGTTGGGAAAAGGCCATCTTGTCCGGGAGGTCGATGCGCTGGATGGCCTGATGGGGCGGGTGGCCGATCAATCCGGGCTGCAGTTTCGATTGCTCAATCGAAGCAAGGGACCCGCCGTGCGCGGCCCGCGATGCCAGAGCGACCGGTCCCTCTATCGAAAAGCCATGCAAGACGCGTTGGGGTCAATCGAGGGGCTGTCCATCATTGCGGGGGCGGTGGATGATCTCGTTCTGACGCAGGGCGTGGCGAGTGGCGTCGTATTGTCCAACGGCGATGTTCTTGGCGCCGCGAAGATAGTTCTGACGACGGGAA
>JBIIUJ010000047.1:0-16348 GCA_044340025.1 Caulobacterales bacterium
GGCGACGGCCGCTGTTTTTTTGTGGGATGGCGGCGCCGGAATTGCAGCGGTGACACAGCCGGGCTAGGCGGAAGCTGAACTGCCCCGGGGCGGCCTCGCACAAATCAGGAACGGCGCTTCATGAGACTAGGTGACATAAAGGCCCTAGCGCGACAGGTGTTGCCCCCCGCTGTCCGTCTTCGCTATCTGGATATCAAGCAACGCATCGCTCCTGTTTCGACGCTTCCCAGTATTCCGGCGTTCAAGCTCAGGCCAGACGAGTCACCGCGCCGCAGGGTGACCCTTTTCATTAACAGCATTCGGCGCTCTTCAGCCTTTGGCGGAGTGCTCACTGGGCTGGAGTTCTTTTGCGCGCTTGCCGCCGAACTTAGACGGCAGGGAGAGTGCGATGTCCGCGTCGTGCTGACCAGGGACGCAGATGTGGGCGACACCTTGGCGTTGGGCTCAGCCTGCCGAAGGCGGGGCGTGCCACTTGACGCCGTCGAGATCGTGTCTGCAAGAACGGCGCAAGCCCTGGATGTTCGAGGCGATGATTTCTTTGTCGCCTTCGACTCCATACTGGTTCTTTCTGTTCACGATCTTCTGGCACAGCAGAGAGAGTTTTACGGCGTAAAGGGTCGTCGATTAGTCTACATTATGCAGGACTATGAGCCCGGTTTCCACGCCTTCTCGGTGGCGCATGCTTTGTCTGCAGAGGCCTACAGCTTGGGCGACGATATTTTCGGGGTGGTCAACACAAGTCTCCTGAAGGACTATTTCGAGGTTCGCGGCCATCGGTTTCGACGGACGGATTGCTTCGAACCCCGAATGAACCCTGACCTGGCGGCGCTGGCGCGCTTGCCGCGCGGACGCACGCGCAAGCACAGGATCCTCGTCTATGGGAGGCCGTGGATTCAACGCAATTGCTGGCCTGCGCTGATCGAAGGCCTTCGCCTGTGGGCGCGGGATTATCCCAACTGCCGTGATTGGACGGTGGTCTCTGCGGGCGACGCCCATTTGCCGATGCAGCTGGCCCCCGGGGTCAAAATGACATCCGTCGGCAAATTGACGCTCGCGGACTACGGCGCGCTGATGTTGGAATCGGCGGTGGGTGTCTCGCTCATGGCGTCGCCGCACCCGAGCTATCCACCGCTCGAGATGGCGCACTTTGGCATGCTGACGATCACAAACCGGTTCGCAAACAAGGATTGGGCGCAAGTCCACGATAACATTCTGCCGATCGACAGCGTCCGGCCTCAAGCAATCTCTGCGGCGTTGAGCGCCGCCTGCGCCCAATTCGAGGCCGATCCTGCGCAAGGCGATCGCGGACAAAGCGGAATGCCGGACTATCTTTCAGACTCAGACGAGTTTGCTTTCGTCGATGATTTGGCCGCCGCGCTGCTGACGTCGACTTAGCGTCCAGCCCCTACTCTGTCTTTTGCAGCACGCACAGGAAAAACCCATCCGTTCCCGTCTCGCGGGGGGTGAGTTGGAGGCCCGGGCCAGCCCGCCAGGCGTGATGGGGCAGATGAGCCAGACCCGCCCGGGCGGCTTCGTCTACGATGGGCAAGGGGGCAAAACCTGTCGTGCGTTCAAGGAAGGCGGCGATCGCGTCCTCGTTCTCCTGCGGCAGCACTGAACAGGTGACATAGACCAGCCGTCCGCCCGGCTTCACCAGCGGCGCGGCGAGATCCAGCGCCTGCTGCTGCTCGATCAGACGTTTGGCGAGCGCGCCTTCGCGCAGGCGCCATTTCGAATCCGGCGCCCGTCGCCAGGTGCCCGATCCGGTGCAGGGCGCATCCACCAGAACGAGGTCCAGCCGGCCGGCGAGATCGGCGAGCACGTCGCGGTCGCGGCGGGGCACGCGCACCTGTGCATTGCGCACGCCAGCCCGCTCCAGCCGCTCGGGCGTGTTGGCGAGCCGGCGGCTATCCACGTCATAGGCGTAGATCTGGCCGCGATTGGCCATGCGCGCGGCCAGCGCCAGCGTCTTGCCGCCGCCGCCGGCGCAGACGTCGCCCACCTGCCAGCCAGGCTCGGCCGCAGCGATCAGCGCGGCGATCTGGCTGCCCTCGTCCTGCACTTCAAACCAGCCCTTGGCGAAGGCCGGCTCTTTCGCCCACGGAAAGGTCCGCCCCTGGGCCCAGGCGATGCGCACGCCATCGGCGGAAAAAGGCGTCTCAGCGAGCGGCGCAGCGCCATCGGGCCGTGGCCGGAGCTGAGTGGAGCCGGCAAGCGCCTCCATCACCGCCGCGCGGTCGCTTTTCAGCCGGTTGGCCCGCAGATCGAGCGGCGCTGGCGCGGCAAGCGCCGCCCCCTCGGCGGCGCGGTCCTGCCCGAAGACCCGGGCGAGCCCGGCGTCCAGCCATTCCGGATAGTCGCCGCACACCCACGCGGGCGCGTCCTGGAGCCCAGCCCCGGCAAGCGCGGCGCGTTCCGCCTCGGTCGGGGGCGAATAGGCGTGGCGTTCCTCATAGGCGTCCTGCTCGATCGCCTCCGGCGTGCGCCCGAACCCCCAGCGCACCGCGCCCAGAACCCAGGCGCGCGGCAGATCGGCGTCGAGCCGCCAGGCCGACGACGCCCGCCACCGCAAGGCCCCAAAGACGAGATCGCCGATCTCGGCGCGATCCTTCGCCCCGGCGAAGCGGTGAGAAAGGCCCCAATCGCGCAGCGCGTCTGCGGCCGGTCGCTTGCGCGCCTCCATGTCTGTCAGAATGTCGATGGCCGCCTGGGCCCGTGCGCCGGGTCTCATGCAGGGGCAATGCCGCATGCGCGCGCCAGACGCAAAAGCCGCAATCAGCCGCAATCAGGCTTTCTTCATCGCTAGGCGCTAAGCCGGCGTGATGGCGACCGGCCTTCCCGCTCTCGATCCGGCGCAGCTCAGCGCCGCCAACATCAACCCCGACACGGGGCTGGCGACCGATTATCTCAATCATTTCAACGAAGCTGCGATGCTCGCCGACATGCTGCCCGCTATGCCGGAGATGGCGGAAGAGCTTCTCGCCTGGGCGCCGCGCGCCTATGACGCCCACTTTCGCATCACCGGCTTTCGCGATGCAGAGCTGGTGATCGCGGCGTGGAAAGCATGCGACCCGCAGGTGTTGATGGCCTTTGAGGCGGCCTGCGCCGCGGTGGAGGGGCTGATGGCGCGCCTTCAGGAGGCGATCCGGTCGGCGGCGCCGCCGGAGAGCTATGCGCCGGACCTCGCCGCCGCGCTTTATGCCGCGATCAGCCAGGCCGATGGGGTCATTCATGGCCGGCGGCCGGAGACGGCGGCGCAATCGGATATCGACGCGCTGTTCGACTGATACGAGCGGGATGCGCCGGTCAGACGGCCTTGTCGATCAGGACGTTCAATCGCTCGGTCAGGGCGTTTGCACGCCCCTCCAGCTCATCGAGCTGCGCTTCCGAGATGGCCTGGATGGTTTCCACAAGCTGGGCCGAAAATTGTCGCGCATCACGGATGACTTCGCGCAATGCAAAAATCAGTTCCGCAGCTTCACCAGCCAATTCAAGCTCTTTTGAGCGCATTGAGCTATCCTTGCTCTTTGTCTCTGTTCAGAAGACAACGCTACTTGAGCACCTAGCGCGTTCGGCCTGAATGTCGAGGGTGATGCGCACGTCCAACGCAGATCCGCGTCAGTCGCTGGCGGAGCGCGGTTTGGCAGGCTAGTGTTCATCCCATGATGGAAATCGTCGATATCTTTGTGTTCGCGGCGCTGGGCCTCGTCGTGCTCGCCCTCATCGCAGGGCTGATCAACCTGATGTTTTCCGGGGAGAAGGCCCGGTCCAGATCCAACCAGCTGATGCGGTTGCGGGTGGTGGCGCAATTCATCGCCGTGATCGCCCTGATGGTCGGTTTCTGGCTTAAGTCGCGCGCGACCTCCTGACCCGGAGCGCGCCGATGCCGCTGCGGGCGCTTTCCCAATCCTGCGTGTTGATCACGGGCGCGGGCGCCGGCGTGGGCGCTGCGCTTGCGGCCGCTTTCGCCGCCAGAGGCGCACGGGTGGCCTGCGCCGATCTGGACCTTGCCGCCGCCCGCGCCGTGGCGGCCCAGGTGGGCGGGATCGGCATCGGCCTGGATGTGCGCGACCCTGCCATGTGGGCGAATGCCGTGGGCCAGACTGAAGCAGCACTTGGCCGGCTGGATGTGCTGGTCAACAACGCCGGCGTGCTGCGATCGGCCTGGGCGCTTGATCAGACAGAGGCGGACGCCCGCGCCATGCTCGAGACCAATGTGCTGGGCGCTGTGTTTGGCGTTCAGACGGTGTTGCCGGGCATGCTGGCCCAAGGCGGCGGCCGGATCGTGACCATCGGTGCCCTGGCCGCCTATGTGCCAACGAAGGGACAGGCGCTTTATGCCGCCTCCCAGCATGCGTTGCGGGCCTGGCACCTGGGCGTAGCCGCCGAGTATGCCGACCGCCCCATCCGGTGCACGCTGGTTTCGGCGGGGGCGGTGGAGACCGGGATGCTGCGCGCCGAGCGGGGGGTGGAAGCCGCAGCCTCAGCCTTTGCAGCTCAGGCCGTCAGCGCGCGCGAAGTGGCCGCCGCCACGCTTTGGGCGCTGAGCCGCGGACAGGAGGAAATCTGCGTGCCAGCGCGCGGGGCGTGGCGGGCCAGGATCGCCGGCCTCTTCCCCAAGCGCGGGCGTGGGCTCATAGACAAGGCGTTCGCCGCCGGCCGCGCCCGGCTCGCTCAGGAGCGCTGAACACGCCATGGTCACCCTCAACAAGATCTACACCCGCACCGGAGATCGCGGCCGCACCCGGCTCGCCACCGGCGAGGAGGTGCCCAAGTGGGACCTGCGGGTGGAAGCCTATGGCGCGGTGGACGAGTGCAATTCCGCCATCGGCATCGCGCGTCTCGCAACCGGCGGGGATGCTGTCCTCGATCACATCCTCGGCCGGATCCAGAATGATCTGTTTGATCTGGGCGCCGACCTCGCCACCCCGGAGCGCGGCGAACCTCTGGGCTGGGAGGCGCTGCGCATCACGGCGGCCCAGGTGGTGCGCCTGGAGGTGGAGATCGACCTGATGAACGAGGCGATCCCGCCGCTGGACAGTTTCATCCTGCCTGGCGGTTCGGCCTGCGCCGCTCATCTGCATCTGGCCCGCACCATTGCGCGCCGGGCCGAGCGACTGATCGCGCACTTGAAAGAGACAGACGGCGAGATCGTGTCCGATCCCGCGCTTCAGTTCGCCAACCGGCTGTCCGACCTGCTGTTCGTGGCGGCGCGCCGGGCCAACGACAATGGCGCAACCGACGTGAAGTGGGTTCCCGGCGCCAATCGCTAGGCCATGGCGCCGGCGGGCGCCTTGCTGTAGGCGGGCTGCGCCATGAAAGACCTGCCTGTCTCCCCGCTCGCGCCTGCCGCCTTTCCCGCAATCGAGCCCATCGCCGGGGTTCGTTTCGCGATTGGGCGCGCCGGCTTCTACAAGCACGAGCGCCCGGAAATCCTGCTGGCGCGGCTGGAGGCAGGCACGACCGCCGCCGGGGTCTTCACCCGCTCCAGCACGCGCGCCGCCCCGGTGGCCTGGTGCCGGCAGGCGCTGGCGCAATCGGGCGGAGCGGTCCGCGCCATCGTCGTGAACGCCGGCAACGCCAATGCCTTCACCGGGGCCGCGGGCGACGCCGCCGTGCACGCGACAGCCGCCGCCGCCGCCGCCCTTCAGGGCTGCGCGCCTGAAGCGGTGCTGATCGCCTCCACCGGCGTGATCGGCCAGCCCTTTGCCCCGGAAAAGCTCACCGGGCCGCTTGCCCGCCTCGCAGATGCGCCCCCGGCGGGCTTTGAAGAGGCCGCTGGCGCCATCATGACCACAGACACCTACCCCAAGGGCGCACAGGCGCGCGCGATGATCGGCGACACGCCGATCCGCATCGCCGGCTTCGCCAAGGGATCAGGCATGATCGCGCCGAACATGGCCACGATGCTGGCCTTCGTGTTCACAGACGCCGCCGTCGCGCCCGACCTCCTGCAGACGCTGCTGGGCGAGCTTGCCGAGGAGACGTTCAACGCCATCACGGTCGACAGCGACGAATCCACCAACGACACCCTCATCCTTGCAGCCACTGGCGCGGCGGGCCACGCCCCGCTGACCGCCGACAGCCCGGAGCGTTTTGCGTTCCGCACCGCCCTTGGCGCGGTGTTGATGGATCTGGCGTTGCAGGTGGTGAAGGACGGCGAAGGCGCCCAGAAGCTGATCCAGGTGACCGTCACGGGCGCCGAGAGCCCCGCTTCCGCCCGGACAATCGCGCGCTCCATCGCCAACTCCCCGCTCGTGAAGACCGCCATCGCCGGCGAAGACGCCAATTGGGGGCGGGTGGTGATGGCGGTGGGCAAGGCGCGCGAGCCGATCGCGCTCGACAGGCTCTCGGTCATGTTCTGCGGGGTGGAGACCGCGCGCGCCGGCGGAGCGGTCGCTTATGATGAAGCGCTGGTCGACGCCCGCATGAAGGGGCGCTCCATCGAGATTGCGGTGGATGTCGGCGTGGGCGCCGCCCGCGCCACCGTCTGGACCTGCGATCTCACGCACGGCTACATCGCCATCAATGGCGATTACCGCTCATGATGAAGCCGGTCGCGCCAATTGCGCGTGTCCGCACAGCCGGATGTTAAGACGTGGCGCGAGATAGTGGCGGGGCTACGCGCAAGCGAGGTCTGATCCTGGTGGCGGCGGCGGCGCTGGTGGATGGCGAAGGCCGGATCCTCCTCGCCCAGCGTCCGCCGGGAAAGGCTCTCGCCGGCTTGTGGGAGTTTCCGGGCGGCAAGGTGGAACCGGGCGAGACCCCGGAACTGGCCCTGGCGCGGGAGCTGGAGGAAGAACTCGGCGTCATCCTGGCCCCTGCCGCCATGGAGCCGTTCAGTTTTGTCTCCTTCCCCTATCCGGACTTCGACCTGCTGATGCCGCTGTGGCTCGTGCGGCGATGGGAGAACGATCCCGCCCCGCGCGAAGGACAGGCGATCACCTGGGCCGCGCTCGACGCGCTTCGGAGCTTTCCGATGCCGGCGGCAGACGCGCCCCTGGTGCGGGAATTGGAGCGGCGGCTGAAATGACATTCTGGAAGACCGCCCGGCGCCGCAGCCATGGGTCCCTCGGCGCTGACAAGCGCGGCGCAACCGCCATCGAATATGCCCTCATTGCGTCCCTGATCTCGGTGGGCATCATTGGCGGGCTGAGCGCCTTCACCGACGCCACGAACGAGCGCTACGACACGATCGCGGCTGAAGTCAGCGCCGTGATGGATTGATCAATCGGCGCCGATCAGGGCGCCACCGGCGCCCGGGACAGCGCCTCATGCAGCCGATCCGCGTCCGGCGAGGAGCCGCGCGCCTTTTCCGCCCAGCGTCTGGCTTCGGCCAGGTCGCGCGGCGCGCCCTCTCCGCGCGCCGTCACCAGCGCCCAGTAGAAAGCGCCGTCGAGATCGCCCTTCTCCGCCGCCGCCCGAAACCGGCGCGCCGCTTCCGGCAGATCGCGCGGACCGCCCGCCCCCTGATAGAGCATGAGGCCATAATCGGCGTTGGCGTCGGCGCGGCCGGCGTCTGCGGCCTGCTTGAGCAACGCGCGGGCGGCGGGCAGGTCGTCCGGCGCCGATGGGTCGGCGTCGTTGAGCAGGATCGCAGCGGCATAAGCGGCGTCGGCGTCGCCCCCGCGGGCGGCGCGCTGATACAGGCTGGATGCAGCGGCAGGATCGCGCACGCCTGCGGCGCCGGAGAGCAGCAGATCGGCGAGCGGGGCGGCGGCGTCTTCCCGATTGGCGGCGATCGCGCGCTGAAGAGCGCCAAGCGCTTCGGCAGGCGTCGCCCCGCCCCGCCGCGCGGCCCCTAACCGGCCGAGCCCGATCAGGGCGTCCGGCTCGTTTTGCTGCGCAGCAATCCGATAGAACCGGACGGCTTCAGCCTCGTTGACCGGCCCGCCCAAGCCGCGCTCCTGCAGGAGCGCCATCAGCGTGGCGCCCTCGGCGGCGCCGGCATCCGCCGCACGTTGGGCCTGCACCCGCGCTTCTGCAAAATCCTTGTTGCGATAGGCGTTTACCGCAAGATCAAGCGCGTTTTGCTGCGCAGCACGAACAGGCCGCTCCGCCTGCGCATGGACTGGGCCGAGCGGAATTGCTGCGCAGCAAACCAGCGCAGCAAAAAGCCGGGCCCGGAGCATCATCCAGCCGCCCGGTCGAGCGCGGCGTTGAGCGCTGCAACCCCCGCCGCCGGCCCGCCCGTCGCTGTCCAGACCGCGCTCGACGCGCAGATGAAATCCGCACCCGCACGGGCCAGCGTCTCGGCAAGTCCGGGATCGGCGTCGCCCCAGGCTATGCATGGCGTCTCCATCATGGCCTGCCACCAGACCAGCAGCGGCTCTTCGCCTTGCGGGTGTGGCGCATCCATGGCGCCAGGATGAAAAGGCCCCAAGGCGACATAATCCGCGCCGCGCTCGGCGGCTTCCATGGCGTCGTGCCGGCTCAGGCCGGCTTCAGCGCCCAGGATCGCGGCCTCCGGCAGCGCCTTGCGCGCCGCGCGCAGCCCCCGCGCATCCGAGAGGTGCAGCCCGTCAGCGCCGATGGCGGCGACAAGCGCTGGATCATCGCGCACCAGCACCGCGGCGCCCGCCGCCTGCGCCCGTGCGCACAAAGCCCGCGCCGCTGCGAGCGGCAGGCCGGGGGCGTCGATCAGCAGGCTTGCGACATCGCCAGCAGCCAGGGCGGCCGCGAGCGCGCGCTCGAACGCGGCGGGGTCCGGGATGGTTTGCGGCGTTGCCAGATAGAGCCGCGCGCGTCGTCCGCTCATGCGGCCTGCACATCGAACTGCAGCCTGGCCAACCGGGCGTAGAGCCCGCCACGGGCGACGAGATCGGCGTGGCGGCCCTGCTCCACGATCTGGCCATCCTCCATCACCAGGATCCGGTCGGCCCGCAGGATCGTGGACAGCCGATGCGCGATCACGATCGTGGTACGGTCCTTCATGGCGGCGTCGAACGCCTTCTGGACGAGGAGTTCGTTCTCGCTGTCGAGCGCGCTTGTGGCTTCATCCAGCAGCAGCACCGGGGCCGAGCGGGCGAGCGCGCGCGCGATCGCGAGCCGCTGGCGCTCCCCGCCCGAGAGCGCCTTGCCGCGATCGCCGATGGCCTTGTCGAGACCGCCGAGACGCTCCTCGATAAAGGGCCAGGCTTCGGCCTGGCGGGCGGCGGCCTCGATCAGCGCGTCATCCACCCCGGGCGCGCCGAGGCGGATATTGTCGGCCGCGCTGCCGGAAAACAGGTCGGGATTCTGGGAGACGTAAGCGAAGGCGCGCCGCCATTCGGCGGGATCGGCGGAGCGAGCCTCCACCCCATCGAGACGGACGGCCCCGCCCTGCGGATCATAAAAGCGCAGCAGCAGCCGCAGGATCGTGCTCTTGCCCGAGCCGGAGGGGCCGACAAGCGCCACCGTCTCGCCCGGCGCGACCGAAAAGCTGACGCCCTTCAGCGCTGAGCGGTCCGGCGCCAGCGGATAGGCGAACTGCACGTCATCGAAACTGATCGCCCCGGCCACAGGCCGGGCCAGCGCCACGGGCGCGGCGGGAGCTGCGATATCCGGGCGCTCGTCGAGAAGCTCGGCCAGGCGCTGGGTGGCGCCGGCGGCCTTTTGCACATCGCCCCAAACCTCCGCGAGCGCCCCGGCGCCCGAGCCGGTGAGCACCGCCAGAAGCACGAACTGGGCAAGCTCTCCGCCCGTGATCTCGCCGCTCATCACGCCTGTAGCGCCCTGATAGAGCACGAGCGAGATGCCGCCGAACACCACCGTGATCGCGATGGCGGTCATGATGGCGCGGGCGCGGATCCGGTCCTTGGCGGCGGCGAAGGAGGCCTCCACCGCGCCGCGAAAGCCTGCGCGCGCACGGGCTTCGGCCCCGAAGGCCTGGATCGTCTCGATCCCGTCGAGCGCTTCGGCGGCGTTGCCGGCGGCGTCGGCCACCTTGTCCTGTGCGAGCGTGGAGAGGCGGCGCACCTGACGCCCGAAGCCGAAGATCGGAACCAGAACCGCCGGGATGATGAGCAGCACCATGAAGGCGAGCTTGGCGTTGGTGGCGAACATCATGGCCAGCCCACCCACCAGCATCAGCGCGTTGCGGATCGCCATGGATGCAGAGGACGTGACCAGCGTCTCGATCAGAGCGGCGTCCACCGTCAGGCGCGACAGCGCTTCGCCCGTGCGCGTGCGGGCAAAAAAGCTCGGCGAAAGGCCGATCAGATGGTCATAGACATCCGCGCGCAGGTCGCAGACCACGCGCTCGCCGAGTTTGGTGACGTAATAGAAGCGCGAGGCGGAGAAGAGCGCCATCGCGATCGCCACGCCCAACAGCGCCGTGAAGGTGACGCGCACGTTCTGGATGTCGCCGGTGGCGAAGCCGCCGTCGATCAGCCCGCGCGCCGCGACCGGCAGCGCAAGCGACGCCCCAGCCGCCAGCACCAGAAACGTGGCCGCCAGCGCCAGATCGGGCTTGTGGCGCAGCATGTAGGGCGCGAGCCGCGCCAACGGCCGCACATCGCGGCTCTTGCCGCGCTTGGCTTTGTCCTGGGCGATCCGGTCGGCGTAAAGGGCGCCAGGGGCGGGGCGGTCGGCGTCGGCCGCCGTGGCGGCGTCAGATGAGCTCATGGTGGCGGGCCATGTAGCACCCCGCCGCCAGCCCGCCAATGCGACCGGCTTGACGCAGGCGCCGGCGGACTTGCAAAGGCAATACGGCGCGCGACACCCTCTCCCGTCATCCCCGCGCAGGCGGGGATCCAGAAGCGGGTGGCGCGGCGCTCGATGTCCTGGATCCCCGCCTGCGCGGGGATGACGGCGCGGAGGGGCGACCCGGGCCGCGTGAGGAGAAACCATGGCGCAGACGCTTGGAACACTCGACGGCGGGTTTGGAGCAACCGACGCCGCCGCCTGGAAAACGCTCGCCGAAGCAGCCCTGAAAGGCGCGCCGTTCGAGAAGCTGGTCGCGCGCAGCGCAGACGGCCTCCCGCTCCAGCCGCTCTATACCGAGGCAGACTGGCCGAGCGCGTCCGATCCGCTGGGCTTTCCGGGCGCTGCGCCCTTCGTGCGCGGCGCGGAGGCGGCGAAGGACCGCTATCTCCCCTGGGACATCCGCCAGATCGTGCTGGCCCCCGCGCCGGCAGACGCGAACCGCGAAGCGCTGGGTGATCTTGAAAAGGGCGTCTCCGCCATCGAGTTCGCGATCGATCCCTCGGGCGCGTGCGGGGTGGCGGCGGCCACGGCTGCTGATTTCGCGGCGCTGATCCGGGGCGTGATGCTCGATCTGGCTCCGATCGCGCTTTACGCGCCGCAGGACATGATCGGCGCGGCCCAGGCGCTGGCTCAGGCCGTGCCGGCCGATGAGCGCGCCGGCGCCCGGATCGCGTTCAACATCGACCCGATTGCGGCCTTCATGACCACCGGCGCCGGGCCGGAGATGATGGAGGCGGCCAAGGCGGGCGCGACGCTGGCGCAGGCCTTCCCGGCGGCGAGCGTTTTCCGCGCCGACGCCCGCGCCGTGCACGAAGGCGGCGGAAGCCCGGGCCACGAGCTGGGCGTGCTGATCGCATCGGGCATCGCCTGGCTGAAGGCGGGCGAGGCGGCGGGAATGAGCGCGGCGGAGGTGAACGCGCGCCTGCTGTTCACCCTGAGCGTCGGCCCCGACGTGGTGGCCGAGATCGCCAAGCTGCGCGCCGCGCGCCGGCTCTGGGCCCGCGTGCTGGAGGCGTGCGGGGTTTCGGCGCCGATGCGGCTTCAGGCCGTGACCTCCGGCCGGATGCAGACCGCGCGCGACGCCTACACCAACATGCTGCGCGCCACCTGCGCCTGCTTCGGCGCCGGCGTCGGGGGGGCGGACGTGGTGAGCGTTTTGCCGTTCACCAGCGCGCTGGGTCTGCCCACGGCGTTTGCCCGCCGGATCGCGCGCAACACCCAGATCATCCTGCAGGAGGAAAGCCACCTCGGCCGCGTCGCCGATCCCGCCGGCGGCGCCTGGGCGATGGAGCGGCTGGGCGCGGACCTGGCCGAAGCCGCCTGGGCGAAGATGCAGGTGATCGAAGCGGCCGGCGGGCTGGAGGCGGCGCTTGGCGCCGGCCTGGTGCAGGGCTGGGTGCGCGCGGCGCGCGCAGCGCTGGAAAAGGACGTCGCGCGGCGGAAAGCCGCCGTGATCGGCGTTTCCGAATTTGCGGGCCTTGCGGAGGCTGCCCCCGCCGTGATCGCGCCGCCGGTGATCGGCGGGCCGGCGCCCGGGCCCAAGGCGATCGCGCCGATGCGGCTTGCTGCGCCGTTCGAGGCGTTGCGCGATGCGGCGGAGGCGGCGGGATCGCCCGGCGTGTTCCTCGCCACGCTTGGCCCGCTGGCGCACTTCACCGCGCGCGCAACCTTCGCCCGCAACGTGTTCGAGGCGGGCGGACTGCCTGCCCTTGGCGCGGATGGCGTGCATCAGGATGACGCCGCGCGCGCCGCCGCCTTCGCCGCTTCTGGCGCAAGGATCGCCTGCCTGTGCGGGGCGGACGCGGCCTATGCCGAGCGGGCCGAAAGCGCGGCGCGCGCGCTGAAGGCCGCCGGCTGCGCTGCGCTCTGGCTCGCCGGCCGCCCGGGCGAGCAGGAGGCGACGCTTCGCGCCGCCGGGATTGACCGTTTCGTGTTTGCGGGCGGGGATGTGCTCGCCGAACTGGCTGCGGCGCACGCCGCCTTGGGGATCGCGCGATGAGCCGCCTGCCTGACTTCGCCACTCTGCCCTTCGCCAGCCCGGCGCCGGCGGCCCGCCCTGAAACGGCTGGCGGGGACTGGATCACGCCCGAAGCGGTGGCGGTGAAGCCGGTCTATACCGCAGCAGACACAGCCGGGCTCGCGCTCGCCACCGCGCCGGGGGCTGCGCCCTTCATCCGGGGGCCTTACCCCACGATGTATGTCCAGCAGCCCTGGACGATCCGGCAATATGCGGGCTTTTCCACGGCGGAGGAGAGCAACGCCTTCTACCGGCGCAATCTGGCGGCGGGGCAGAAGGGCCTCTCCGTCGCGTTCGATCTCGCCACCCACCGCGGTTACGACAGCGACCATCCGCGCGTGCTTGGCGATGTGGGCATGGCGGGCGTTGCGATCGACTCGATCTATGACATGCGCACGCTGTTTACCGGCATTCCGCTGGATCGGATGAGCGTGTCCATGACGATGAACGGGGCGGTTTTGCCGATCCTGGCCCTCTTCATCGTGGCGGCGGAAGAACAGGGCGTGCCGCCGGAAAAGCTCACCGGAACCATTCAGAACGACATTCTGAAAGAGTTCATGGTGCGCAACACCTATATCTATCCGCCGAAACCCAGCATGCGGATCATCTCCGACATCTTCGCCTACACGAGCGCGAAGATGCCGAAGTTCAACTCCATCTCCATTTCCGGCTATCACATGCAGGAAGCGGGCGCGACGGCGGATCTGGAGCTGGCCTACACGCTCGCCGACGGGGTGGACTATATCCGCGCGGGCCTCGCCGCCGGGCTGACGATCGACGCCTTCGCGCCGCGCCTGTCGTTCTTCTGGGCGATCGGCATGAACTTCTTCATGGAAGTGGCCAAGATGCGCGCCGCCCGGGGCCTCTGGGCGCGGCTGGTGAACGAGTTTGCGCCCAAGGACAGCCGCTCGCTCTCGCTGCGCACCCATTCCCAGACCTCGGGCTGGAGCCTCACCGCACAGGACGTGTTCAACAACGTCACCCGCACCTGCGTGGAGGCGATGGCCGCCGCGCATGGCCACACCCAGAGCCTGCACACCAATTCGCTGGACGAAGCGCTGGCCCTGCCGACGGACTTCTCCGCCCGGATCGCGCGCAACACCCAGCTTGTGCTGCAGCAGGAGGCGGGCTTCTCCCGGCCGATCGATCCCTGGGGCGGCAGCTATTATGTGGAGCGCCTGACGCAGGATCTGGCCGAGCGCGCCTGGGCCCATATTCAGGAAGTCGAGGCCATGGGCGGCATGGCGAAGGCCATCGAGCAGGGCCTGCCGAAGCTGCGCATCGAGGAGGCCGCCGCCCGCACCCAGGCCCGGATCGATACAGGGCTTCAAACCGTGGTGGGCGTGAACAAGTTCAGGCTCGACGAGCCCGAGGACGTTCCGGTGCTGAAGGTGGACAATTCAAAGGTTCGCACGCTCCAGCTCGACAAGCTCGCGCGGTTGCGGGCGGAGCGCAACGAGAGCGCGGTTGCCGAAAAGCTCGCGGCGATCACGGCGGCGGCTGGCGGCTCGGGCAATCTGCTGGCGCTGGCGGTGGAGGCCGCGCGCGAGAAAGCCACGGTGGGCGAAATCTCCGCCGCGATGGAAGCGGTGTTTGGCCGCCACCGGGCGGAGATCCGCATCAATACGGGGGTCTACATGAAGGAAGCCGGCGCCGGCGCCGAAGCGGTGGCCAAAGCGCGCACGGCGGTGGACGCCTTCGCCGAGAAGGACGGCCGCCGCCCCCGCATCCTCGTGGCCAAGATGGGTCAGGACGGCCACGACCGTGGCCAGAAGGTGATCGCCACCGCCTTCGCCGATCTGGGCTTCGACGTCGATATCGGCCCCCTGTTCGCCACCCCGGAAGAGGCCGCGCGCCAGGCGGTGGAAAACGACGTGCATGTCGTGGGCGTCAGCTCGCTCGCCGCCGGCCACCTCACGCTGGTCCCGGCGTTGAAGGCGGCGCTGGAGGCCGAAGGCCGCGGCGACATCATGATCGTGGTGGGGGGCGTGATCCCGCCTCAGGATTTCGACGCGCTCCTCGCCGCAGGCGCCGCCGCCATCTATCCGCCCGGCACGGTGATCGCCACCGCCGCTCTGGACCTGCTGGCCGGGCTGGAGGCGCGGCTGGGGTATTCGTCGGCGGCGTGAGCCTCGCTTAAGCGCATGCCAGCGCAGCGCGTTTGTCTTCCAGCGCCAGCCATTCTTCCTCTGCGGCGGCGAGGCGGGCGCGGGCGGCGTCGAGCGCGCTGGCGGCTTGCGCGAAGCGCGTGGGGTTGCGGCTGAAGAGGTCTGGCGCGGCAAGCTCGGCCTCAAGCGCGGTGATTTTCCCTTCCAGCGCCGGCAGCTCGGCCTCCAGCAGCGCCAGCGCGCGCTCCTCGCCATAGGAGAGCTTGCGCGCAGCGGCCCTTGGCGCGGGCGGAGCCGGCGGCTTGGGCCGGGCGGGGGCGGCGGGCGCGGCGGCGCGGAAAGGCACGCCCTGAGCCTCCAGATCGCTCCAGCCGCCGGGCGTCTCCACCCAGCGCCCATCCAGCCGGGGGGCCAGCGTGGCCGTCACCACGCCATCGAGAAACGCGCGGTCGTGGCTGACGATGATGACCGTGCCCTCATAGGCCGCGACCGCCTCCTCCAGCAGATCAAGCGTCTCCATGTCGAGGTCATTGGTCGGCTCGTCGAGCACCAGCAGGTTGGAGGGCTTGGCCAGCGCCAGCGCGAGCGCGAGGCGGTGACGCTCGCCCCCCGAGAGCGCGCCCACGGGCTGGCGCACCTGTTCGGGCCGGAAGCCATAGTCCTTGAGATAGGCGGCCACATGGCGCGGCTGCCCGCGCACGGGGATGCTGTCGCCGCCATCCGGCGCCAGCGTCGCCCACAGGCTGAGCTTGGGATCGAGGCGCGCGCGCGTCTGATCGACATAGGCGATGTCGAGTTTCGTGCCGTGGCGGATGGTTCCCGCATCCGGCGCCAGATCGCCCAGCAGCAGCTTGAGCAGCGTGGACTTGCCCGCGCCATTGGGCCCCACCACGCCCAGCCGATCGCCGCGCATGATCCGCAGAGACAGATCGCGCACCAGCGGCGCGGCGCCAAACGCCTTGGAAATCCCCTTCGCCTCGATCACGAGCGCGCCCGAGGCGGCGCTGGCGGACGCATCGAACGCCGGGCCGGAGCGGGCCAGAACAGCGGCCTTTTCCTTGCGGTCGGCGCGCATCGCCATCAGCCGCGCAAGCCGGCCCTGATTGCGCCGCCGCCGCGCCGTGACGCCACGCGCGAGCCAGCGGGCCTCCTCGGCCAGCGTCTTGTCGAGCTTGGCGAGCGCCTTTTCCTCGTCGGCCTCGATGGCTTCCGCCCAGGGCTCGAAGGCGGAAAACGGCTTGTCGAGCCGGCGCAGCACCCCCTCGCGAAGCCACAGGCAGCAATCGCTCGCGCGCTCGAGAAAGCGGCGGTCGTGGCTCACCACCAGAACCGCGCCATGGAACGCGGCAAGCGCGCCCTCCAGCGCCTCGATCGCCTCGATATCGAGGTGGTTGGTCGGCTCGTCGAGCATCAGGAGGTCGGGCGCGGCGGCAAAGGCCGCCGCCAGGGCCGCGCGCCGGATCTCGCCGCCCGACAGCCCGGTCGTGGACTGCTCCGGCGGCATGCCAAACTGGGCGAGCGCGGCGGCGGCGGCGGC
>JBIIUJ010000048.1:0-16307 GCA_044340025.1 Caulobacterales bacterium
GGCCGCCGCCAAGCTGAAGCGCGCCCAGGAGACGGCGGAGGCCGCGCGCCCCTATGCCGATCGGGTGGCGGGCGTTGTGGCCAACCTCGCCGCCTCGGTGGCGGGCTCCGACAGCGCGCCGAGGCTTCTCAAGGGCTCCGGCAGGGATGCGGTGCATCTGGTGGTGGTCGCCACGTCCGAGCGCGGTCTGTGCGGCGGCTTCAACACCAATATCGTGAAGAAGGCGCGCGAGCTGATCGCCAGCCTGGAGGCCCAGGGCAAGACGGTGAAGATCCTCACCGCCGGCAAGAAGGGCCGCGATCAGCTGAAGCGGCTTCATGCCGCCAAGATGATCGATCACGTCGATTTCGCCGGCGTGCGCCAGGTGGGCGTGGCCCAGGCGGACGCGATCGTGGCCAAGGTGATGGCGCTGTTCGAGGCTGGCGAGATCGATGTCGCAACCCTCGTCTATTCGAAATTCCGCTCCGTGATCGCCCAGACGCCCACCCTGCAGCAGCTTGTGCCCGTGGTGGCGCCGGAAGGCGCAGTCGCGCCCGACCTCGGCGGCGCCATCTACAGATACGAGCCGGGCGAAGCCGCGATTCTCGAAGCGCTGCTTCCGCGTTACATCACCAGCCAGGTGCTGCGGGCGCTCTATGAGAACGGGGCCGGCTTCTATGGCGCGCAAATGGGCGCGATGGACAACGCCACCCGCAACGCCGGCGACCTGATCAAGAAACTGACGCTGCAGATGAACCGCAAGCGCCAGGCCATGATCACCACGGAACTGACGGAAATCATCTCCGGCGCGTCGGCTGTGTGATTTGACAGCATTGCTAGCAAGGACGATTCTCGGCCCATGGCCACGCTGACCATCCGCAACCTGCCCGACGCCGTGCGCGACAAGCTGCGCGCACGCGCCGCCGCGCATGGGCGCAGCATGGAGGCGGAGGCCCGCGCGGTTCTGGAGGCGGAGGTGGATGCTGTCTCCGACAGCGCGGCGCGGGGCGATCGGATTGCGGCGATACAGGCAAAAGTCCGCGCTGCGCTGACGGCCGCCAACGGCGGGGTGATGCCGACGGGAGTCGTCGACGATTGGCTGGCGGAAAAGCGTGAGATCGCCGCCGCCGAGCAGGCCCGTTACGACGCCGTGGCGCGAAGGGCCGCACCATGACGCGGGTTCTGGATACGTCCGCCGTCGTGGCATTGATCCTGGAGGAGCCAGGCGTCGAGGCCGCTCGCGCCGCCGCCATGGAAGGCGCAGCGATGTCGACCGTGAACGTGGCGGAATCCATCGAGATCCTGGTGCGTCGTGGCATGCCGCGTGCCCAGGCCGCAGAAGCGCTCCATGACCTGCCCTTCCAGTGGCGGTCGCCAGGTTGGTCGGAGGCCCAAGACGCCGCCGCCCTCGCCACCGTGAAAGGCCTGTCGCTGGGCGACCGGTTCTGCATCGCCCTCGGGCGCACCCTGAAATCCTCTGTCGTCACCGCCGACCGCGCGTGGTCCCAATCGGACCTTGGCGTGTCGGTCGAACTCATCCGCTGATCCAGCAAGACCGCAAGGCAAGGAAAGCCGCCATGACCATCGCCATGAAAGGCCGCATCTCCCAAGTGATCGGGGCCGTCGTCGACGTCGAGTTCGACGGCGCGCTGCCGGACATCCTCAATGCGCTGGAGACCCAGAACCAGGGCAAGCGCCTTGTGCTCGAAGTTGCCCAGCACCTGGGCGACGGCGCGGTGCGCACCATCGCGATGGACGCCACAGAGGGTCTCGTGCGCGGTCAGGACGTGACCGACACCGGCAGCCCGATCATGGTGCCGGTCGGTCCGGGCACGCTGGGACGCATCCTCAATGTCGTCGGCGAGCCGATCGACGAGGCCGGCGAGGTCAAGTCGGAGATCTTCCGCTCGATCCATGCCTCGGCCCCGGCCTTCGTGGACCAGAAGCCGGAGCCGGAAATTCTCGTCACCGGCATCAAGGTCGTGGACCTGCTCTGCCCCTATGCCAAGGGCGGCAAGATCGGCCTGTTCGGCGGCGCGGGCGTCGGCAAGACGGTGCTGATCCAAGAGCTGATCAACAATATCGCCAAGGCCTATGGCGGCTATTCGGTGCTGGCGGGCGTGGGCGAGCGCACGCGCGAGGGTAACGACCTCTATCACGAGATGATCGAGAGCCGCGTGAACGTGGACCCGAAGGAAAACAACGGCTCCACCGAAGGCTCGCGCTGCACGCTGGTCTATGGCCAGATGAACGAGCCGCCGGGCGCGCGCGCGCGCGTGGCGCTGACGGGCCTCGCCCAGTGCGAATACTTCCGCGACGAGGAGGGCAAGGACGTGCTCTTCTTCGTGGACAACATCTTCCGCTTCACCCAGGCCGGTTCGGAAGTGTCCGCGCTTCTGGGCCGCATCCCCTCCGCCGTGGGCTATCAGCCGACGCTCGCCACAGACATGGGCGGGCTTCAGGAGCGCATCACCTCCACGGTGAAGGGCTCGATCACCTCTGTGCAGGCGATTTACGTCCCGGCCGACGACCTGACCGACCCGGCGCCGGCCGCCTCCTTCGCCCACCTGGACGCGACGACGGTGCTGAACCGTTCCATCGCGGAAAAGGGCATCTATCCGGCGGTGGACCCGCTGGATTCCACCTCGCGCATCCTCGAGCCGCGCGTGGTCGGCCAGGAGCATTACGAGACGGCCCGCAAGGTCCAGTCGATCCTCCAGCAATACAAGGCGCTGCAGGACATCATCGCCATCCTCGGGATGGATGAGCTGTCTGAAGAGGACAAGCTCGTGGTGGCCCGCGCCCGCAAGATCGAGCGCTTCCTCTCCCAGCCCTTCCATGTGGCCGAGGTCTTCACCGGCTCGCCGGGCGTGCTCGTCGACCTGAAGGAGACGATCCGCGGCTTCAAGGGCCTGTGCGACGGCGAGTTCGACCACCTGCCCGAGCAGGCCTTCTATATGGTCGGCACGATCGACAATGCGATCGCCAAGGCCGCCAAGATGGCGGCTGACGTCTGAGATCCCTTCCCATTCGCCCCGGCGCGCTAGAGCAGCCGGGGCGCGAGGCGCACCATGGCTGACAAGCTGCACTTCTCTCTGGTTTCGCCCGAGCGCGAGTTGTTTTCCGGCGATGTGGAGCACGTCGTGGTTCCCGGCGTGGAGGGGCAGTTCGGCGTTCTGTCGCGCCATGCGCCCTTCATGACCGTGATCAAGCCGGGCGCCCTGCGCATTCTGGATGGCGGAGCAGAGCGCCGCATCTATGTCGGCGGCGGCTTTGCCGACGTGACGCCCGCCGGCCTGACCGTGCTTGCCGAAGATGCGGTGGACCTGACGACAGTGGATCGCGCCGCGCTGGACCAGGATCTGAAGGATGCGCAGGAAGACCTGCGCGACGCCAGGGACGAGGCGCACCGCGCCCGTGCGGCGGCGTCCATCGCGCGGATCGAGGCGCTCAAGGCGGCGCTCGCGGGCTGATTTTCGGGCCGCGCGCGCAGATCGGGCGCGACTGATCCGGCCCGTTGCGCGGGTCCTGTTTCGCCCCTATAAGCCCGCGCTCATCGCAAGAGAGGCGTGTTTGGCGCAGCGGTTTTCGCTGCGCCGGATCGTCGAGGAGGAGAGTTTCTCTCAAGCCCTCGCCGGGCTGGCGACAGCGGCGGAGGTGGGGTGGCCGAGTGGTTAATGGCAGCAGACTGTAAATCTGCCCGCGAGAGCGTACGCTGGTTCGAATCCAGCCCCCACCACCATCGCCGAACCGTTTCCATGCTTCGGCGGGCATAGCACAATGGTAGTGCAGCAGCCTTCCAAGCTGAGGATGCGGGTTCGATCCCCGCTGCCCGCTCCATCTTGCGATACGCAACACCCCTGACCCAGCGACCCTAGAGCAACGAGAGCCTGTCCGATGGCGAAAGCGAAGTTTGAGCGGACGAAGCCGCACTGCAACATTGGCACGATTGGTCACGTTGACCACGGCAAGACGACGCTGACGGCGGCGATCACGATGACGCTGGCGAAGTCTGGCGGCGCGACGGCGAAGCGGTATGACGAGATTGACGCGGCGCCGGAGGAGAAGGCGCGCGGGATCACGATCAACACGGCGCACGTGGAATATGAGACGGCGAACCGGCACTATGCCCACGTCGACTGCCCTGGCCACGCTGATTATGTGAAGAACATGATCACGGGCGCGGCGCAGATGGACGGCGCGATCCTGGTGGTGAGCGCGGCGGATGGCCCGATGCCTCAGACGCGCGAGCACATCCTGCTGGCCCGCCAGGTTGGCGTGCCTGCGCTGGTCGTGTTCATGAACAAGGTGGACATGGTTGACGACGAGGAGCTTCTGGAGCTCGTCGAGATGGAAGTGCGCGAGCTTCTGTCGTCCTATCAGTTTCCTGGCGACGACATTCCGATCGTGAAGGGCTCTGCGCTGGCGGCGGTTGAAGGCCGCGACGCCAGCATCGGCGAGGAGAAGATCCTTGAGCTGATGGCGGCGGTGGACAGCTACATCCCGCAGCCGGAGCGTCCGATCGACCAGCCGTTCCTGATGCCGATCGAGGACGTGTTCTCGATCTCTGGCCGGGGCACGGTTGTGACCGGCCGGGTCGAGAAGGGCATCGTGAAGGTTGGCGAGGAAGTCGAGATCGTCGGCATCCGCGACACGCAGAAGACGACCGTGACGGGCGTCGAGATGTTCCGCAAGCTGCTCGACAGCGGTCAGGCGGGCGACAACATCGGCGCGCTGCTGCGCGGGATTGATCGCCTGGGCGTGGAGCGCGGCCAGGTGCTGTGCAAGCCGGGCTCGATCAAGCCGCACAAGCGCTTCACGGCGGAAGCCTACATTCTCACGAAGGAAGAGGGCGGCCGCCACACGCCGTTCTTCTCCAACTACCGCCCGCAATTCTACTTCCGCACGACGGACGTGACGGGGATCATCAAGCTGCCGGAAGGCACGGAGATGGTGATGCCCGGCGACAACATCTCGGTGGAAGTCGAGCTGATCACGCCGATCGCGATGGACCAGGGCCTGCGCTTTGCGATCCGCGAAGGTGGCCGCACCGTCGGCGCGGGCGTCGTGGCCAAGATCATCGAGTGATCCGAGCGGCGCGATCCGGCGCCGGAATGGCGCTGTAACGGCACTATGGTGGCGCTGTAACGGCGCCAGTCCGAATGACTTAAGGCCCCGGGGCGACCCCCGGGGCCTTTTGCATTCGGGGCGCGGCCAAGCCCCAGGCCACCTTCATCAGGCAGTTCGCCGGAGAAGGCGACGATGTCTTCCCCCGCGTGCGGGGGAAGTGTCGGCGGAGCCGACGAAGGGGGCCGTCTTCTGCTGCATCGGGCTGCGCCGCAGGTTCTCCCTCCCCCAAGGGTCGGATTGAAACTTTTCACCTCTTGGGCGTATAGAGGCTGCGCCGCGCGTCTGGTCCGACTCCAGAAGGGGCACTCCCCGCCGCGCCTGCGATTCTCGACAACGACAATCCAGGACGAAACCCATGGCTTCGCTCGACAGTTTCAAGGCCAAGCGCACGCTCGCGGTTGGCGACAAGACCTATACTTATTTCTCGCTGACGGCTGCGGCCGAAAATGGGCTTGGCGACGTCTCGGCCCTGCCGGTCACGCTGAAGATCCTGCTGGAAAACCTCCTGCGCTTTGAAGACGGCGTGACGGTGAAAAAGGCCGACATC
This sequence comes from Caulobacterales bacterium, assembly GCA_044340025.1. GTDB lineage: Bacteria > Pseudomonadota > Alphaproteobacteria > Caulobacterales > Aquidulcibacteraceae > JBIIUJ01. The sequence goes on from JBIIUJ010000048.1 coordinate 5,657, forward strand.
GAGGCCCTCGCCGCCTGGCTGACCAACAAGGGCGCGGTGGAGCATGAGATCGCCTATCGCCCCGCCCGCGTGCTGATGCAGGATTTCACCGGCGTTCCGGCCGTGGTCGACCTTGCCGCGATGCGCGACGCCGCCAAGGCGCTCGGCGCCGACCCGCAGAAGGTGAACCCGCTCGTGCCGGTCGATCTGGTGATCGATCACTCGGTGATGGTGGATTATTTCGGCAAGGCCGATGCGTTCGAGAAGAACGTGGATGTGGAGTATGAGCGCAATGGCGAGCGTTATGCCTTCCTGCGCTGGGGCCAGTCGGCGTTCAACAATTTCCGCGTTGTTCCCCCGGGCACCGGCATCTGCCACCAGGTGAACCTCGAATACCTCGCCCAGACGGTCTGGACCGCAGATATCGATGGCGAGACGGTCGCCTATCCCGACACGCTCGTCGGCACAGACAGCCACACCACCATGGTCAATGGCATGGCCGTGCTTGGCTGGGGCGTCGGCGGGATCGAGGCGGAAGCCGCCATGCTGGGCCAGCCCTCGCCCATGCTGATCCCCGAGGTGATCGGCTTCGAGCTGACCGGCGCGATGCCCGAGGGCGCAACCGCGACCGACCTTGTGCTCACCGTCACCCAGATGCTGCGCAAGAAGGGCGTGGTCGGCAAGTTCGTGGAATTCTATGGTCCGGGCCTCGAGACCATGAGCCTGGAAGACCGCGCCACCATCGCCAATATGGCGCCCGAATATGGCGCGACCTGCGGCTTCTTCCCCGTGGCGCCCGATACGCTGAAATATCTCACCGCCACCGGCCGCACGCCCGAGCGCGTGGCGCTGGTGGAGGCCTACGCCAAGGCGCAGGGCATGTGGGGGCCGGAGCTGAAAGGCACCGTCTTCACCGATATGCTCGCGCTGGATCTTGCCTCGGTGCAGCCCTCCCTCGCCGGGCCGAAGCGTCCGCAGGACCGTGTGCTGCTCTCGGATGCCGCGCCCGCCTTCGAGGCGGCGCTGGAAAAGGAATTCGGCAAGGGCGGCGGCGCGCCCGAGCGCGTGGCCGTGGAGGGGACCAACCACGATCTCGGCCATGGCGACGTGGTGATCGCGGCCATCACCTCCTGCACCAACACCTCCAACCCCAGCGTTCTGGTGGCGGCGGGCCTGGTGGCGCGCAAGGCGCGCGCACGGGGCCTCCTGCCCAAGCCCTGGGTCAAGACCTCGCTCGCCCCCGGCTCGCAGGTCGTGACCGACTATCTCACCAAGGCGGGGCTTCAGGCCGATCTCGATGCGATCGGCTTCAACCTCGTAGGGTATGGCTGCACCACCTGCATCGGCAATTCCGGGCCGCTGCCGGAGGCGATCTCCAAAGCGATCACGGCGGGCGATCTGGTGGCGGTGTCGGTCCTGTCGGGCAATCGCAACTTCGAAGGCCGGGTGAACCAGGACGTGCGGGCCAACTATCTCGCCTCCCCGCCGCTGGTGGTGGCCTATGCGCTGGCCGGCTCCATGCGGGTCAATCTCGGCAAGGAACCGCTGGGCACGGGATCGGATGGCAAGCCGGTCTATCTGAAGGATATCTGGCCCACCAACGCCGAGATCGCCGAGATCGTGCGCCAGAACGTGACCGCCGAGATGTTCTCCAGCCGCTACGCCGATGTGTTCAAGGGCGACGAGAACTGGCAGGGGATCGAGGTCTCCGGCGGCGAGACCTATGGCTGGCCGGCACAGAGCACCTATGTGGCCAATCCGCCCTACTTCACCGGCATGACCATGACCCCGGATGCACCCGGCGACATCAAGGACGCACGCATCCTGGGCCTGTTCGGCGACAGCATCACCACCGATCACATCAGCCCGGCCGGCAACATCAAGGCGTCCTCGCCCGCCGGAAAATATCTCTCGGCCAATGGCGTGGCGGCGCTGGACTTCAACTCCTACGGCGCCCGGCGCGGGCACCATGAAGTGATGATGCGCGGCACCTTCGCCAACATCCGGATCAAGAACCAGATGGTTCCCGGCGTGGAAGGCGGCGTGACCAAGCTCTATCCCGCTGGCGAGGTGATGCCGATCTATGATGCGGCCATGGCCTACCAGCAGGCCGGGGTTCCGCTCGTGGTGTTCGGCGGCAAGGAATATGGCACCGGCTCCTCGCGCGACTGGGCGGCCAAGGGCACCAACCTTCTGGGCGTGCGCGCGGTCATCACCGAGAGCTTCGAGCGGATCCACCGCTCCAACCTCGTGGGCATGGGCGTGGTTCCATTCCAGTTCGCCGACGGCGTGACCTGGGCTTCGCTCGGCCTCATCGGCGACGAGACGGTGACCATCCTCGGGGTCGAGACGATCGAGCCGCGCCAGCGGATGGAGATCGAGATCACCCGCGCCAATGGCGCGGTGGTGAAGGCCCCCGTGATCTGCCGGATCGATACCGAAACCGAGCTTGAATATTTCAAGAACGGCGGCGTGCTGCACTATGTGCTGCGAGGGCTCGCGAAAGCGGCCTGACGCCGAAACCGGCCCAAAAGACAAAGGCCTCGCCGGCGGTGCGCTGGCGAGGCCTTTTTCGTTGACGGGGCCAGCAGGTTCTAGCTCGGCACGCCGCCCTGTTGCTGACGCTGCTCCATCTGAGCGCGATACAGGCCGACAAAGTCGATCGGGTCGAGCATCAGCGGCGGGTGGCCGCCCTCGCGCGTCATGTCGGCGAGCACGCGGCGCGCAAACGGGAAGATGGTGCGCGGGCACTCGATCAGCAGGATCGGCTCGAAATCCGGCCCGGAAATATTCTGGAACTCGAAAAGGCCGGCATAGACGAGCTCGGCGATGAACACGACTTCCGATCCGCGCGAGCCTTGCGCCCTCATCCGCAGCGCCACCTCGTAGAGGCCCGGCCCATCGGCGAGCGCCATCGCGTTCACATCGATTTGAAGGTCGATCTGGGGCTGATCCTGGCCCGCACGCAGCGTTTGCGGCGCGCCCGGGTTCTCAAAGGACATGTCCTTGACGTATTGGGCGAGGACACGAAGCTGAGGCTGACCCGCAGCGGCGCCATTGTCTGCCGGAGACGCGGCGAGATCGGACATTGGAAACTCCTTGTTTGCGGCCGGGCCGCTACCATGCGCCCCTGATGTCTGCAACGCGTAAAGGCTGACGCGGGCCCCGAGACGCCCTATATGAGACAGACGGAAAGCGGCGACCCCCTAATGCAAGGTTCTTCAGGCTTGATCGAGATCCTCTTCTTCGCGCTTGTCGCCGGCGGCGTGCTCTTCCGGCTCTATCAGGTGCTCGGCCGCAAGACGGGGGCGGAGCGTCCCGATCCGCGCCCCGAACGCCCCGTGGGCGGCAGGCCTGTTCTGCGCCCCGTGCCCGATGCGCCGCGCCCCGACGAAGCGGAGGACGCCCCCCGCACGATGGAGGGCGCCATGCCCGGCGCGTCCGGCCTCACCGCCATCGGGCAGGCCGATCCCAGCTTCACGCCGCAATCCTTCCTGAAGGGCGCACGCGCCGCCTACGAGATGATCGTGGAAGCGTTCGGCCGCGGCGATGAAGCCACGCTGCGCCCGCTGCTCGCGCCCGACGTGTTCGACGCCTATGCTGCCGCGATCAAGCAGCGCCAGGCCGAGGGCGCCCCCCCGATCGAGCTGGTGCGCCTGCGCACCGCCGAGATCACGAAGGCGGAACTCGATGGCTCCATCGCGCGCGTGACCGTGAGCTACAAGGCCGAACTCGCGCATGGCTCCGACGGCCTGCGCGAGACGGACGAGCACTGGACCTATGAGCGCGATACCCGCTCGCGCGATCCGAACTGGGTGCTGAGCGAAGTCGACGCGCAATGACCACCGCCACCATTGCGGCGGCGCGGGCGGTTGCTGCTTGCGCGCTTGCCGGGCTTGCGGCCTGCGCGTCCGCCCCCCGCACGGCCGCCCCGGTAACGACCGGCGCGCCTTCCACGACGCCGCCAGCGCCGCCCGCCACCCAGCAACCCGCCCAGCCCGCGCCGCCTGGCGCGACAAGCCCGGTGATCGCGGCTGCGCCTGGCGCTGTCCGCATCGTGTTCGCCCCGGGCGCTCTCGAAGCCGTCCCCGGCTGGGACACGCTCGACAAGGCCCCCGCGCGGCGCGCCTTCGTGCGCTCATGCGCCCTGCTGGCCGGGCGGGCGGATGGCGCGCGGCTTGGGCCTGCCTATGCCGGCACAGCCGGTCAATGGCGCGAGGCCTGCCGCAAGGCGACCGATACGCGCCTCCCTGACGCGGCTTTCTTTTCCGAGACGTTCGACGCCTGGCGCGTCAGCGCCAGCGATGGCTCCGAGACCGGGCGGCTGACCGCCTATTACGAGCCCACGATCGATGTCTCGCCCATGGCCACCGATGCGACGCCCGAGCCGCTGCTGCCACGCCCGGCCGATCTGGTCTCGATCCGTCTGGAGGAGTTCGACCCCGCGCTCGCCGGGCGCACCATCGTGGGCCGGATCGAAGGGGGGACCCTGCGGCCCTATCCGATCCGCAGCGACATCACCCGCGCCGCCCAGGAGGCCCTCGCCTGGGGCGACCGCACCGATGTGGCGATCCTTCAGATCCAGGGTTCGGGCCGGCTGCGCTTTCCCGATGGGCGCAAGGTGCGGGCCGGGTTCGCCGCCCACAATGGCCGGCCGTTCCGCTCGCTGGGCGGGGAGCTGATCGCGCGCGGGGAACTCACCCGCGAGAACGCCTCCATGGACGCGATCAAGCGCTGGATGAAGGCGGCGCCAGCCCCCGATCAGATGGCGGTGATGAACGCCAATCCGCGTTATGTCTTCTTCCAGACAAGCCCCATCGCAGACCCCGCCGTGGGGCCTACCGGATCGCAGGGCCTGCCGCTGGAACCGCTGGGCAGCGCCGCAATCGACCCCGCCTATCACCCCTTCGGCGCGCCGATCCTGATCGACGCGGAAGCGCCCGTGCTCGCGGTGGACGATGTGCAGCGCCGCATCCTCGGCCTGGTGATCGGGCAGGATTCAGGCGGCGCCATTCTGGGTCCGATGCGGGCGGACTATTTCATCGGCTCGGGCGAGGAAGCCGGCCTCACGGCGGGCCGCGTCAATCACTTCGCGCGCTGGCACGTGCTGCTGCCCAAGGGAGTGGACCCGCGCAGCCCGGAGCCATGAGCCGGGGCCGCGACATGAGCGCCGCGGAGCGCGCGCTCTGGCGCCATGTCACCCGCCATGTCCGGCCGCTTCGGCCCGCGACGCCCCAGCCCGATGTGACGCCAGAATCGGCCCTTCCATCAGCGGCCGTGCCCAGACCCGGCCCGGCCACGCCGCCGCCGTCGCCCCGCCCTGCGCTGCAACCCCAGGCGCTTGGCCCGGTGGCGGACGCGAGCGGCCACCGCAAGGTGCGCCGCGGCCAGGTGGAGCCCGCCCGGCGGCTGGATCTGCACGGTCTGAACCAGGATCAGGCGCGCGCGGCCCTGCTCTCCAGCGTGGCGCAAGCGCGGGCGGAGGGCGGGCGCAGCCTGCTGGTCATCACCGGCAAGGGCGGGCGCACGCTGGCGAGCGAGGACTTCTGGGCGCCGCAGCCGGGCGTGCTGCGCCGGGCGTTGCCCGCGTGGCTCAATGATCCCGCACTGCGCCCCTGGATCGCAGGCTATGCGCCTGCGCACGCCCGACACGGGGGATCGGGCGCGTTCTACGTCTTTCTCAAGGCGCCCTGAAGCACGGCGCTGAGCGGGGCCTCCTCCCCCGCCACATAAGCCACGCGCCCCGCAACGCCCCAGACCGGGCCGGGCCACGCCGGATCGCCGGGCGCGCGGCCGATCACATGCACATGCAGCTGCGGCACGATATTGCCCAGCGCGCCGACATTCACTTTCGCCACGCCGGGCAAGCCGGCGAGCGCGCGGCTCACGCTGGCGATCTCCTCCATCAGCGCCGCACGGTCGGCGGAAGGGAGGTCATGCAGCTCGCGCATGCCCTCGCGCCGCGGGACCAGCACGACCCAGGGCCAGCGGCTGTCGTTGAGGATGCGCGCCTCACTGAGGTCCAGCGCCGCGCCCGCCAGCGTATCGTCTTCAAGCTGGGGATGAAGCGCAAAGTCGCTCACGCCTCGAACATCCGTTTGGGGATCGCGGCCCAATAGTCGAAATCGAGGATCACCTCCGGCAGATATTCGCCAGCGGCGTCCTTCAGCGGGAAATCCCCGCAGGGGCGGTTCTTTGTCGCCACCAGCCGCAGCCGCAGCGCGCCAACCCCGGCGCCCAGACCGATCTTTCCCAGAACCTCGCTCCAGGCATAGACGGTATCGCCGGAAAACAGCGGGTTGACGTGGCGGCCGCCGTTGATTGCGAGGATCAGCGCGGCGTTGGCCAGTCCATTGAACGCGAGCGCCCGCGCGACGGAGATGGCCACGCCGCCATAGATCAGCCGCCGGCCAAACCGCGAGCCCTTCTGCAGCGTGGCGTCGAAATGCACCTTGGCGGTGTTCTGGTAGAGGCGCGTGGCGATCTGGTGTTCGGCCTCCTCCACGGTCATGCCGTCCACATGGTCGATCTTCTCGCCGGGGGCGTAGTCCTCGTAGGCGAATGGGGCGCCCGCCAGCACCCAGTCATAATCGGTGCGATCGGTTCCCGGCGGCAGCGGCAGATCACCTGGCGCAACCGCTTCCGGCAGGCTGGGGGTAAGCGCCTCTGGCGCCGGGGCGGCGGGATCGCGCTTGTTCACCATGACCCAGCGCACGTAGGAGAGCACCGCCTCGCCGCGCTGGTTCAGGCCTGTCGTGCGCACATGCACAACGCCGGTCTTGCCGTTGGAGTTTTCCTTCAAGCCGATCACTTCGGAGACCGCAGAGAGCGTGTCTCCAGCGTAGACGGGCGCGAGAAAGCGGCCGTCGGCATAGCCCAGGTTGGCCACGGCGTTGAGGCTGATGTCGGGCACGGTCTTGCCAAACACCGTGTGGAAGACGAGCAGCGGATCGATAGGCGCGGCGGGCCGGCCAAGGCTCTGGGCGAAGGCGTCCGACGAAAACAGCGCATAGCGCGATCCGGTGAGCGCGGTGTAGAGCGCCACGTCCCCGGTGGTGAGGGTGCGCGGCGTGGCGTGGCGCAGCACCTGGCCGATGCGGAAGTCCTCGAAGAAATTGCCCGGATTGGATTTCAGGCTCACGGCGCGCGTCCCCTGCTGCTTGTCCTGCCTTGTGCGCGCGGTGGTGGCGATCTGGCTGCGCGCGGTCAAGCGAGGGCGGCGCCGTTGGCGAGCGGGCGGCTCGCCCTGCGGTCGAGAGGGCCGCTGGCCTTGACCCCCGGGGCGCAGGGCTTAACACGCAGGCGATCCAGCCCGCCCAAAGGTGTATCATGAGCCTCGCGCCCCGTTTCGCGAAAGCGCCCACCGGCGCGCTTATCCTGGCCGATGGAACGGCGCTGCTGGGCCATGGCTGCGGCGCGGTTGGAAGCGCGGTCGGCGAGGTGTGTTTCAACACCGCCATGACCGGCTATCAGGAGGTGCTGACCGATCCCTCCTATGCCGCCCAGATCCTGGCCTTCACCGCGCCGCATGTCGGCAATGTGGGGTCCAACCCGGAAGACTATGAGCACGCGAGCCCCGCCGCCGAGACTGCCGCGCGCGGGGCGGTGTTTCGCGCACCCATCACCGCGCCGTCGAACTATCGCTCCGATCTTGGCTTCGATGCCTGGCTGAAGCGCAAGGGCATCGTGGGGCTTTCGGGCGTGGACACGCGCGCCCTCACCCGCCTGATCCGCGAGAAAGGCATGCCCAACGGCGTGATCGCGCATGATCCCGAAGGGCGGTTCGATATTCCCGCGCTCGCCGCACAGGCCGCCGCCTGGAGCGGGCTTGAAGGGCTCGACCTCGCCAAGGCGGTGACCTGCGCCCAATCCTACGAGGCGTCGGAGACGCGCTGGGCCTGGGGCGAGGGGTTCGGCCGGGTAGCGGCGCCCGCCTACACGGTGGTGGTGCTGGACTATGGCGTGAAGCGCACCATCCTGCGCTGCCTTGGCTCCATCGGCGCGCGCGCCATCGTGATGCCGGCCACCACCACCGCCGAGGAGGTTCTGGCCCGCAAGCCCGACGGGGTTCTGCTCTCCAACGGGCCGGGCGATCCGGCCGCGACCGGCGCCTATGCCGTGCCGACGATCCAGGCGCTGATCGCCGCAGGCGTGCCGGTCTTTGGCATCTGCCTTGGCCACCAGATGCTGGCGCTCGCGCTTGGCGCGCGCACGGTGAAGATGGCGCAGGGCCACCATGGCGCAAACCATCCGGTGAAGGATCTCGCCACCGGCAAGGTGGAGATCGTCTCGATGAACCACGGCTTTGCGGTGGACCGCGAGAGCCTGCCCAGCGCCGTGCGGGAGACGCATGTCTCGCTGTTTGACGGCACCAATTGCGGCATCGAGCTGGCGGGCCGGCCGGTCTTCTCCGTTCAGTATCACCCCGAGGCCAGCCCCGGCCCGCAGGACAGCTTCTATCTGTTCCAGCGCTTCGCGGCGGCGATGGATGGAGCAAAGACGCCCGCATGAGCGCACCCAGCGTAGGATGCGGCGCGGCCATCTTCGACGCGCAGGGCCGGGTTCTGCTCGTGCTGCGCCGCCGCCCGCCCGAGGCCGGCGCCTGGAGCTTTCCCGGCGGCAAGGTGGACTTTGGCGAGACCTGTGCAGAGGCCGCCGTGCGCGAGACGCGCGAAGAGCTTGGCGTCGACATCGCGCTGGAAGGCCTGATGCATCTGGTGGAGCAGATCGGCCCCGGGCCGCAGGATCATTGGGTCTCGCCCGTCTATCGCGCACGGCTGATCGCTGGCGCGCCGGCGATCCAGGAGCCCGACAAGCATGCCGCACTGGGCTGGTTTTCGCCGGAGGCGCTGCCCACGCCGCATGCCATCGCCGTCGCTCAGGTCTTCGCCCATGCGCCGTGAAGCGAACCTTGGCGCCCTTTCCGAATGCGGAGGACAATGATGTTCGCCTATCGCTGGGCATTCGAGGCGGCGGGACGACACTGGCGCGTGCATGTCGAGGTCGGGATGCAGAACGTGCGCACGCGCGTCTTCGAGGAGGAGACGCTGGTAGCCGAGCGCACGGTCCTGACCGCGGACCCGGCGCTCTACGAGCCCCAGGATCTGGACGTGGAGACCACAGGCGGCCCCCTGCGGATCACCACCGGCTATCTCGACTGGATCATGCTCGGCTGCGTGGCGCGCCTTGGCGAGGCGGAGGTTTTCCGGTCCTCGAAGCGGCCTTTCGCGCGGTTCCCCCAGCTTCAGAAGATGATGCGGAGTGCGGCGGCCTCGCCCGAGGAGCGCGCCGCCATGGCGCAGCGCAACAAGGAGCGCCTGCCGTCCATCATCGTGGATGTCGCGATGGCGGTGGTGTTCTTCCTGGTCGCCCGCCAGTACGGCCTGTCGGCCGCCGCTGTCAGCGGCGCGGGGATCACGCTCGTGCTGTTTGTGGTGCAGCGCGTCGTGAAGGTCGACCTCCTGGGCGGGTTTGCGGTGTTTGGCGTGGTGATGTCGCTGCTGTCGGCGGGGGCGGCGCTGGCGTTCCAGTCCGACCTGGCGGTGAAGCTGCGCGGCACGGTGATCGGGCTGATCGCAGCGACCGCCTTCCTGATCGATGGCGCGCTGGGCGGGCGGTATCTCGGCAAGCGCCTCGTGGGGTATTTCGAGACGTTCCTGCGCGTCCAGCAGGCGCGCGCAGCGCTGGCGATGGGAGCGGCGGGCGTCGCCATCGCCTGCATCGACCTCGCCGCCGCCTTCCTGCTGAGCACGGATCAGTGGCTGGTCTACAACGCCGCGCTGGATGGCCTGATCGCCGGGCCGATCGTGTTTACGGCGCTGTGGATGGCGCGCGAGCGCAGCGGCCCATGACCGGCGTGGGGCCACGCCGTGCGCTTTGAGCCGGGCGACTTCGTGCGCCACCCTGATCGGCCGGACTGGGGCCTCGGCCAGGTGCAGAGCGCGATCGGCAATCGCGTGACCGTGAGCTTCGAAGAGGCCGGCAAGGTGCTGATCAACAGCGCCGAAGTGTTGCTGATCCCAGTGGCGGGGCCGCTCACGAAACCGTGAGATTTTGCTTGCGCGTTGGCGCAGCCGCGCCATTCTCCAGCAAACGAAAGCAGACACTGGGGGCCGGTGATGCATATTGCCTTGTTGCTTGCGGCTGGTGTCGCGCTTGTTCCTGTTGCAGCATCGGCAATCCCATCCGATTACGAAAATCAATTACGGCGGCAGATCACTGTCGCGGACACTCTCTATCGTGATCGCGGGTACACTCGCTCCATGGGTCCGGAGATGGACGGCCTCGGCGAGGGCGCGACAGACTGCTACGAGATCCAGCTTTCCGAAGGCGTGAGCTATGCCGTGCATGGCGTCTGAGACAACGAATGCACCGATCTCGATCTCAAGATCTACGACGAGAACAACACTCTCGTCGCGGAAGACACGTCGACCGATGACCAGCCCATCGTCCAGGTCACGCCGCGCTGGTCGGGCAAGTTCCGGCTGGAAGTGCTGATGTATGATTGCAACAGCGCGCCCTGCTATTACGCGGTCAGCGTCTATCGCAAAGAGCAGCCCTAGAGCGGTTTGCGTTCAGTCTGCATCGTACCCACAACTGGTGAAGTAGTTTCGGCACTCGTTGGGCTCGAACAGGTCGATCAGGTGACCGATTGCGGTCCATAGGCCCTCGA
>JBIIUJ010000049.1:0-16268 GCA_044340025.1 Caulobacterales bacterium
ATTCGCTTCGCCCCCCAGAGGTCAAGACCGTTCGGGCGCGCGCGCCCGCCACCGGGGATCATGCTCGCCCTCCGGACGCGAGGCTGATAAGGCTGGCGCCGCAACCAAATGGGGCAATCATGACCAGCGCGCACACGATCAGCTTCGAGGCCATCGATGGCGGCGCGCTGCCGCTTTCCCAATTCGCCGGCAAGGCGGTGCTCGTTACAAACGTTGCGAGCGCCTGCGGCTTCACCCCGCAATATGGCCCGCTTCAGGCGGTCTGGACCGAGAAAGGGCCCGATGGGCTCGTGGTGCTGGGCGTCCCCTGCAACGACTTCGGCGGCCAGGAGCCGGGCTCGTCCGACCAGATCAAGAGCTTTTGCGAGACGTCCTACGGCGTCAGCTTTCCCATGACCGCCAAGGTCGGGATCGTGGCGCCGGCCACCCGCCACCCCTTCTATGCATGGCTGGCGGCTGAAGCTGGCGAAGACGCCCTGCCCCGCTGGAACTTTCACAAAGTGCTGATCGGCAGGGATGGTTCGCTGCTGGGGGCCTTCCCATCGCGGGTGCGGCCCGATGGGCCGGAACTGACCGCCGCGATCGCCGAAGCGCTGGCCTAAAGCAGGATCAGCGTGCCGAGCGCGAGAAACACGCCAAAGCCGACCACATCGGTCACGAAGGTGACAAACACCGATGACGAGACCGCCGGGTCTGCGCCTGCTCGCTTCAGCCCGAGCGGCACCAGAATCCCGGCAAGGCCTGCAATCGTCACATTCAGCACCACCGCCAGCGCGATTGTGAGCGAAATCAGCGGGTTCTGAAACCAGGCGCCGGCGACCAACGCCAGCAGCGCCGCCACAAGAACCCCGTTGCAGGCGCCGGTAGCCACTTCCCGGCCCACTGCGCGCAGGGCGTTGGCCGGCGTCAGCTCACGCGCGGCGAGCGCGCGCACCGCCACCGCCAGCGTCTGGGTGCCGGCGTTGCCGCCCAGCGAAGCCACGATCGGCATCAGGATGGCGAGCGCCACCACTTGCTCGATGGTCGGCTCGAACAGGGAAATGAAGAAGGACGCAACGAGCGCCGTGCCCAGATTGACGCCGAGCCAGGGCGCGCGGGCTTTCACGCTGGTCCAGATCGTGTCGGCGGCCTGCGCCTCCGACACGCCGGCAAGCGCCAGCATGTCTTCCTTGTTCTCCTGCTGGATCACATGGACGATGTCGTCCACCGTGATCATGCCGGTCAGCCGGCCCGAAGCGTCCACCACCGGCGCCGAGATCAGGGAGTATTTCTGGAACGCCAGCGCGACCTCTTCCTGGTCCATCTCGGGCCGGACAAGGACGCTGGGCGGGCGGGCAAGCTCTGTCAGCGTCACCTCGCGGCGCGACCGCAGCAGGGTGGACACCGGCGTCGCCCCCACCGGGCGAAACGCGGGGTCAACGAGATAAAGCTCGTAGAACAGGTCCGGCAGATCGTCGCCGGCCGCGCGCATGTGATCGATCGCCTGGCCGACCGTCCAGAATTGCGGCGCCGCGACAAACTCGCGCTGCATCAGCCGGCCGGCGGTCTCCTCGTCGAAGGCGAGGCCCTGCTCGACCGCAAAGCGCACGTCGTCTGGCGCCGCCGCGAGGATTGCTTCACGCTCGGCGTCGTCGAGGTCTTCCAGAACAGCGACGGCGTCGTCGGTATCGAGATCCTCCAGAGACCGTCCGACCAGTTCGGCGGGCAGAACCTCCAGCACGATCTCGCGCGCATCGTCGTCCAGCTCGGCCAGCACCTCGACCGGAAAGTCGCCCTTGAGCAGCGTGACGACGGTGCGCACGGTCTCGCGCGGGACCTGAGCGAGCACGGCGGCCACTTCGGCCGGGTGGAGCGGCGCCAGCATCCGCCGCAGCAGCGGGCGATCATGGTCGCCGGCCGCGCCGATGATGGTGACGATGAAGTGCGGGTCCAGATCAGGCCGGAGCCTGACCTCAGGGCCGTGCGGCAGGGGCGCGGGTTGGTCGGTCATGACTGCCGTCTCCCCGCATGGCTCGCTCCCGCCGCTTAGTCCGATGGTGTGCCCAAGAGGACTCGAACCTCCACGGGTCTCCCCACTAGCACCTCAAGCTAGCGCGTCTACCAATTCCGCCATGGGCACGTCGGAAGGCGCGAGCGTTTAGCCGAAGCAAACGCCCTTGGGAAGAGCCTCGCCCGGGCCGACAACAGCCCTCAGGCAGCGACGCGCGCGTGGCGGCGCAGCGCCTCTTCGGGGAAACGGACGCCTTGGCCGCCATGGCGGGCGATCAGGGCGCAAACGGCCTCATCGGCCACCGCGTCGCCGCAAAACGCGGCTTGGTCGTCATCGCCCATCAGCAGGCCATGCAGCAGGCACTGATGCTCGATCATGCCGAGCAGCAGGGCTTCAGCCGACTTGGGCATGGTGAGGTCCAAAAGGCCGGCCTCGGCGCAGCGCGCCAGCGGGCGGGCGAACTTCCCCTCCAGGATGGAGCGCGTCTCCCGACCGAGCGCCATCAGCGCCGGCGACCGGGGGCGCAGCTCGCCAAACAGGATGCGCGCCAGCTTGCGCACCGCGGACGTTTCGAGCGCTTCGGCGTAGGCGCGCGCTGCGAGCACCAGTTCCACCAGCGGATCATCCGCCGCTGGCGTCTGCCAGGCCGCCTGGGTGTCGAGTCCATGGCGCAGCGCGGCTGCAAACAGCTCCTCCTTGCCCGGATAGAGCCGGTAGAGCGTGGCCGTCGAGACACGCGCCAGGCGTGCGATGCGCTCCACGCGTGCAGCCTGGAGGCCGTGCTCGCCAAACTCTTCGAGCGCCCGCACGAGCAGGCGCTCGCGCACTGCGCGGGTCTGGGCGTCGTCTTCTGCGCGCACGAACGTCATGGTGTGGCCTCCGTTGAGCCACAGAGCGCCGCAGAAATGGCGATTACCAAAGAGCTTCGCAGCACTTCCGCGAAATTTTTGTTGGAACCGGCGCGGCGGCGCGGCATGAGCGTGCGTCATTCGGACGCGCCGCATTCACGCGCGCCGCACAGGGGAAACGCCATGCTCGGTTTGATGCAAGACTGGCCGCTGACGGTCGACAAGGTGCTCGATCACGCCCGGATCAACCACGCCGCGCGCGAAGTGGTGACCCGGTCGGTGGAAGGCCCGATCGTGCGCACCACCTACGCGGACATTTTTGCGCGCGCCAAACAGGTCTCGGCGGCGTTGCTGGCCGACGGGATCAAGATTGGGGACCGGGTGGCCACAATCGCCTGGAATTCGGGCCGTCACATGGAAGCCTGGTATGGCGCCATGGGGATCGGGGCGGTGCTGCACACGCTGAACCCGCGCCTGTTTCCCGAGCAGCTCGTCTATATCATCAATCACGCCGAAGACCGGATCATCCTGACCGACCTCACCTTCGTGCCGCTTCTGGAAGCCATCCAGGGCAAGCTTGCGAGCGTGGAGCGGTTCGTGGTCCTGACCGACGCCGCCCACATGCCGCAGACCAGCCTGAAGGGCGCCGTGGCCTTCGAAGACTGGATCGCCGGGCGCGCGGGCGACGCCGTCTGGGGCGGCTTTGACGAGCGTGCGGCGTGCGGCCTCTGCTACACGTCCGGCACGACGGGAAATCCCAAAGGGGTGCTCTACTCCCATCGCTCCAACGTGCTGCACACGCTTCTGACGATGCAGGCCGACGTGATGGGCCTGACTGCGCGCGATGTGATCCTGCCCGTGGTGCCGATGTTTCATGCCAACGCCTGGGGCGTGGCCTTCTCCGCCCCGGCGTCAGGCGCCAAGCTGGTGATGCCCGGCGCGAAGATGGACGGCGCCTCGATCCACGAATTGCTCGAGACCGAGGGCGTGACCTTCACCGCGGCCGTGCCGACCGTCTGGTTGATGCTGTTGCAGCATCTGGAAGCCACAAACGGCAAACTCTCCACGCTCAAGCGTGTCGTGATCGGCGGATCGGCGGTGCCGGAAAAGATCCTGCGCACGTTCGAGGACAAATATGGCGTCGACGTCCGCCATGCCTGGGGCATGACCGAAACCTCTCCGCTGGGCACGCTGGGCGCGCCGGGCGCCGGTTCGGACGCGCTCTCGCGCGACGAGATGGTGGCGCTGAAGCTGAAGCAGGGCCGGGCGCCCTTCGGCGTCGAGCTGAAGATCAAGCGCGACGGGCAGGACGCCCCGCGCGATGGCCAGACTTTCGGCAATCTGATGATCCGCGGCGCCGCCATCGCGGCCGGCTATTTCAAGGGCGAGGGCGGCCAGGTGCTCGACGCCGACGGATTCTTCGACACGGGCGACGTCGCCACGATCGACGCCGGCGGCTACATGCAGATCACCGACCGGGCCAAGGACGTGATCAAGTCCGGCGGCGAATGGATCAGCTCGATCGACGTGGAGAATATCGCATTGGGGGCGCCGGGCGTCGCCAACGCCGCCGTGATCGGCATCTATCATCCCAAGTGGGACGAGCGCCCGCTGCTGGTGATCGAGCCGGCGGCGGCGGCGTCTCCGACCAAGGAGGAGGTGCTGGGCTATCTCAACGGCAAGATCGCCAAGTGGTGGATGCCCGACGACGTGCAATTCGTCGAGAAAATCCCGCTGGGCGCCACCGGCAAGATCAACAAGCTCGACCTGCGCAAGGTCTTTGCCGACTATACGCTGCCCACCGCCTGATCCATCGCCCTAATCCGCTCCGGGGGGACGCTCCGCCATGACCAAGACACTCGACCCCGTCGCCCGGACCCTGACCCAGGGTCGCGACCACCTCGCCCGGCTCGCCGCGCTTTTCGGCGTGCTCACGCCAGCCTGGTTTGCGCTCAGCGCGCTTGGCACCAAGTGGGGCTGGTGGAGCTGGCGCGAGGGGCTGATGACGCTGCCGATCGCCGGCCTCGCCATGATCATCGTGGTGGCGCTGATGGCGCTCTATGGCGTGCTGGTGGTGCGCCCCTGGGGCGGGCGGCTGCTGACCGGGGTGGGCTTTGCGGGCCCGATCCTGACGGCTGGGCTTCTGATCGGACTGGTGGCCGGGCCAGGCATGCGCGCGCCGCCGATCCACGACATCTCCACCGATCAGGGCGCAGCGACAGCGCCCACTGTGGCGCTGATGGTGGCGCGCGGGGAAGACGCCAATCCGGTGGTCGCGCCCGGCGACAAGACGATCGAGCGCGGCGCCTTCGCGGGCCAGAGCGTCTGGGCTGCCCAGGCGAAAGCCTATCCCGCCATTCAACCGCTCGTTTTGCAGGGCGCGCGCGCCGAAGACGCGTTCGCACGCGCTGAAGCCGCGGTGAAGGCGCAGGGCTGGACCATCGTGACGAGCGAGGCGGCGGCCGGGCGGATCGAAGCGACGG
The DNA here is from genome assembly GCA_044340025.1 of Caulobacterales bacterium. Taxonomy (GTDB): domain Bacteria; phylum Pseudomonadota; class Alphaproteobacteria; order Caulobacterales; family Aquidulcibacteraceae; genus JBIIUJ01. The sequence goes on from JBIIUJ010000049.1 coordinate 5,322, forward strand.
CGGAAACCTTCTGGTATGGGTTCAAGGACGACATCATCATCCAGGTCACGCCGGAGGAAGGCGGCTCGCGCCTCGACATGCGCTCGATTTCCCGGGTGGGACAGTCCGATCTTGGCGCCAACGCCGCAAGACTGGAGGCGCTGAGCGCAGCGATCCAGGCTGAGGCAGGCTGAGCGTCCGGACGCCGCCTGTTCGCGCCGCGTTCTTATCCCGCGCGGAAGAAAGATAGGGAACCGGCCGCCTGCCCTCAGATCGGCGGGGCAGCGGCCCGCACAGGGCCGAAGGCGACCTCGAAGGCCGCCTTCAGGGCGTGATCAACCTCGGCCATGACGACGGGGCGGCCAAGATCCACCAGGCTCGTCACGCCCAGCCCCGGCTCGGCGACCCCGCAGGGCACGATGCCGCCGAAATGCGTGAGGTCCGGCTCCACGTTCAGGCTGATCCCGTGAAAGGTCACCCAGCGGCGAACCCGCACGCCGATGGCGGCGATCTTGTCCTCGCGTACGACGCCGGGGCTTGATCGATCGACCCATACCCCCACGCGCCCGTCGCGCACCTCGCCCCTCACCCCGAAGGCCGCCAATGCCGCGATGATCCAGCCTTCCAGCGTGGCCACAAACGCCCGGAGGTCGCGCCCCCGCTCCGAAAGGTCGAGCATCAGATAGGCCACCCGCTGGCCCGGTCCGTGATAGGTGAAACGGCCGCCCCGGCCGGCGCGATGGACCGGAAACCGGGCGTCCAGAAGCTCTGCTTGGGCGGCGCTGGTGCCGGCGGTGTAGAGGGGCGGATGCTCCAGAAGCCAGACCAGCTCTTCGGCCTCGCCGGCCTGGATGGCGGCCGCGCGCGCCTCCATGGCGGCCAGCGCTGCGGGATAGTCCACATAGCCGGCCGACACCGCCCAGCCGATCGGCCGCTCCAGCCTTAACGAACGCCTAACCGGCGCATCCCTAGCTATGTCTTCCATTGCAGAAGGCGAATCCCATGGCGCAGGGCAAAAGCCAAGTCGAAGCCGTGATCGTGGACCTCTCGGTCCTCCTCGGGCGTTCCAGCCTGCCGATGCACCAGCTCCTGCGCATGGGCCGCGGCGCGGTGATCCCGCTCGAGGCGGTGGAGTCCGACGAGGTGTGGGTGCTTGCCAACGAACACCCGATCGCGCGCGGCGAAGTCCGCCTGCAGGGCGACCGGATCACCGTGATGATCACCCGCGAGGCCGATGTCCACGACTTCTACGCCATGGGCTAGCTCAGGCTGAGCGCGCCGCGCACGACCATCACGGCCAGAACGATCGTCCCGAGCGTGAAGAGCGGGAAACGCAGCAAGACCGCATTGATGGTGTTTTGCACCAGAGAATGCGCGATCCGGCTCGCCACATAGGCCCAGGCGAGGCCGATGGCCACGCCATCCGCCGCGCCCGCGATCTGGAGCGCCAGCGCGGCGGCGTAGAAGATGGTGGGCTGTTCATGCAGATGATTGTAGTTGTCCGCGACCTGACGCACCGGCGTCGGCAACGTCTTCAGGACGTCGGTATGCTTGGCGTCGTCTGGTTTCAGGCCCGCGGCCTGGATCGCCGGCAGGCGGGTGGCGTACATCCAGACCCAGACGATCAGCGTCCAGAGCACGAGGGCCAGCACGGGCCCCATCATCGTCGTCATTGGCGTTCTCCCTTGCGCCAGCCGTTTTGGCCGATCAGTGCGCGGCGCGCAGGATAAGCACGGTGTTCGGCCTCTGGCGATCCGGGCGCGAACACGGCACTAAGGCTTCGATGACAAGCTTGGATCTGGATGCGGTCGTGGTGGGGGCCGGCTGTGTGGGGCTGGCCACCGCGGCCGCCTTTGCGCGCCGCGGCGAGAGCGTCGTCGTGCTGGAAACCCAATCCCTGATCGGGTCGGGCGTATCCTCGCGCAATTCCGAGGTGATCCACGCCGGGTTCTATTATCCGGAAGGATCCTGGAAAGCACGGCTCTGCGTTGAAGGGCGGCGCGCGCTCTATGCCTATTGCGCGGCGCGCGGCGTGGAGGCCTGGAAATGCGGCAAGCTCGTCATTGCGGCGGGGCCGGAGGAAACGCCCGCGCTTGAAGCGCTGAAGGCGAAGGCTGAACGCAACGGGGTCGAGGGCCTTGTGATGCTGACGGGCGCTCAGGCGCAGGCCATGGAGCCAAACCTGTCTTGTGCGGCGGCGTTTCTCAGCCCGGAATCCGGCCTCCTCGACAGCCATGGCTACATGCTGGCGCTCCAGGGTGAAATCGAAGACGCAGGCGGCGCTATCGCTTTGTCCACCCCGTTTGAGGCCGCAAGCCCCCTGCCCGGCGGCGGCTGGCGCGTGCGCGCCGGCGGCGTGGAGCCCACAAGCGTGACGTGCCGCCAGCTTGTCATTGCGGCGGGCCTGAGCGCTCAGGACTGTGCCGCCCGGATCGAGGGCTTTCCACACGAGCGCATCCCGAAACTCCATTTCGGCAAGGGGATCTATTTCAGCCTGACCGGGCCTGCCCCTTTCGGACGGCTGATCTATCCCCTGCCCGTCCCCGGCGGGCTTGGCGTGCACTACAAGAAGGACCGCTCCGGACGCGGCGTGTTCGGCCCTGATCTCGAATGGGTTGAGGCTGAAAGCTACCACGTCCCGATGGACAAGCGCGCGGCTTTCGCTGCGGCTGCACGCAAGATCCTGCCCGGGTTGCGCGATGAGGATCTTGCCCCCGATTACGCCGGCGTACGCCCCAAACTGCACGCCAAGGGCGAGCCCCAGCCTGATTTCAACATCGATGGCCCGGGCGAGCACGGGCTGGAGGGGCTCGTCTGCCTGTTCGGCATCGAAAGCCCGGGGCTGACCTCAAGCATGCTTCTCGGGAAGGTGGCGGCCGACCTGGCGCGCGGGCGCTGACCGGATCTTAGGACTTCTGCCCTTTAGTCGTTGGCTAGGGAGAGTGATGCCCGATGCAAAATGCGGCGGCGGTTCAAGAGCAGAGCGCCTTTGGCGAGGTAGCGTTAGCACGGGCCAAGGAAGCGAAGACGCGGCTTGGTGTTGGGCTGGGGCTTGCCCTGATCGGCGCCTATATGACGACGCCCGTGATCGGGCTTACTTGGTATCTGGCCGTTCTGGCCGGCCAGTTTCTTGACTGGGCGGTCTTTGCACCCGTGCGCCGCAACCCGAATGCAAGGATCCCGACTGATCGACGATGGTTGTGCGCCGCCAGCCTGGTGATCAATTCTCTCATCTACAGTTCCATGGCCTATGCCTGCTGGTTCCTTGGGAACGCTGCGGGCCAGGTATTCGCCATGATGCTGTTGTGCGGCTCCCTGCTCCACACAACGCTGCATGCCGCGCGCGAAAAGATGCTGCTTGCCGCGTCGGTTGGCCCGCATGCCATGCTGGCCTTCGCACTGCCGGTCACGTCGTGGATCGCGGGCAAGACCACGGGGGGCGATGTGGGCGTGATCCTGTTCGGGGTCGTGCTCTATTGCGCGCATCTGGCGATCATCGTGCGCCAGAGCGCGCTGGCGCGTGACAGTCTCGTCGCCGCGACCAAGGCGCATGACGCCGAGCGCAAACGCGCCGAGCAAGCCAATGCCGCCAAGTCGGAATTCCTCGCCACCATCACCCACGAGATCCGCACGCCGATGAATGCGGTCATGGCGGCCGCCCATCTGCTGACGCGGACGCGCCTGACGCGCGAACAGGGCGAGCATGTCGCGATGCTCAACGCCGCCGGCGAGACGCTTCTGGCGCTGCTGAACGACGTGCTCGACATGTCGAAGATCGAAGCCGGCAAGATGACGGTCGAGACGATCGACTTTCAGGTGGCCGATGATCTGGATCGGGCGATGCGCGTCTGGGAGCCCCGCGCGCGCGACAAGGCGCTGACGTTCCAACTCGAAATAGCGCCCGATTTCCCGACTGCCGTGCGCGGCGATCCGCTGCGCACGCGTCAGATCCTGTTCAACCTGATCTCCAACGCTGTGAAGTTCACCGAAGCGGGCCACATCATCGTGCGCGCCGCGCGCGAAACAGCCGACGACGGCGAGCCGATGCTGGTGTTCACGGTGGAAGACACCGGCCCCGGCATGAGCGCAGAGACGCTTGCCAGCCTGTTCCGGGAGTTCCAGCAGGGCGGGCGCGCGATCGCGCGGGAAAAGGGCGGCACCGGCCTCGGTCTCGCCATCAGCCGGCGTCTGGCGGAGCTTCTGGGCGGGGACCTGAGCGCGCAAAGCACGCTCGGCGCGGGCTCGACCTTCCGGCTGCGTCTGCCTTACCGGCCTGCGGCGGCCGCCCCCGCGCGCGCAACCGAAAGCGCCGAGACGCCGCAGACCGCCCGCCAGCTTCGCGTGCTCGTGGCGGAAGACCAGGCTGTGAACCAGCGCATCGTTGCGCTGTTCCTGAAGCCCACCGGCTGGGACGTGGTGATGACAGCCGATGGCGAGGAGGCGCTGGAGGCGCTTTCGGCCGGCGGCTTCGACGTCGTGCTGATGGATATGCAAATGCCCCGGCTCGACGGCCCGGAAGCCACCCAGCGCCTGCGCGCCAGCACCGGCCCGAATCGCGACATCCCGGTGATCGCGCTGACAGCCAACGCCATGGAACATCACCGCGCCACCTTCATGGAGGCGGGCGCAGACGCGTTCATCGCCAAGCCGATCGATCCGCGTCTCCTGGTCCAGACAATCCTGTCGGTCACGGGCCGCGAGGCGTCTGGCTCCCAGGCCGCCGCCTGATCGCACCGCCGGGGCGCGAGCCCTTGCGCCCCTTGCCGCCCCCTCCCCTGCGCGCCACACTGACAGGCAAAAGGATCAGGGAGGGCGTAGGCATGGCCAGCGGCATTCGCGACAAGGTCGCCATCATCGGCATGGGCTGTTCGAAGTTCGGCGAGCGCTGGGACTGCGGCCCGGAAGAGCTGATGGTCGAGGCCTATCTGGAGGCGATGGCCGACGCCGGGATCGAGGCGAACCAGCTCGAGGCCGCCTGGTTTTCCACCCACAATCAGGACATTGGAACGGGTCGCTCCGCCACGCCCGCGAGCGTGGCGCTGCGCCTGCCCAATATCGCGGTGACGCGGGTTGAAAACATGTGCGCGTCCGGCTCGGAGGCCTTTCGCGGCGCGGTTTATGCGGTTGCGGCGGGTGCGGCCGATATCGCTCTGGCGATCGGCGTGGAGAAGCTGAAGGACACCGGCTATGGCGGCCTGCCGGTGGGCAATAACGGCACCTTCCTGCCGCAGATCCAGCCTAACGGCTCAGCGCCTGGCAATTTCGCCCAACTCGCCAGCGCCTATCGCGCCAAGCACGGTGTCTCGAAAGAGGATCTCAAGCGCGCCATTGCGCGTGTCTCCGTCAAGAGCCACGCCAACGGCGCCAAGAACCCCAAGGCGCATCTGCGCAATGTGGTGACCGAAGAGCAGGTGATCGGCGCGCCCATGATCGCAGAGCCTTTGGGCCTGTTTGACTGCTGCGGCGTCTCGGACGGGGCGGCGGCCGCCGTGGTGACGACGCCGGAGATCGCGCGCGCTCTGGGCAAGCAGGACCTCGTCACCGTCAAGGCGATGCAGCTGTCGGTCTCCAACGGACTGGAAAGCCAGCATAATTCCTGGGACGGTTCCTATTTCCACACCGCCCGGATCGCAGCGGCCAAAGCCTATCGCGAAGCCGGCGTGGAGCGCCCGCGCGAGCAGATCTCGATGATGGAGGTGCATGATTGCTTCTCCGTCACCGAACTCGTCACCATGGAAGACCTGTTCATATCCCCCGAGGGGCATGGCTGGCGCGACGTGCTGGACGGCTTCTACGACGCAGACGGCGGCGTGCCGTGCCAGATCGACGGCGGTTTGAAGTGCTTCGGCCATCCCATCGGAGCCTCGGGCCTCAGGATGCTGTATGAGATGTATCTCCAGCTGCAGGGGCGGGCCGGCGCACGCCAGCTCAAGGCCCCAAGCCTGGGCCTCACGCACAATCTGGGCGGCGCTCCCAGCCAGAATGTTTGCTCGGTGGCGATTATCGGCCTTGCCTAACGGCGCGACGGGCTTGAGATCAGAACCGACTCGCCGCCTCAAGGCGGGGGAAGACGCAATTGCGGAGAAACGCCTATGAAACTCTACGGGTCAGACCTCAGCCCCTTCGTGCAACGCGTGAAAATGCAGGCTGCCGCCAAGGGCCTCACGCTGGAGCAGATCGCGCCCCCGGGCGGGATGAAGAGCGATGAGTATCTCGCCATCAATCCGATCGGGAAGGTCCCGTGCCTCAAGACGGACGAAGGCTTCAACCTCCCCGAATCCGAAGTGATCGTGGAATACCTCGAAGATCGCTTCAAGAAGCCCGCCCTGCGCGGCTCCAAGCCTGAAGACAAGGCCACAGCCCGCCTGATCTCGCGCATGGCGGACCTCTATCTCATGGGTGCGGTCGGAAAACTCTTCACCCAGTTCGACCCCGCGACCCGCGATCAGGCCGTCATCAAGGCGGCGCTGGCCGATACGGCGAAGGCGCTTGGCCATATCGAGAGCTTCATGTCCGGCAAGAAGCACGCGGCCGGCGCCAAGTTCACCACCGCGGATTGCTCGCTGACGCCGCACCTGTTCTTCGTGGACAAGATGCTGCCGATGTTCGGCGTGAAAAAGCCCTTCGCGGCCACCCCGAAGCTCGCCAAATACTGGAAGAGCCGCGCCAAGCACGAGATTTCGGCCAAGGCGATCCAGGAAATGGCCGATGCGATGAAAAAGCAGTTCGGCATGTAAGCCCCTGCTGCGCGGCCGGGCGGCCAGACCAGAGATTGGTCGCCCGCGCTGCGCATCAGCCTTCAGGGCGTCGCCAGCAACGCGATCCGCCCATCCCAGCGCTTGGCCAGCGCCACCCCTGCATGATGCGCCCTCAGGCCTGTGCGGCAGGCGAAAATCACGCGCCGGTCAGCGGGCGGCATGAAGCCGTCGATCTCGGACAACGCCAGCTGAATCGCATCCGGGCATACGGGCTCCAGACATTCGGTGCGCAGATCCACCACCAGATCGTCGGGGCCAAGCGCGCTCAACCCCGTGAACCCGGGCGCTGAGCGGGCGTCAGGCTCAGCCGCGCCGGCAAAGCTAAAGCCGCCGAAGCGCCAGGCGCCCGCATCGAGCGTCACCAGTCGGCCGAGCGGGCTCGGCGCAAGACCCAGCAGAAGCGCCAGCGCCATCTGAGCCTGGATCGACCCGACCACGCCCACCACCGGCCCCAGCACGCCCGCCGTGGCGCAGCTTGCCGCCCGGTCCGGCAGGTCCGGGAAAACGGCGCGCAGACTGGGCGCCCCTGCGCAAAAACCGCCGACATAGCCCGACAGCCCCAACGCAGAGGCCGAGACAAGAGGCTTGCCCTGCACCCGGCATTCGTCAGACAGCGTCAGGGAGACAGCGAAGGTGTCGGCGCAATCCAGCACCACGTCGGCTTGCGCCACGAGCCCGGCGGCGTTTGCGCCGTCGAGCCAGCATGCCAGAGCCACGGACGTGACCTCGGGGTTGAGCGCGCGCGCCGCGGCGGCTGCGGCCTGCGCCTTGGGCGCGCCCGCCTGATCGGACCGGTAGAGCGGCTGGCGGTGCAGGTTGGTCTCCTCCACCCGGTCGCCGTCCACGATCGTCAGCCGGCCGACGCCGGCGCCGGCCAGATACTGGATCACCGGCGCGCCGAGCCCGCCCGCCCCCACGATCAGCGCATGCGCCGCGCCAAGCCGGGCCTGGCCCGCCTCGCCCACCTGCGGCAGCACGATCTGGCGGGCGTAGCGGGTCATCCGCACGCCTCCAGCCAGGCGCGGATGCGCGCGTCTGGGTCTGGATGGAGGGTGATGTCGGTCACAGCTGATACGAGATCGGCCCCGGCGGCGAAGGCGTCGGGCGCGGTCTCGACGCGCATGCCGCCGATGGCGCACAGCGGAATGGCGCCCACGCGCGCCTTCCAGGTCGTGATCTTCTCGATCCCCTGCTCGCGCCATTTCATGGCTTTGAGGATGGTGGGGAAAATGGGCCCCAGCGCGACATAGTCCGGCTCGGCCGCGAGCGCGCGCTCCAGCTCGGCGTCGTCGTGGGTGGACAGTCCCAGCTTCACCCCGGCCCGGGCGATCGCCGCGCGATCAGCGACGTCGAGGTCTTCCTGGCCGAGATGCACGAAGGGGGCCCCCTCCTCGATCGCGACGCGCCAGTAATCATTGACCACGAGAGCCGCGCCATGGGCCCTGCAGACCGCCAGCGCCGCGCGCACCGCCGCGCGAACAGCCTCCTCGGGCTGGTCCTTGATCCGCAGCTGGACCAGCCGGACGCCCAGCCCAACCGCCCGCGCAATCCAGTCAGGGCTGTCGAAGATGGGGTAGAAGCGCGCAAGGCTCATAGCCATGCCTGACCGATCACGGGGGTGGAGGGGGCGGCCATGTCACGCACCGGCATCGGCCCGGCCGCGGCCGCCGCAGCGCCTGCCTCCACCGCGAGCGCAAAGGCCCGCGCCATGGCGACGGGGTCGTCGGCCTTCGCCACCGCCGTGTTGAGCAAGACCGCGTCATAGCCCAGTTCCATCACCGTGCAGGCGTGGCTCGGCAGGCCGAGACCGGCATCCACCACAAGCGGGACATCGGGAAAGGCGGCGCGCAGGCTTTTCAGCGCGAAGGGATTGTTGACCCCCATGCCGGAGCCGATCGGCGCGGCCCAGGGCATCAAAACCTTGCAGCCCGCCTCCACCAGCCTCCGGGCCAGCACCTGATCGTCGGTCGTGTAGGGGAATACTTCAAACCCATCGGCGCACAGCACTTCGGCGGCCTCCAGCAGACCGAAAGGGTCAGGCTGGAGCGTATCGGCATGGCCGATCACCTCCAGCTTGATCCAGTTCGTCTCGAACAGCTCGCGCGCCATCCGGGCGGTGGTGATGGCTTCGCGCGCGCTGTGGCAGCCGGCGGTGTTGGGCAGCACATGCACGCCCAGCGCCTTGATCAGCGACCAAAAGGCGCCGCCGCCGCCGGTCTCGCGCCGCAGAGACACTGTGGCGACGCTCGCCCCGGACGCGCGAAACGCCTCCTCCATCACCGCCGGTGAGGGATAGAGCGCCGTGCCCAGCATGAGGGGCGTGGCGAGCCGAACGCCATAGAAATCGCGCATGCTCATCCGCCCTGCATCGGACCCACGACTTCCAGCCGGTCGCCGGGGGCGAGGACCTGGGCGTCGCGGGCGGCGGCGGGCACGAAGGCGCCGTTGAGGGCGGTCGCGACCTTGGCGCCGGCCCAGCCAAGCTCATCGAGCGCGGCCCCCAACGTGTGGGCTGCGACCTCGCGCGCTTCGCCATTCACCTCAATGCGCACTGAAAAGGTCTCCTTCTGCGCCGGTCTCGAGATAGTCGGCCGCCTGGTCGGCCAGGGCGGGCGCCATCAGATAGCCGTGCCGGAACAGGCCGTTCAGGTGGAGCCTCCGGCCGTGTTTGACAAGCCGGGGAACATTGTCGCGAAAGGCGGGGCGCAGGTCGGCGCCGGTTTCCAGAATTTGCGCCTCGCCAAAGGCAGGGTTGAGCGCGAAGGCGGCCGAGAGCAACTCCAGCACCGAGCGGACGCGGGCGGGACCAGCGGCGTCGGTCTCGATCTGGGTGGCGCCCAGCATGTAGACCCCCGCGCCGCGCGGCACGATGTAGAGCGGATGGCGCGGATGCAGCAGGCGCACCGGCCGGGCGAGCGCCACATCGGGCACATGCAGCACCGCCATCTCGCCGCGCACGCCCCGCAAGCCAGGCAGAGCGTCACGCGCGCTGAGGCCCCGGCAGTCGAGCACCGGCCCGTCGATCGCTTCGGGATCGACTTCAGCCCGCTCGATCCCGACGCCCAGACCGGCCAGAGCGGCGACGAGATCGCCAAGCGCCCGGCGCGGATCAAGATGGGCTTCGCCTTCGAAAAAGAGGCCTGCGCGGCCCGTGGCGGCCGCATCCGGCTCCAGCGCTGCAAGCGACGCCGCATCGAGCCGAACATGACCCGTGGTGCGCTGGGCGAAGCGGTCGAGCTCCACCCTGTCGCGCGCGAGCGTGATCACGAGCGAGCCTTTGTGGACCACCTCCGTCACGCTCGCCCAAGCAGCCGCGGCGCGCGCGCCATGGCGGATGATCGGCTCTTCGGCCGTCTCGCCCTCGCACAGGGGCGCCAGCATGCCGCCCGCCCACCAGGAACAGCCATGCGGTCCGGGCGGGCCGAAGCGGTCCACAAGGCGGGGCCTGATCCCGCGCCGCGCCAGCGCAAGCGCGGCCCAAAGACCGGCGACGCCGGCGCCGATCACGGTCACGTCTGGTCTGGGCGCTGTCATCGCCCCGGCTTAAGCCCAAGCACGGCGGCTGCAAGCAGGCGCGCGCATATCTGATGGCGGCAAGAGCGTCCTCGCCTTCCCCTCCGCCGCCTGCGCCCCTCGAAAGCGGTCAGACAGGGGGCGTCGGTCACTTCGATAGACCGAAAAATTCAGGGATACGGTCAATTTCAAACCAGGCTAATGCCATCAGCACAACAGCACTAAATGCAATGGTCACAATTCTAAGAACGATGTTTTGTGCAATCTCATAACTTAGACGCCGAAAGAAACTAGTCTTAGACTTAAACTCTGATTGAAATGCATTTATTTCATTTTTTGCGCCCTGAACGATCAACTCGCAGTGCGCATGATCAAAAGGTAAAGTGGGGTCGCCGAAAGGCTTCTTCCGCTCAATCAATTCATTGTATATCTCTTGAGATTCTTCAAAAACGGCGTCGATTGATGCGACCAATTCACTTAACTCGTTATACTTAAAGGGTGCATGGGCTGGTTCGTACTCCCTAACTCGAAAGAGCAAAGTTTTTCCATAAACCTCTAGTCCGCTTTCAAGCGCCGCTTGATATGTCAAAAACAAACGAGAATTTCTTAAAGCGCCATTCTTTGCTGCTTCCATGCCGATTTGCATAATCTTTATACGAATAGCCTCAAGAGCCCGAGGCTGCTCTGTAGCAATAAG
>JBIIUJ010000188.1:0-4246 GCA_044340025.1 Caulobacterales bacterium
CTCGATATTGGCGAGCGTCCAGGTCTGGGGGTGGGCCCCACGCTCGAAGGCGGCGTTCTCGGCCGGCAGGCCGAACGCATCCCAGCCCATGGGGTGCAGGACGTCGAACCCCTGCGCGCGCTTGAACCGCGCGATCACGTCGCCCATCGAGTAATTGCGCACATGGCCCATGTGGATGCGCCCCGAGGGATAGGGGAACATCTCCAGCACATAGCACTTCTGCTTGCCCGAGCCGGGGCCTTGCGCGCGGGCGAGGCCTGCGGCGTCCCAGGCGGCGCGCCAGCGCGGCTCGACCTCGCGGTGATTGTAGCGGGCCATCAGCCCCTCCCGTTCAGCTGCGGCCGCCCTCGATCGTGGCGAGGCGAAGCTGACGCGCGCGGGTCAGGATGGCGTTCTCCAGCTGGACGCCGGTGTCTGGATCGACGCTGGCGTCCTGCCATTCGCCATTGGCGTTGCGCAGCTGGCGGAACAGCGCGACTTTGATGCCATCGGCGCGCAGGCGCGTGTCGAGGATATAGACGGTGGCCTTGAAGCGCTCGCCCGGCCGGCCTTCCTGGGAATGCCAGTCGGTGATGATGATGCCGCCGAACGGATCAGCCGAGACCAGCGGCATGAAGTTCAGCGTGTCGAGCGTGGCGCGCCACAGGAAGCTGTTGACGCCGATGCCGGACTCATCGGGCCGCGACCGGCCGCCGAACAGCCCCCCGCCGCCAGACGATTGCGCCTGCGCGCGCGGCTGCGCGTCATTGCGGCCAAAGGGGCCAGAACTGCACGCCGAGAGGGCGAGAGCGGCCGAAACGACCATGGCGCCGGTCAGAATTCGCATCATGAACGCTCCTCAGGGCTCCTCGAACGGCCTGCCCCGGCCAGATGCCGCCCAGCGGCGGCGGACTCGCTCTATAGCATGGGCCATCCGGGCCGAAAGACCCGGGCTGTCGGTAAGCCTGTCTGTTGCTGCGCTGCAACGGGGTAAACGTTAAGGCCGCGTTCATGATCTTTATGTGTTGGAGACGTCACACATCGGCCCTAAGGTTCCGCAGTGTTTCGGGGTGACCGGCGTGGCTCTTCGCGTCTTGCTCTTGGCGGTCTGTGGTGCGGCGGTGGCGACCGCCGCTCTCGCACAGCCGCGCGCCGCTGGCGAGCAGGCCCCCCAGCAAAGCGCCGCCCCCTGGTATGAGCGTTTCACCTTCGGGTCCGAAACCGCCAGCAGCGCCACGCGCTGGGTTCCCCGCTCGGAGAATCTGGTGTCGGTGCCGCTTTCGGCCCGGTCGCGCTGGGGCGTATCGCTCGGCATCACACCGCAGCAGGCCAATCGCGGCCCCGCGAGCCCGGACAATTCCAAGGTTTCCGCCGGCGCCTATTACCAACTCAGCCCGCGCGTGCGGGTGGGCGGCGCAGTGAACCTGCCCTCCGCCCCGCGCGAGCAGGAAAAGCAGGACCCGACGTCCGAGGGGCCGGGCGTCCGGTTTGAATCCGCCTTCCGGTTCTAGCCTTCGGGTCGGCGGCGGGCCTCAGCTCTGGACCGCCAGAAGCTCCATCCTGAAATAGAGCGTTGCATTCGGGGGAATCGCTCCGCCTGCGCCTTGCGGCCCATAGGCCAGTTCCGACGGAGCCCAGATTTCCCAGACATCGCCCGGGCGCATCAGTTGCAGCGCTTCCACCCAGGCGGGGATCAACCGGCCCACGGGAAACACGGCGGGCTGGCCGCTCTGATAGGAGCTGTCAAAGACCGTGCCGTCGAGCAGCTTGCCCTCGTAATGCACCTGAACAATGCTGGCCGCGCTCGGGCGCTGGCCCTCGGCGGGGCCTGCCTTGATCACCCGGTATTGCAGGCCCGATGCGGTCACCTGAACGCCTTCGGCGGTCTTGTTCTTCTCCAGGAAGGCGCGGCCCTCGGCGGCGGCCTCCTCGGCGGTCTTTGCGGGAAAGCGATCGGTCACGGAGGCGGGCTCCTGGGCGCAGGCGGCAAGGGCAAGAAGGGCGGAGGCGGCAAGGGCGCGGATCATGGCGGAGGCTCCTTCAGCGGGGCTCAGACGGCGTCGGTTTCGGCGATTACTGTCGTTTCGGCATGGGCGGCCGCATCCCAGGTCTGGAAGTCCGGGTTTGCCAGCAGCGCCTCCGCATAGGTCTGCGCCACGCCGCCAAGCGCAACGCCATAGGACCGGAACCGCGTCGCCACAGGGGTGAAGAACGCATCCACAATGCCCGGGCGCGCGCCGAACAGATAGGGCCCGCCCGCGCCGAAGCGGGTCCGCAGGTCGCTCCACAGCGCCTCGATCCGGGCGATGTCGGCGGCGGCTGCGCTTGCATCTGCGCGCGGCGGCGTCGCCTTTCGGCGGAGATTCATGGGATAGGTCTGGCGCAGCGCGGCAAAGCCGGCATGCATCTCCGCAGTCGCGGCCCGTGCGATCGCGCGTGCGATGCCGTCTTGCGGCCAGAGGCCCGCTTCGGGTGCGGTCTCGGACGCCCATTCGCAGATGGCGAGCGAATCCCACACCTGCGCGCCCTCCCTCAGCGTCAGCGCCGGCACCCTGCCGGAGGGGCTGACGGCCAGGATCTCCGGATTGGGCCGGCCAAAGCGCGGCCCCAGCACGATCGCCCGCTCCTCGAACGCAATGCCCGCCCAGCGCAGCGCGAGCCACGGGCGCATCGACCAGGAGGAATAATTCTTGTCGCCGATCCAGAGCGTGGTCATGGCCTGGTTCCCTTTCAGCGCGGCGGATAGCCGGCCGCGCCGAGCGCGCGGGTGATTTCCGCCGTGTGCAGCGCGTCGCGCGTTTCGATCATGATGTCGAACTCCGCGCCCTTGGCCGGCACGTCGAGCGCCAGACGGTTGTGGGCGACTTCCACGATATTGCCTCCCAGATCGCCTATGATGCGCGAGACATTGGCAAGCAGGCCCGGCCGGTCATCGCCGATGATCTTGAGGCTGACGAGCCGCTGGGCGCGCACCAGTTCGCGCGTGAGCACGCTGGCCAGAAGCCGCGTGTCGATGTTGCCGCCGCAGATGATCACGCCCACCTTGCGGCCGCGAAACCGCTCCGGATAGGCCAGCAGCGCAGCCAGGGAGGCTGCGCCAGCGCCTTCGGCCACCGTCTTCTCCACATTGCAGTAGAGCGCGATCGCCCGCTCGAAATAGGGCTCCTCAACGAGGAGAACCTCCTCCAGCAGCGGCCGCGCAAGGCTGTAGCCCAGATCGCCCACCTGCTTGACCGCAATGCCTTCCGCGATGGTCTGCCCGCCGGAGACCGCATTCATGCCGCGCATCTTGGCGGTGAAGGAGGGATACATCGCCGCCTCCACGCCGATGATGCGGATGTCGGGCCGGATCGCTTTGGCGGCGATCGAGCAGCCCGCGATCAGCCCCGCTCCGCCGATCTGGATCGGCAGGAGTTCAAGGTCGGGCTCGTCCTCCAGCATTTCCAGCGCGATCGTGCCCTGGCCGGCGATCACGTCGGCGTCGTTGAACGGGTGGACGAACGTCAGCCCCCGCTCGTTCATCAGGCGATGGGCGAAGGCGTTGGCGTCGTCGTAGGTGTCGCCCTCCAGCAGCACCTCTGCGCCATGGCTGCGGGTGTGTTCCACCTTCACGAAGGGGGTCGCCTTGGGCATGACGATCACGACCGGCACGCCGAGCCGCTGGCCGTGGTAGGCGAGGCCCTGGGCATGATTGCCGGCGGAGGCGGCGATCACGCCGCGCGCGCGCTGCTCTTCGTTCAGCGTCATCAGCTTGTTCAGGGCGCCGCGCTCCTTGTAGGCCGCGGTGAACTGCAGGTTCTCGAACTTCACATAGACCTGCGCGCCCGTGATCTCCGAGAGCGTGCGCGACAGGCGCAAGGGCGTGCGCTCCACGTGCCCGCGCAGCCGATCCGCCGCCGTGCGGATATCCTCGATCGTCACGCTGCTCATCGCGCAAGCCCCCTCGCGGGGAGGTTTAGCGGCGCGGAGAAGGGGGCGCAAACGCGGCCGGCGCCGCAGCGCCGCCGGGGATGGCGCCTATCTCACCACGCCGGACTTCGCGAAGGGCGCGGTCTCGTCCTCGCCGGGATCGGCAGGCGGGACGGAGCGGAAGACGAAGACGCAGCCAAAGAGCCAAGCCTTTCCTCCCCGCTCGCTTGATGCCCGCCCCTCCCCCGCGTGAGGGGGAGCCGACAGAGGGGGTGCGCTAGGCCCGCTTGCGCCAGATGTCGTAGAGGTGGGCGGGCAGGCTCATCAGGAGCCAGAAGGCCACCATCGTCCAGGGCTC
>JBIIUJ010000189.1:0-4214 GCA_044340025.1 Caulobacterales bacterium
GATGGTTTCGCGCGGCTCGCGCGGGCCATCGCTGAAATCACGCCGGGGCGGGCGATCGCCAAAGCCACCGCCGCCGCCGCCGCCGAAATCACGCCGGGGCGGGCGATCGCCAAAGCCGCCGCCGCCACCGCCGGGGCCGCCGCCCTCGGGGCGGGGTCCACGCGGCCGGCCGTAGGGCGACCGGAAGCCGCTGTCGCCGCCCGGAGGCGCGCCGAATTCGGGCGGGGCGTCAAAGGGGGAACCTGCGCTGCGTTCCCGCTTGTCTTTGTTGCGATCCTTGCGGTCGCTGAGGTCTTCTGGATCGTCGTCGTCGAAACGCATTACCTGTCTCTACTTCCCGGGGCTTGCGCCGATAAAAGGGGGGGCGAAGAGGCGCTCTGTGATCCGGGAAAAGTCAAGGTTCGCGCTCATGCGAAGGTTTGTCGCCGAAATCCGATTGCCGCTTCCCCCTTATCTAGGAAAGGGGGCTCTTGTGCAAGCCGCACGCCTCACCATTCCCCGCAGAGGCGGGCCACACGGCCATGAGACCCAGAGTCGCGGGCCAGCAGGCGTTCCAGCAGCGGCAAGGCCTCGCGCAGGGCGGGCTCCAGGGTCCAGGGCGGATTGACCACAGACACCCCCGTCGCCACGAGGCCGCGCGGTTGCGGGCTCGCCACGCGCAGCGTCGCATCAAGCACGCGCGCGCCGGTGGCGGCCAAACGCTGAAGGTAGTCGGCTTCCGCGCGGGCGTCCTTGATCGGACGCCATAGCAGGACCGAACCGGTCTCGAAGCGGTCGCGCGCATCGGCAAGGCTCGCCAGGAGCTGGTCGTGATCATCCGGCTTTTCAAACGGGGGGTCGAGCACCAGAAGCCCGCGCCGCTCCGGCGGGGGCAGGAAGGCGCGCGCTGCGCCCCAGCCATCGCGCTCCTCAATCTTCACGCCGTGGGCGCCGGCATAGCGGGCGCGAACCGTCTGGGCGTCAGCGGGATGCAATTCGCACAAGATCGCCCGGTCGCCGGGCCGCAGCGCGCCGGCGATCAGTTCCGGCGAGCCGGGATAATGCCGCAGCGCGCCGTCCGGGTTGGCGCGCGCCACCGCGGCGCGGTAGTCAGCCAGCAGCGGCGGCAGGCCTGCCGTCTCCCAGAGCCGGCCGATCCCGTAGCGCCACTCGGGGCTGCGCAGCGCCTCGGGACTTGTCAGATCATACAGCCCCACCCCCGCGTGGGCGTCGATGACGCGGAACGCCGCCGGCTTGGCGGCGAGGTGCTTCAGGCAGGCAAGCAGGATTGCGTGCTTCAGAACGTCGGCGAAGTTGCCGGCATGGAATGCGTGGCGATAGTTCACGCCGCAGGCGCGGTCTCGGCGTTGGGTCTGCGCAACCGCAACCGCACGCCCGCGCCCACAAACAGCATCGCGATCACCAGCGCCGGCCACAGATCGGCATACTGACCCATGGCGCGGGCGTGGCTGGGATCGCCGGGCCGGAAATAGACCGTGGCGGCAGCGGGGAAGCGCTCGTCATTGCGTTCGCGCGTGCCATGGGCGATGCGCATCACGCCCGTCTCGTCGCGGAAGCCATACATCGGCAGCCGCTTGTAGGGGATCAGGGGGTGGGCTGCGGTCGTGCCCGCGAATTCTCCCGGCGCGCGTTGCAGCGGACCGCCGGCCCGGAAAGCCAGATCGCTCGCCGGGCCCATGCCCGCGCTGATCAGGACGGCGAGCCCGATGATGATCAGAATGGAAGAAAGCGCCGTCCGTTCGGTCGGCATCACGAAGCGCTTTGAGCCCTGCATCGTCCACATGGGCGGCTATCTAGCGCAGGCTCGCGGCTTGACGAAGGGGCAAGGGCAGCCGAGTCCACGCTTGATGCGCATGATCCTCGCCTTCTGGCTGATGCTGGCTGGGCCAGCTCTGGGGCAGGAAGCGCGCGGCGCTCCGCCCGGGCGGTTTGACTTCTATGTGCTGGCGCTTTCGTGGTCGCCGACCCATTGCGCCGATCCGGACAATCGGGCCCGCGACGCGCTGCAATGCACCGGTTCGCGCCCTTTCGGCTTCATCGTGCATGGGCTCTGGCCGCAATATGAACGCGGCTATCCGCGCTTGTGTCCGACCCGGGAGCGCGGCCCGGATTCGCAGACCGTGCGGTCGATGCTGGCGGTGATGCCCGATCGGGATCTCGTCTGGAAGCAATGGGAGCGTCACGGCGCCTGCTCGGGCCTGACGGCGCCAGCCTATTTCGCGACGGTGCGCGCTGCGCGGGCGACGGTGACGATCCCGATGGCCTTTGTGAGCCCGCAGGGCTGGCGCACGGTCACGGCGGGGGAGGTGGAGCGGGCGTTCCGCGACGCCAATCCGGGCCTCGGCGCCGATGCGATCGCCGTGGAAGGCCGGCGGCGCAATCTCGGCGAGGTCCGCATCTGCCTCACACGCGATCTGGCGCGATTTCGCGCGTGCCCGCAGGTCGATCAAGGCGGCCTGACGGCTCAGGCGCGCCTTGCTGTGCCTCCGGCGCGCGGCGGCTGAGCGCGGCTCAGTCTGCGCCGATCTCCCCAAAGCTGATGGCGTGCCGGCGCGCGACAGCGCCCTTCGCATCGCGCACTTCAAGCGCAAGCGTGCGGGCGGCCCAATCAATCTGCATGAAGCCGAAGTTTTCGTCCCGGACCGGATCGACCAGCCGCTGCGGCCCCGGCTCCTCCGGGCGCCCTTCGCGCAGGGGCGTCGGCATGTTGATCGCGCTGCCCGTCAGCTCGAGCAGCGGATAGGGCGCCGCCCCGTCGCGGCGATAGATTGCGCCCAGATGCCGGTCGCCGGAAAGGAAAATCACGCCCTTGGCCCCTGTCTCGCCTATCAGCCGGAACAGGCGCTCGCGCTCGGCCGGAAAATTGCCCCAGCGTTCGAAATTGTGGCCGTCCACCACGACCTGGTAGGACGAGACGATCAGGCGCAGGCGCGCCGGCTTGCGCAATTCGCCTTCCAGCCAGGCCCACTGCGCGGCGCCCAGAACGGTGGCGGTCGGATCAGGGCTCTCCGTATACCGACCGAACGGCCGCGCCTCGCCGGTCTCGGGCAGGGTGGCGAGCGGGGATCGGAAAAAGCGGGTGTCGAGCACGATGATCTGGACGCGCTCTTCACCCTCGCCAAACATCCGGCTGGTGTAGAGCCCGTCGCGCTGGGCGCGCGGATCATCGGCCGGGATGCGCCAGAAGCGGGTGAACATGCCCTGGGCGACCTGTTTGCCCGTGAAATCCCCGCCTGCGTCGTTCTTGCCGAAGTCATGATCGTCCCAGATCGGAAGAACCGGAACCGAGGAGACGAGGCTGACGAACTGCGGCTGACGCAGCTGGCGGAAATAGGAATAGCGCAGCTCCGACAGGAGCGGGTCTTCCGGCGACCAGGAGCCATAGACGTTGTCGCCGGCCATGATCACGAGGTCGGGCGCGGTCGCGCGGACAGCGTCCAAAGCCGGCTGGGCCCGCTCCTCGTTGGAACAGGAAGTGAGCGCGATGCGGCTGATCCTGCCTGTCGGCAGCGGCGGGCCGGCAGGGGCCTGGGGAAAGGCCCATGTGGCCGCCGAAATCGGCGAAAGGGCAGCCTCCCGCGTCGGAGCGCTGGCGCAAGCGGGGAGGGCGAGGAGGGCGAGGGCGGTGATCAGACGGCGCATGTCCGTTCTGTAATCTGCGGTATGCGACAGGGTGATGTCAGCCGAGCGCCCAATCCTCGCCGCCCGATGCGCCAGAAAGCCGCGCGGCGGCGAGCCTTGCGAAGCCCAGCGTCATCGCCTTGCGCCGGGATGGCGCCAGCGGCGTGCGCGGCGCTTCGCGCACGATGGCGCCGCCGAACTGATCGGCCACCATCACGCCAACCGCTTCGGGCAGCATGGCCTGCGGAAAGCTCTCGCCCACCGCAAAGAACAGCCCGTCGCAGAAGGGCGCATAGCTCGGCCATTTGGCGTCGGCGCGGAAATCCTCCACCCCCGACTTCACCTCGACGATCACGATCTCGCCCTTCGGCCCGAGCGCGAGAAGATCCACGCGCCGCCCCGTGCGCAGTCGCACCTCCCCCAGAGCGCTATAGCCCAGGGCGCGCAAAAGCCGGCCCGCCCCTTGGGCGACAAGGCTGGTGATTTCCGGCCGGGTGAGCACTGCCGTCATGGAACAGAGCATGAACAAGAATAAGGCGTCGGGCAAGGGGGGCTGACGTCCCCGCCGTCATCCTCGCGCAAGCGAAGAGCCA
>JBIIUJ010000245.1:0-4212 GCA_044340025.1 Caulobacterales bacterium
TCCGGCTGCCCGCCAGCCGGACTGGGCTCAGGCCCTTGGCGGAGGCCTCGGCGTCGAGGAAGCGGCTGGCGATCACCACATCGGCTTCCTCGACCTGAAGACGGACCAACATGGCGGGTATCAGCCGCTCGTCGTGCTGCAGGTCGCCATCGATGACGGCCACAAAGTGGTCCGGGCTGGCCAGCACGCCCTCGACTACGGCCCCAGACAACCCCCTTCGACCTATCCGCTGGATGCAGTGAATGTTTGGCCGGTAGGCAGCATGTCTTCGAACCAGCCGCGCCGTACCGTCGCGGGAGTTGTCGTCGACGAAGATCACGCGCCACGAGAGACCCTCCAGCGCCACACCGAGCTTCCTGAGCAAGGGCGTGACGTTACGGCGCTCATTGAGGGTCGGAACGACGATCGTCAGGCGCTTCGAAGGCGCCGTTGGAGCGCAGGCCGGCTCGCGTGCAATGGCCAGCGCGGGGAGCTCCGCACATAGCTCGCCGGCGAGCAGGCTGAGGCGTTTCGGGGCGGTCGGAGCACATAGGGTCAAGGCCGATCTCTCCCGGCCAGCTGCGGGGGGGCTGATGGGCCGGCCCCGCCCGCGGGGCGAGTGACGATGAGCCGATGCAGGAGCAGAAAGACGAGACCGCTGAGAAGCCAGGCGAGCAGGACATCCGACAGGTAATGGCCTCCAAAGGCGATGCGGTTGATCGAGAGAGCCGTCGCGTAGAGCGCCGCGAGCGCCGTGGCGGCCGTTCGGATCGGACGGGGGGCGATCAGGGCCGCCGCGACGAGCCAGGCGGCTGCGGCGGCTTCGCCGCTGACGAAGGAGCAGTTGCGATCGCACCAGTCGCTGACCACCCACACTGTCTGGAACGGAGCCTCGCCCCCGAACACGTCCGTTGCCACCGGGCGCGGCCGGCCCCAGTGGGCTTTCAGGACGCCGTTCACCAGCAGACCAGGCCCAATGGCGAGACCCGAGATCAGCCACACCGACTGTCGTGCGCCCTTCCCGGTAAGACGCCTGCCCAAGGCAGAGCACACGAGTCGCAGAAGCGCCAGAAGGAGGACGCCGGCCATGACCCAGGTGGAGCTGGCACGCAGCGTGCGCAGCGGCGGGCTATCGGCCAGAACGAAGCCGTCGACCGTGTCGTAGAACCATCGGCTGACCGCCACGTCTACGCCCGGGAAGGCGTAGAAGAGCAGGCTGACGGCCCCGATGGCCAGGACAAGAAGGGTGAACAAGCGGTCCGGTGAGCCAGTCGAGGACCGGCGGGGGACGGGAAGCGTCGACAAGACAGGGACAGGGGTCATCGCCCCCGCTGCTAGTCATCCGCGCTTGCACGAGGCTTGCAGGGCGCCCGCGACCGGCTCGCCCCGCGGCGGTGCGCGACAGCGCGTTTCGCCGGGGCCGGAATTCGCATTGACCAACCGGGACGGGCCCGTGGAGAAAGCAGTATGCGTATCCTTCTTGCAGAGGACGATCGCCCGCTGGCCGACGCGCTGGCGCGCCGTCTGGCCGCGGCGGGGCACGCCGTGGATATCTTCCCTTCCGTGGCTGACGCCCGAGCGGCCTGGTCTCTCGCTGTCTATGATCTGGCTATCATCGACGTGATGCTGGAGGACGGCGACGGGCGCGCACTGGTCAAGTCGATCCGGACTGCAGGGATGTCGACGCCGACGCTCATGTTGACCGCGCGCGATGAAATCGCCGACCGCGTAGCCGGCTTGGACGCGGGAGCTGATGACTACCTCGTCAAGCCGTTCGCGACCGATGAGCTGCTGGCGCGGCTGCGGGCCTTGAGCCGGCGCACTGGCGACCCGTCCGCGCCCGAGTTCAGACTCGGCAATTTGATCTACAGTACCGCGAACACGTCCCTGAGCGTGGCAGGCCGACCGGTCCGGCTCACCGCGCAGGAGCACAGCGCCCTCGAACGATTGCTGAGGGCGGGGGACCGGATCACGCCCAAACGGCGCATGGGCGAGCATCTCTACGCCCTCCATCAGGACTGGTCGGACAACGCCGTCGAAACGTTGATCCATCGCCTGCGCAAGAAGCTCGCCGCGGCGGGCGCGAAGGTCGAACTGAAGGCACTGCGCGGTCTTGGGTACCTCTTGGTGGAGGTCCCGGAATGAGCCGGCCTTACCGCCTCGATGTCAGGCTGGCTGTCGCTGTCGCGGCGATCTCCACCCTGACCCTGATCGCGGCCGGCATGATGCTCAGCATGGAGTTCTCGCGCGGACAGTTTGCGATCGAGGAACGCGGGCTCTCCTCCCAGGTCGAGGAGTGGGCCGGGCTGGTCCAACGCGACGCCGATGGCTCCGTCGTTTTCAAGCGACCTGCGGAGGGACCGACAGACCTGGACCCACCCTACACAGGCCTTCTGACGGGCCTGCAGCCCGTCTACGGCTTCGCCATCGCCGATGCAGATGGTCGGGTTCTTGACCGTTCGGCCGCCAAGGCTCCGGCCGGTCGGCCCGGCCCCCGGACCTCGGCGCCTGTCTTGTCGAGCGGGCTGGCGCTGGACGGTTCAGGCCCGCTGCTGATCGGTGAGCTTTACGTGCCAGAGGCGGGCGTCTGGCTGCGCCTGGGGCGCTCACGGTCGGATGTTGAAGCGTTGGCCGCGACCTTCTTCGCCGAGGTTCTCCGGGAAATCGGCTGGGCGGCAGCCTTACTGCTTCTGGCGAATGTGTTTACAGCCGTGGCTGTGGTTCGCGCCAGCCTGCTCGGCCTGAGACGGGTCGCTCTGCAGGCCCGGAACATCACCTTCGAGACGTTGGGACGCGAGCGTCTCGACGGCGCGCCCGCGCCGGCGGAGGTTCAGCCTCTGGTAGCAGCGGTGAACACCGCTCTTGATGGCATCGAAGCCGGCGCCGCCGCCCAGCGCGACTTCTCCATCCACGCCGCACACGAGTTGAGGACGCCGCTCGCCGATCTTCGTCTCCGGCTCGAAGCCCTGCCTGCGGGCGCGGACCGGGCGGCCGTCCTGCGCGACGTCGATGCGATGGCGCGGCTTCTCGAACAGCTCTTGCATGTCGCCCGCCTTGATGGTGGAGCGGCGTTCGATCTGAAGCCCCTCGACCTGGCGGAAACGGTCGCGGAGGTGCTGCTGGAGGCGGCTCCCCGGCTGATGACGGAGGGTTGGGGCGTCGAGGCGGAAGGTCTCGCTCGCCCGGTCGTCGTCCTTGGGGAACCGGGCCTCATTTCGCTGGTGCTCCGCAACCTGCTCGAAAACGTCCGCAAGCATACGCCCGTCGGCGTCCAGGTGATGGTCAGGGTCACTGAAAACGGGACGATCATTTTCCAAGACACCGGGCCCGGGCTTCCGCCTTCCGTCGCTTCGGCGCGCTGGGCTCGCTTTGCCCGAGGCTCCCATGATGTTCGATCGGGCAGCGGTCTGGGCTTGTCGATCTGCGCGACGGCCATGCGCCGCATGGGCGGGGATTTCCGGCTGGAGCCTTCGAGCGCCGGCGCCCGGTTCGTGATCACCTTCCAGACCGGCGACCGCCCCGGCGCGTCGGAGGCTTGAAGCTAAGCGTTATGCCCTTAGCAGCATGGCCAAGACGATGGGCGCGCGGAGCCCCCCGCCTCCTCATCGCTGTAATGCAAGGGGGCGGGCACCCTCTGGAAGCACGGATGTGGGACGGATTCCAGCCGACCCGCCCTTCGTGATCACAACTCAATCTGCTCGGAGATTTCCAGCGCGTCGTCCACCTCGATGCCGAGATAGCGGACCGTGCTCTCTAGTTTCCCGTGTCCAAGGAGCAGCTGGCAGGCACGCAGGTTGCCCGTCTTCTTGTAGATCAGCGTGTGGACGATAGGCGGGTTCTGTCGGGTCTCGTGTTCGTGCCGAAGAATTGCTCGCGCGGGCGGGCCGCCTCAACCGAGTATGGCCAGCAAAAGACGATCGACGACCGTTTCATCCGCTGGAGCGTTGATGATACCGCTATATCTCGACGAACTCACCACCCACGCGCGCAAAGTGTCAAAGGACGTGGTTGCGGCGCTGATGGGCGCGCTTTTCGAAATTCACGGCGAATTCGACCTGCCCAGCGATGCCGAACGCGGCTTCATGGCAATGGCCGACACGAGCAAGCGATTTCACTGGCTCATTCGGCAGCCAACAGCGGATCGCTTCACTATTGCGGAGCGAACGAAAGCGTATCTCGCGGCAACGGAGCGGGCCGCGTTGGGCTAGCTTGTAGATTTCGTGCAGTCCGTGC
>JBIIUJ010000190.1:0-4184 GCA_044340025.1 Caulobacterales bacterium
GGCGCGCATCCACCACGGCCAGCGGATCGCTCTCCCGGCCCATGCGGCACGTGCCGACGGGGTGATAGATCGTCTCGGCCTTGGCGCGGATCCAGGCATCCAGCGCATCGTCGCCCGTCACGCCGGGGCCGGGATCGAGTTCGCCAGCGCGGAACGGATCGAAGGCGGCCTGGGCGAAGATGTCGCGCGTGATCTTGAGGCCCTCGCGCAGGGTGCGGCGGTCTTCGGCCTCGGCGAGATAGTTCGGATCGATCGCCGGATCGGCGAACGGATCAGCCGAGCGCACATGCACGCTCCCCCGGCTCTGCGGCCGCAGCTGGCAGACATGGCCGGAATAGCCATCGCGGTCGACCTGCTGCTTGGCGTGATCGACCATGATGGCGAGCACGAAGTGGAGCTGCAGGTCCGGGTGGGCGACCTCGGGTCGCGACTTCAGGAACGCCCCGGCCTCCAGGAAATTGCTGCGCCCGGGGCCTTGCTTGCGCAGGAGATAGTCCAGCCCGACGAGCAGCTTCTTCAGGCCCTTCTGCTGGGAATAAGCGGTTATCTCCTGCGAGCAGGCGTTGGTGACGATCACATCGAGGTGGTCCTGAAGATTTTCGCCCACGCCCGGCAAGGCGTGGCGGGGCGCAACGCCGGCCGCCGCCAACCGGTCAGGATCGCCAACGCCAGACCATTCGAGCAGCGCAGGCGAATGCACGGCGCCCGCACACAAGAGCACTTCCCGTCCTGCGTGGATCAGCTCCTCCGGCCGGCCAGGCCCGGTCTGCACCGCCACGCCGATGCAGGCGCCTTTCTCGATCAGCAGGCGCGTGACCTGCGCGCCGGTGCGGATCGTCAGATTGGGACGGGCGCGCACCTCTTCGGACAGATAGGCCCGCGCCGCAGACCAGCGCTCCCCGTCGCGGATGGTGAGCTGATAGCGCCCCACGCCTTCCTGCTCGGCGCCGTTGAAATCATCGCTCAGGGGGTGGCCGGCCTGACGGCCTGCCTCCACGAACGCCGCATAAAGCGGGTTGGGGTCGCCGCCGTCGCTGACGAAGAGCGGGCCGTCGCCGCCGTGATGAGCGCTCGCGCCGCGCTCGTGCCGCTCGGAGCGCTTGAAATAGGGCAGGACATCGGCGTGGCCCCAGCCCTCCAGCCCCATCTGGCGCCAGTGATCGTAATCGGCGGCGTGGCCGCGGATGTAGATCATGCCATTGATGGCGGAGGAGCCGCCGAGCCCGCGCCCGCGCGGCCACCAGAGCTTGCGCCCATCGAGGTGGGTTTGCGGCTCGGTCCAGAAGCCCCAGTTGGACGGCCCCTTCTCCTTGATCAGATTGCCCACCCCGGCCGGCATCCGCACAAGCAGGCTTGCGTTGGCGCCGCCCGGCTCCAGGAGCAGCACGCGATTGGCCGGGTCGGCGGAGAGCCGGTTGGCGAGCACGCATCCAGCGCTGCCCGCGCCGATGATGATGAAATCGGGTGTTGCTGCGCTGCGGCCCATGGCGGCCATCCTCCCTGATCGTTGTTTGCGCCAGAGTGGCGGCAGATCAGGGCGCGGCGCAAGGCAGCCGCAACGGCGCCCGGCGGCTAGACCGCGATGGGCGCCTTGATCGCAGGCCAGGCCTCATACCCCTCCAGCGCTATGTCCTCATAGGCGAAGGCGAAGAGGTCGGTCACGGCCGGGTTGAGCGCCAGGCGCGGCCAGGGCTTTGGCGTGCGCGTCAGCTGTTCGTGCGCCTGATCCACATGGTTGAGATAAAGATGCGCGTCGCCCAGCGTGTGCACGAAGTCGCCCGGCTTCAGGCCCACGACCTGCGCGATCATCGCGGTCAGCAGCGCATAGCTGGCGATGTTGAACGGCACGCCCAGAAAGACATCGGCCGAGCGCTGATAGAGCTGGCAGGAGAGCCGGCCATCGGCGACATGGAACTGGAACAGGCAGTGGCACGGCGGCAGGGCCATCCGGTCCACGTCTGCCGGGTTCCAGGCCGAGACGATATGGCGGCGCGAGGCGGGATTGTCCCTCAGGCTTTTCAGGAGCTGAGCGATCTGGTCGATCGAGCGCCCGTCCGGCGCCGCCCAGGACCGCCATTGCCGGCCATAGACCGGGCCCAACTCACCCTCCGCGTCGGCCCATTCGTCCCAGATGGTCACGCCACGCTCCTGGAGCCAGCGCACGTTCGTCTCGCCGCGCAGGAACCACAGCAGCTCGTAGATGATGCTTTTCAGATGCAGCTTCTTGGTGGTGAGCACGGGAAAGCGCTCCGACAGATCAAACCGCATCTGCCGGCCAAACACCGACAGCGTGCCCACGCCGGTGCGATCCTCCTGCCGGGCGCCATGGGCGAGGATGTCGGCCAGCAGCGCGAGATACTGCGCCTCGGGGTGGGCGGTCTGGGGCGCATCAAAGGCCATCGTCTGCTCCATCGTGCCAGGGAGCATGCCTGACTCCCTGCGCCGCGTCGCCCCCCGCCTGGCGTGATGCACACGCCATCCACAGGTTGCGCGCCCTTGCCTGCGCAGGGAGGCCGCGCTCTGGTGCCCGCCACCAGCGCGAAAGGCGTCTTCATGGCCAATGGCAAGCCCCGAAAACTGACGGATGACGCCTATGAGCAGGCGCTGGCGGAGCTACAGCTCGGCCTTGTGCGCACGCAGCAATGGGCGATCGAGACCGGCGCAAAGCTCGTTGTGGTCTTCGAGGGCCGCGACGCGGCCGGCAAGGACGGGGCGATCAAGCGCATCACGGAATATCTCAGCCCCCGCGCCACGCGGGTGGCCGCCTTGCCCAAGCCGTCTGATCGCGAACGCACCCAGTGGTTTTTCCAGCGCTATGCGGCGCATCTGCCGGCGGCGGGCGAGATCGTGCTGTTCAACCGCTCCTGGTACAATCGCGCCGGGGTGGAGCCGGTGATGGGCTTTTGCACCCCGCAGGAGCATGAAGCCTTCCTCGCCGATGTGACGGGCTTTGAACGCATGCTCGCCGACAGCGGGGCGGTGATCGTGAAGCTCTGGCTCGACATCACGCGCACCGAACAGGCCGCCCGGCTGGAGGAGCGGCGCCGCGATCCGCTGAAGGCGCTGAAGATCAGCCCGCTCGACGCCGAGGCCCAGAAGCGCTGGGACGCCTATTCCGCCGCGCGCGACACGATGCTGACGCGCACCCACACCGCGGCCACGCCCTGGATGGTGGTGCGCGCCGACAACAAGAAGGCCGCGCGGCTGGCGATCATCGCCCATATCCTGCGGACCGCCGGCGCGCCCGGCGTGGCGGAAGCAACGCCCGCGCCCGATCGCGCCATCCTGTTCGGGTTCGAGACCGCTGCGCTGTCGGATGGGCGGTTGGCCCGCTGAAGCCCCGGTTGACGCGGGCGGGAAGTTCCGGCGTGCTGCATTCCCATGAGCGTGCAGGATATCGCCGACATCGCCCTCGAAACCCCGCGTGCGCCGGGCGGCCCGAACCCGCGCACGCGCGGGCGAAAAGCCCACAAGCACAGCCATGCGGGCGAAACCTGCCTGAACTGCGGCGCGCAGCTGGTCGGCGAGCATTGCCACGTCTGCGGCCAGCCCGCCCATGTGCACCGCAGCCTCGCCCATGCGGGGGAGGAGTTCCTGCATGGCGTCCTGCATCTGGATGGGCGGACCTGGCGCACGCTGCCCAAGCTGTTTTTCCGGCCCGGCACGCTGACGCGGCAATACATCGACGGCAAGCGAGCCGATCACGTGCCGCCGCTGGCGCTGTTTCTGTTTGTGGTGTTCGTGACGTTCGTCATCTTCTCCTTCGCGGTGGGAGAAAACGTGGTGACGGTGAACAATCCCGCCGCCAGCGCCGCGAGCCTTGAGGATCAGCGTCAGGCGGTTGCGGACGCCCGCGAGGGCTTGCGCGAAGCGCAGGCCGACCTGGCGCAGGCCCGCGCCGAGGGAGCCCCATCGGCAGCCATGAAGGCGGTGGAGGCAGCGCTTGCCGGCGCGCAGGCGCAGGTGAAGGCGCGCGAGGCCGACCTTGCCAAGCAGGAGGCTGCAGGAGCCGCGAACGCCGCCGCGCCAGCGCCTGCTGCCGAAAAGGTCAGTCTGGCGAGCGTCATCCGCACCGCCAACGCCAATGGCGACATCACGATCAATACAGGTGATGCAAAGCTAAATGAGAAGATAAAGCACAAACTGGAGAATCCGGAGCTTTTCCTCTATAAACTCCAAAACAC
>JBIIUJ010000050.1:0-15874 GCA_044340025.1 Caulobacterales bacterium
AGCATGGCGGAGCCTACCGGCTGCGCTTTGGCGCGCCCATTCCTGTTTCGCGTCTGGAGGGCGACGCCACGGCCGTGACGGAGCGGCTGAAGGCTTTTGTCGAGCGCGATCTCGCCTGCGACCCGCACGCGGAGTTTCCCGGATGATGCTTGCCGCATTGGCGCTGGCGGGACCGCTGCTGGTGGACGCGCGCCCCATTGTTTTGCGCGGCGGTCCCGCCCCGGCTGCAGCGCTTGTAGAGCCGCTGGCCGTCACAACCGCCCCTTTGCGCTTTGTCGGGGGCGCCCGGCCCGAAGGCGCGATCTGGTCGGGAGCCGTGCCGGTGGAGACCGCGCCCGTGCGTCTGCGCGGCGCGCCGCCCGCCCCGCCGCCTGCGCCCGCCGCAAGCCCAGAGTTGCCGCAATGATGGCTGCGCTTGTCTGGTTGAGCGCTGCGGGCGCCGGCGCTGCAGCGGAGCCTGACTTCATCCTGCGCGTGCCGGTCACGATCGCCGATGCGCCCCATGTCGAGACCGCGCGCGTAACGTGCCTGGCCACGGCCAACGAGACCGGCCGCGGCGTTGCGATCGGAGTGGGCGAAGCGAGCGTGCCGCTGACTCAGACCGGTTTCGACGGCGTGGTGGAATTGCGCTTCTCGGCTGCTGCGGGCCGTGCCCCGCAGGAGGCGCGGGGCTATTCCTGCGCGCTGACCCTTGGCGTGAAGACGCCGCAGGGCCCGGTGCTGCGCGTCACAAGCCTGGAGATCCGCGCCCGCTACCCGGCCATCACCGGGCAAGCCATCGCCGAATATGGCGAAAGCCGCGGCCCGCTGCGGCCGCCCCCCGATCCATCAGCCACCGGCGCGACCACGCCACAGGCAGACGCGTCACCAAACCGTCAAAAAATGTCACCTCCGTGATAGATCGGCGCGCCCGACCCCGCTAAGGGCCGCGCGATCTGGACTTCGGGGGATGACCATGACGAGCAATCGGCCGCGGCGCAGCGTGTTGTACATGCCGGGCGCGAACGCCAAGGCGCTGGAAAAAGCCAGGACTTTGGCCGCCGACGCCCTGATCCTCGATCTGGAGGACGCCGTGGCCCCGGAGGCAAAGCCCGATGCGCGCCTCGCGGTGGCCGCCGCCGTTGCGGCGCGCGGCTATGGCGCGCGCGAAGTGGTCATCCGGGTCAACAGTCTCACCACGCCGTGGGGCAAGGATGATGTGAAGGCCGCCGTAGCGGCCGCGCCCGACGCCATCCTGTTTCCCAAGATCTCCACCGCCGTCGAGGTGGAGGCCGCCGACGCCGCCATGCAAGCCGCCGGCGCCGGGCCGGGCATGGGGCTTTGGGCGATGGTGGAGACCCCGCTCGCGATCCTGAACATCCAGGACATCGCGCGGGCGAGCGCCCGAACGCGGCTGTGCGCCTTCGTGATGGGAACCAACGACCTCGCCAAGGAAACCCGCGCGCGGCTCACGCCCAGCCGGGAGGCTTTCGCCGCTGCGCTGTCGCTTTCGGTGACGGCGGCGCGGGCCTATGGGCTTGCGGTGATCGATGGCGTCTTCAACGACATCGCCGATGAGGCCGGCTTCGAGGCCGCCTGCCGGCAAGGCGTGGCGTTCGGCTTTGACGGCAAGACGCTCATCCATCCCAGCCAGCTCGGGGCCTGCAACGCCGCATTCGCGCCTGATCCGGCCGAGGTGGCCCACGCCCGCGCCGTGATCGCCGCCTTTGAGGCCCCGGAGAACGCCGGCAAGGGCGTGCTGAAAGTGGATGGAAAAATGACCGAGCTGCTCCATCTCGAGATGGCGCGCGCGACCGTGGCGGTCGCGGAAGCCATTGCAACCCTGGAGGCCAGCCTGTGAGCTACATCCTGATCCACAACCCCGGCTGCGGCTCGTCCAAGAAGGGTCTGGAGCTGCTTCAGGCCAAAGGCGTGGCCGTCACGGTGCGCAAATACATGACCGACCGGCTGAGCGAGGCCGAGCTGCGCGACATCGCAGCCAAGATGGGCGGCGTGAACCCCCAGACCTTCCTGCGCGCCAAGGACGCCGAGGCCGCCGGCATCGACCCCAACGGACCCGACGACGCGCTTTTCGCCGCCATGGCCGCCAACCCGAAGATCATCCAGCGCCCGATCGGCATCAATGGCGACAAGGCCGTGCTGAGCCGCCCCAACGAGGCGCTGCTGTCGATCCTGTAGGCCGCCCTGCGGCCGGCGATCCCGCCGTGTGCTGGATCGGGGCGGCGGGCAAGCGCATGCTCCCTCGGGCGCAGAGGGGAGACCGCCATGGGCCTTGGACCGACCGCCGGAACTGTCGCTTTCGTCCAGACCGTCGATCGGCTGCGGGCCGAGGCCTTCTATCGCGACGTGATCGGCCTGACCTTTTCAGGCTTCGACGGCTTTGGCTCGGTGTTCCAGATCGCCGGCGGCACGCTGCGCCTGACCGAGATCGCAGGCTTCCAACCCCACCCCTACCCTGCGCTCGGCTGGCAGGTGAATGATATCTTGGGCGCCGTTGACGGGCTGGTTTCGGCCGGCGTCCGGATGGAGCGCTACGAGGGCCTCGGCCAGGACGAGCAGGGCATCTGGACCGCGCCGGACGGCAAGGTGCGGCTGGTCTGGTTCAAGGACCCCGACGGCAACCTCCTCAGCCTGACGCAGGCCTGATGGGCGGTGGCGGCGAGGCTGGGCGCGGAATAGACTGAGACCATGCCCGATTCCGCCGGCAATACGCCCGAATTCTCGGTTTCCGAGCTCTCCCACGCCCTCAAGCGCACGGTCGAAGACGCATTTGGCTTCGTGCGGGTGCGCGGCGAGCTGGGGCGCGTGACGGTGGCGAAGTCCGGCCATGTCTATTTCGACCTCAAGGACCAGAACGCCGTTCTGGGCTCGGTGATGTGGAAGGGGGTGGCCTCAAGCCTTGCCTTCCGGCCCGAGGAGGGGCTGGAGGTCGTGGCCTCCGGCAAGCTCTCCACCTTTCCGGGCCAGTCCAAATATCAGCTCATCGCCGAGCGGATGGAGCCGGCCGGCGTGGGCGCGCTGCTGGCGCAGCTGGAAAAACTGAAGGCCCGGCTGGCCGCAGAGGGGCTGTTTGCGCCCGAGCGCAAGCGGCCGCTGCCCTATCTGCCCGAGGTGGTCGGCGTCATCACCTCGCCGACAGGGGCGGTGATCCGCGACATCCTGCACCGACTTTCCGAACGATTTCCGCGCCATGTGATCCTCTGGCCCACGCTGGTGCAGGGCGAGCGCGCCGCCGGCGAGGTGGCCCGCGCCATCGCGGGCTTCAACGCCCTGCCCGAAGGCGGCCCGATCCCCCGGCCCGATGTGCTGATCGTGGCGCGCGGCGGCGGCTCGATCGAGGATCTGTGGGCCTTCAACGAGGAGATCGTGGTGCGCGCGGCCGCCGCCAGCCGCATCCCGCTGATCTCGGCGGTGGGCCACGAGACCGACACCACGCTGATCGATTTCGCCGCCGATCTGCGCGCGCCCACGCCCACCGGGGCGGCCGAGAAGGCGGTGCCGGTGCGCGCCGAGCTTCTGGCCCAGACCGCCACGCTGCAGGGCCGGCTCGGCCGGGCGATGGCGCGCACGCTGGAGGGCGATGGGGTGCGCCTGCGGGCCGCAGCGGGCCGGCTGCCGCGCGCAGAAGCATTGTTTTCGCCGCAACAACAACGCCTTGACCTTGCCGATGCACGGCTTGCGCCAGGGCTTCGTGCGCTGGCGGCGGCCAAGGACAGCGCCTTTCAGCGCCTGGCGGGCCGGCTGCGCGCCGAGATGCTGGGAGCCGATGTCGAGCGGCGCGCCGCGCGATTGGGCGAACTGTGGAGCCGGGCCGGGGTTGCTCTGGCCCGCCGGCGCGATCAGGAGAGCGCCGCCCTCGATCGCCAGAAAACCCAGCTTGATCAGACTGCTGCGCGGCTGGCGGCTGCCGGCGTGCGCGCGCCGGTGCGCGCCCGCGACCGCCTCCTGGCGCTCTCGGGCCGGCTGGAGGCCCTGAACCCGGACGCCGTGCTCGCCCGCGGCTATGCCATCGTGCGCGACAAGACCGGCCGGGTCGTGCGCGCGGCCACCGCCTCGCCGGGCCTTGCGCTGACGCTGCGTTTTGCCGATGGCGAGGCTCGCGCCACCGTGGACGGCGGCAAGCCGGTGCAGGGCAGCCTGTTCTGAGCGCTTGGGCGGGCAGGGTTGCGGGCGGCCTGGCGCAAACGAAAGGCTCGCCAGAGGCGGGCGCTCCTGTGTAAGGATTTGCATCCATGAGCGCCGGCGTTCTTCCCGATTCCGAAATCGCGCGCCTGATCGCGGCCGGCGCCGTATCCGGTTTCGTCCCGTTTGAGCCCACTCAGGTGCAGCCAGCGTCGTTGGACCTGCGGTTGGGTGCAGTCGCCTACCGGCTTCGGGCGAGTTTTCTGCCCGGCGCCGGGGTGCGGGTGGAAGACCGGCTGGCCGATCCCGATCTGCTGCTCGACACGCTTGATCTCGCGCGCGGCGCGCTTCTGGAGACCGGGGCGGTCTATCTAATCCCCCTGATGGAGCGCTGCGCCCTGCCGCCCGATGTGGCCGCGCGCGCCAATCCGAAGAGTTCCACCGGTCGGATAGATGTCTTCACCCGCGTGCTGGGCGACGGCGCCACCACCTTCGACCGGCTGCCCGCCGGCTATGCCGGCCCGCTCTATGCCGAGGTCAGCCCCCGCACGTTTCCGCTGCGCGCCCGGCCGGGCGCGCGTGTGGGGCAGATGCGCTTCAAGCGCGGCGAGACGGCCCCGCCGCGCGTCGAGGATCTGCGCCTCGACCTGTCGCCGGAGATCGGCCCCTTCGTGGGCTACCGCGCCAAGCGGCATGCCCCCGTGCTCGATCTTTCCGGGATTGGCGCGCATGAGCCGGAGCGCTTCTGGGAGCCGGTGCGCGCGCCGGGCGGGCGGCTGGTGCTCGATCCGGGCGAGTTCTACATTCTTGCCTCGCGCCCCGGCGTGCGGATCGATCCGGCCGAGGCCGCCGAGATGGCGCCGACGGTGGAGGATCTGGGCGAGTTCCGCGCCCATTACGCCGGCTTCTTCGATCCGGGCTTTGGCGACGCCGCCGCCGGCGGGGCGGGCGCGCGCGCGGTGCTGGAGGTGCGCGGGCGCGACGTGCCCTTCGTGCTGGAGCATGGCCAGCCGGTGGCGCGCCTGCTGCACGAGCCTCTGGCCGCCGCGCCGGACCGCCTCTACGGCCAGGCCGGCTCCACCTATCAGGGCCAGGGGCTCAAGCTCGCCAAATATTTCGCGCCATGGGCCTGAGGCGGGCGCAGCCAGGCCGTCGCGCGGCGGCCAGAGCGAAGAACAGAGCGAAGGGGCAATCGGGCATGATGCGGTTTCTGGCGGCGGCGCTGCTTGTTCTGATCGGCGCGCCGCAGGCGGCGCACGCGGAGGCGGCCGCGCCCGCGCGGCCGGCGCTGTGGTCGGTCTCCGATCCCGATACGACGATCTACCTGTTCGGCACTTTCCATCTGCTGCCGCCAGGCGTGGACTGGTATGGCGGGCCGGTGGCGCGCGCCTTCGAGCGGGCGGGCACGCTGCGCAGCGAGATCGCCTCGCTGGAAGCCGAAACCCCGGCGATCCAGGCGCTTGTGCTGTCGCGCGGCATGGCGCCGGACCGGCCGCTGCTTGCGCGCTTTTCCGGCGAGGATCGCCTCGTGATCGAGGCGGCCATCACCGCAAGCGGC
Organism: Caulobacterales bacterium; assembly: GCA_044340025.1. GTDB lineage: Bacteria > Pseudomonadota > Alphaproteobacteria > Caulobacterales > Aquidulcibacteraceae > JBIIUJ01. The sequence goes on from JBIIUJ010000050.1 coordinate 5,681, forward strand.
CTGCCGGCCGAAGCGTTCCAGACGATGCAGCCCTGGCTCGCCTCCCTAACGCTCGCCACCACGATGCTGGGCGCGCTGGGCCTCGATCCGGCCGAGGGCGTTGACAAGGCGCTGCAGGAGCGGGCCGCCGCCGCCGGCAAGGCGAAAGAGGGCTTCGAGACCGGCGCCGAGCAGATCGGCTTCTTCGCCGACCTGGCCGATCCGGTGCAGGAGGCCATGCTCGTCTCCACCGCCCGCGACATGGCGCAGGCGCGCGACGAGATGCCCGCCATGGTGGAGGCCTGGACGCGGGGCGATGCGGACCGTCTGGGCGCCCTGATGAACGACAGCCTCGCCGACCACCCAGAACTCGGCAAGGTGCTTCTCGCCGACCGCAACGCCCGCTGGGCGGCCTGGATCGCTGCCCGCCTGAACCAGCCTGGCGTGGTGTTCGTCGCCGTGGGCGCCGGCCACCTTGCCGGGCCAGACAGCGTGCAGGCGATGCTGGAAGCGCGCGGCCTGCACGTGCGCCGGCTGCAATAGCGCCAGCGCACGCCAGGGGGCGTGGGCCTCAGCGCGCGGCGGCCTGTGCGTCCTCGCCCCGGCCGCGCTTGGCGATCAGGCGGTTGAGCGCGCCGACATAGGCTTTCGCTGACGCCACGAGGGTGTCGGCGTCGGCCGAGCGCGCCACCGCGATGTTGCGGTCTTCCTTGAGCCGGACCGAGACTTCGGCCTGCGCGTCGGTGCCTTCGGTGACGGCATGGACCTGATAGAGCTGGAGTTCCGCCGTATGCGGAACGATCTGGCTGATGGCGTTGAAGACCGCATCGACCGGGCCATTGCCGCGCGCGGTGGTCCATTTCGTCTCGCCGTCGATTTCGAGGTCGATTTCGGCGGTCTGGGGCCCATCTGTGCCGGCCACCACGCGCAGGCGGGTCACCTTGATCGCATCGGCGACGTGGCTGGCGGCATCGTCCACCAGCGCGGCGATGTCGTCGTCATAGACGTGCTTCTTGCGGTCGGCGAGGTCCTTGAAGCGCTGGAACGCATCCTGAAACGCATTGTCGGAGAGGGAATAGCCAAGCTCGCGCAGCTTCTCCTTGAAGGCGTGGCGGCCCGAATGCTTGCCCATCACCAGGTTGGTCGCGCCCTGCCCCACATCTTCAGGCAGCATGATCTCGTAGGTCTGGGCGTTCTTCAGCATCCCGTCCTGATGGATGCCGCTCTCATGCGCGAAGGCGTTCTTGCCCACGATCGCCTTGTTGTATTGCACGGGAAAGCCGGTGATCTGGCTGACCATGCGGCTGGCGCGCGTGAGCAGGCGGGCGTCCAACCCGGTGGTGAAGGCCATGCCGTCGCCGCGCACGCGCAGCGCCATCACGATCTCTTCCAGCGCCGCATTGCCTGCCCGTTCCCCGAGCCCGTTGATGGCGCATTCGATCTGGCGCGCGCCGCCCATAACCGCAGCCAGCGAATTGGCGACGGCGAGGCCCAGATCATTATGGCAGTGTGCGGAGAAAATCACATCGTCCGCACCCGGAACGTTCGCGATCAGATCGGCGAAGAGCGCGCCATATTCCTGCGGGAAGCTGTAGCCGACCGTGTCGGGGATGTTGATCGTGGTGGCGCCTGCCTTGATGGCGGTCTCCACCGCGCGGCGCAGGAAATCACGCTCGGTGCGCGTCGCGTCCTCGGCGGACCATTCCACATCGTCGGTGAAATTGCGCGCGAGGCTGACGGACGCGTGGATCGCATCCAGCACCTGCTCCTGGCTCATCTGGAGCTTGTGCTTCATGTGGATGGGCGATGTGGAGATGAAGGTGTGGATGCGCGACCGGCGCGCCGGGCGCACGGCCTCCGCGCAGCGTTCGATATCCTTGGCGCCGGCGCGCGAGAGGCCGCAGACCACGCTCTCCTTCACGGTCTCGGCGATGGCGCGCACAGCCTCGAAATCGCCGTTGGAGGCGATGGGAAAGCCCGCCTCGATCACGTCGACGCGCATTTCCTCAAGCAGCCGGGCGAGTTCGATCTTCTCCTCATGGCTCATGGAGGCGCCGGGCGATTGTTCGCCGTCGCGCATGGTGGTGTCGAAAATGCGGATATGGGGCTTTGCAGCAGACATGGTCTGGTCTCGCGATGGAAAGGCGGTTGAGCGGCTTCTACCCCTGGGCGCGTCGGCGCTCCAGCGGGGAGCGGCCTAACGGGTGCGCGTCCAGGGGCCGCGAAGTCGCAGCGCCAGCCGCCCAAGGCGAAGCCCGGCGGGGGAAATCCATGCGCTGCGGGGGCTCTTGGTGCTCATCACGCGCAATGAAATACCGGCATCCGCATGCTGACGCAAGCTTCTTGCGCGGCTGTGGCTTGCCCCCTCCGTCGCCTCTGGCGACACCTCCCCCGCAAGCGGGGGAGGTGTCGCCAGAGGCGACGGAGGGGGGAGCCGCATCCACCCGGCCTTAACCCTGACCCGCACACTCTGACCGCATGGCAGCCCTCTCCGATCTCGCGCTCGACTGGCTCGCCACGCTCGCCGGTGAGAAGCGGTTTTCGCCGCGCACTGTGGAGGCCTATGGCCGCGACGTGCGGGCGTTTCTGGCTTTCCTGACCGAGCATCGCGGCGCGGCGCCCGCGCTGGAGGATATCGCCGCGCTGAAGCCCGGCGACCTGCGCGCCTATCTCGCCCGGCGGCGGCGAGGGGAGGATGCGCTGAGCGACCGCTCGATCGCGCGCGCGCTGGCCGCCATCCGCTCCTTCCTGCGGTTTCTCGAGCGCCGGCATGGGGCGGCCAACGCGAGCCTGAGCCTGGTGCGCGGGCCGCGTCTGAAGCCTCCTCCGCCCAGACCGCTGGCCGAGCCGGACGCCTTCGCCGTGCTGGAGGCTGCCGGCGCGGACGCCGCAGAGCCCTGGATCGCAGCGCGCGATGTGGCTGTGCTGACGCTTCTTTATGGGCTGGGGCTGCGGATTTCCGAAGCGCTGGGCCTCACCGACGCCGACGCGCCCTTGCCGCCCACGCTGCGCATCACCGGCAAGGGGGCCAAGATGCGGCTGGTTCCGGTGCTCGCCCAGGCGCGCGCGGCGGTGGAGCGTTATCGCGCGCTGCGGCCCTTCCCGCCCGATCCGGCAGGGGCGCTGTTTCGCGGCGCGAAGGGCGGGCCGCTGAGCCCCCGTCTGGTTCAGGCGCTGATGCAGCGCACGCGGGCGGGCCTTGGCCTGCCGGCCAGCGCCACGCCGCACGCCCTGCGCCACAGCTTCGCCACCCACCTGCTCGCCCATGGCGGGGATCTGCGCGCGATCCAGGAGCTGCTTGGCCATGCGAGCCTGTCGACCACCCAGCGCTATGCCGAGGTGCAGGATGGGCGCCTCGCCGCCATCTTCGCCGCCGCCCATCCGCGCGCCTGAGCCGCAGCCAGACCGGACGCTTCCGTCGCCGGCGCCGGCGCGATAGAAGGCGGACATGAACAGAATGGACGTGTTTGGCGATGGCCTCGCCGAGCTGCACTATGACACGCCGGATTTCGCCGTGCTGAAACCCGGCCGCTTTGTGATCTGCGCCGCAACGGGCCAGCGCATCGCTCTGGAAGAGCTGCGCTACTGGAACGTGGAGCTGCAGGAAGCCTATGTCGACGCTGCGGCGGCGACCAAAAGGTGGCTGGAGACGCGGCCGAAGGCCTGATCGCGCGCGCGCGCCCCCGGCCGGCGCCCGGCAATATCCCTTCCGCCCTTGCGGCCATCGGCGCCCTCCCCATATGTGCGCCAAGTCCGGTTTCTCACCGGTTTGTCATCACTCACGTCGGGCGTGCGCCGCGTCATGCGGGTGCGTCGGGCGGTCGCCCAACAGGGGACAGAAGGAACGCCATGAGCAAAGTCATCGGGATCGACCTCGGCACCACCAATTCCTGCGTCGCGATCATGGACGGCAAGACCGCCAAGGTGATCGAAAACGCCGAAGGCGCGCGCACCACGCCGTCTGTCGTGGCCTTCGCCGCCGATGGCGAGCGCCAGATCGGCATGCCGGCGCGCCGCCAGGCGGTGACAAACCCGGAGCAGACCTTCTTTGCGATCAAGCGCCTGATCGGGCGCACGTTCGATGATCCGATGGTGAAGAAGGATATCGGCCTTGTGCCCTACGCCATCACCAAGGGGCCGACGGGCGACGCCTGGGTGAAGGGCCGCGACAAGGATTACTCGCCCTCCGAAGTCTCGGCGATGATCCTGACCAAGATGAAGGAGACGGCCGAAGCCTATCTGGGCGAGCCGGTCACCAAGGCTGTCATCACCGTTCCCGCCTATTTCAACGACGCCCAGCGCCAGGCCACCAAGGACGCCGGCAAGATCGCCGGCCTTGAAGTGCTGCGCATCATCAACGAGCCGACGGCCGCAGCCCTCGCCTATGGCATGGACAAGGGCGGCAACCGCACGATCGCGGTCTATGACCTCGGCGGCGGCACGTTCGACGTCTCGGTCCTGGAGATCGGCGACGGCGTGTTTGAAGTGAAGTCCACCAATGGGGACACGTTCCTCGGCGGGGAAGACTTCGACATGCGCGTGGTCGATTATCTCGCCGACGAGTTCAAGAAGGAGAAGGGCATTGACCTGCGCAAGGACAAGCTCGCCCTTCAGCGCCTGAAGGAAGAAGCCGAAAAGGCCAAGAAGGAGCTCTCCACCACCGCGCAATATGAGGTGAACCTGCCCTTCATCACGATGGATGCGACGGGCCCGCTCCACCTCAACCTGAAGCTCACCCGCGCCAAGCTCGAAGCGCTGGTGGATGATCTGGTCGCGCGCACGATCGAGCCCTGCAAGGCCGCGCTGAAGGATGCCGGCCTGACGGCGGCCGACATCGACGAAGTCGTGCTCGTGGGCGGCATGACCCGCATGCCCAAGGTGCAGGACGCGGTGAAGGCCTTCTTCGGCAAGGAGCCGCACAAGGGCGTGAACCCGGACGAAGTCGTCGCCATCGGCGCGGCCATCCAGGCCGGCGTGCTGCAGGGCGACGTGAAGGACGTGCTCCTCCTCGACGTGACGCCCCTGTCGCTCGGCATCGAGACCCTGGGCGGGGTCTTCACCCGCCTGATCGATCGCAACACCACGATCCCGACCAAGAAGAGCCAGGTCTTCTCCACCGCCGACGACAACCAGTCCGCCGTGACGATCCGGGTCTTCCAGGGCGAGCGCGACATGGCCGCCGACAACAAGCTTCTGGGTCAGTTCGATCTCGTCGGCATCCCGCCCGCCCCGCGCGGCATGCCGCAGATCGAGGTGACGTTCGACATCGACGCCAACGGCATCGTCTCGGTCTCGGCCAAGGACAAGGCCACGGCGAAGGAACAGTCCATCCGCATCCAGGCCAATGGCGGCCTCTCCGACGCCGACATCGAGCAGATGATCAAGGACGCCGAGGCCAATGCGGAAGCCGACAAGAAGCGCCGCGAGCTGGTGGAAGCCCGCAACGGGGCCGAAGCCTCGATCCATACGGTGGAAAAGCAGCTCGGCGAGTATGGCGACAAGCTCGCCGCCGCCGACAAGGCCAGCATCGAAACCGCGCTGGCCGAAGCCAAGGACGCTGTCGCGGGCGAGGATGCAGCCGCCATCCAGCAGAAAACCCAGGCCCTGATGCAGGCGGCGATGAAGATCGGCGAAGTGATGTATGCCCAAAGCCAGGCCGGCGCCGGCGATGACGCGCCGGGCGCCGCCAAGGGCGACGACAATGTCGTCGACGCCGAATTCGAAGAAGTCGACGACAGCAAGAAGTAAGACGCCGCCCATTCCGGCGGCCCTGGCCTTGGCCGGGGCCGCTTTGCGTCAGGATCTCCATCGATGAGCGGCGATTACTACGACATCCTCGGCGTGCCGCGCGACGCGGATGCGGCGGCGCTGAAGAGCGCTTTCCGCAAGCTCGCCATGCAGCATCACCCCGATCGCAATCCGGGTGATGCAGCGGCGGAAGCGAGATTCAAGGAAATCAACGAGGCCTACGCCGTCCTGTCGGATGATCAGAAGCGCGCCGCCTATGATCGTTTCGGCAAGGCTGGCCTTGGCGGCGGGGGCGGCGGCGGCCCCGGCATGGGACCGGGCGACATCAACGACATCTTCGAAGGCGTGTTCGGCGACGTGTTCGGCGACATCTTCGGCGGCGGGCGCGGGCGCGGGCGCGGCGGCCCGGCCCGGGGCGCGGACCTGCGCTATGATCTCGAGATCACGTTGGAGGAAGCCTTCGCCGGCAAGGCCGCCGAGATCGCCGTGCCCACCAGCGAGACCTGCGACGCCTGCGACGGCACGGGCGCTGCGCCGGGAACCAAGCCGGAGACCTGCCCCACCTGCGGCGGGGCGGGCCGTGTGCGGGTGCAGAACGGCTTTTTCATGATGGAGCGCACCTGCCCCACCTGCGGGGGGCGCGGCACGATCATCAAGGACCCCTGTCGCAAATGCGGCGGGCGCGGCGTGGTGCGCGCCGAGCGGCGGCTCTCGGTGGATATTCCAGCCGGCGTCGAGGATGGCACGCGCATCCGCGTCGCGGGCGAGGGCGAGGCCGGCGGCCGCGGCGGGCCCAAGGGCGATCTCTACATCTTCCTCAGCCTGCAGCCGCACGAGATCTTCGAGCGTGACGGCGCAGACCTGTTTTGCCGCATCCCCGTGCCCATGACGGCGGCCGCGCTCGGCGGATCGGTCGAGGCGCCCACGATCGAAGGCGGGCGAGTGAAAATCGACGTGCCCGAAGGCGCCCAGACCGGCCGGCGGTTCCGCCTGCGCGGCAAGGGCATGAGCAGGCTGCGCTCGGCCCAGCGCGGCGACATGCAGGTGGAGATTTATGTCGAGACGCCACGCAATCTCTCAGCCAAGCAGAAGCAGCTGCTGAAGGAGTTCGCCGAGGGCTGCGAAGCCGGCGCCCACCCCGAACACGAAGGCTTCTTTGACAAGGCCCGCGCCTTCTGGGACCGCATGACCGGGCTGGACGGGCGAGCCTGACTGGCGAGGGTCAGGCGAGGTGGCGTTCGGCTTTCGCGCGCCCGATCGCATCGCGCAGCGCTTGCGCAAAGCCCGGCCGCTCATGCGGCGCAAGGCTGACGGCGAGCGCCAGCCGCTTGCCGCCGGCCACGAGATCCACGCTGCCTTTGCCGTCCTCGTCGGCCTGAAGCTCCACCCGGGCGAAGTGCGGGCTGACGCCGAAATGGCGCACAGCGCCGCGCGCGCAGCGCCGCTCCACATGCACCGCATCGCCTGTTACGCGCACCCGCTCGGTCTGGCGCAGGCCGGCCTTGTAATTCGCGTGGAAGGCCCAGGCGACGAGCAGCACGTCGAGCCCGAAGAAGCCGATCACCGGCCAGGCCCCCAGCGACAGGAACAAAAGCCCGGCAAGGAAGCTCACCGTGATCACCACGCCCATCACGATCAGAAACCCGGTCTGGGAGAGGGAGCGGTTGGGCCGGACCTCGGCGTCGAGATAGAGCGGGCCGCACAGCGCGGGCGGCGCATCGAGGTCTATCAGCACGGGCGACATGGGCGAAGAGTTACGCGGGGGCGAGGTGGAGGCAAGAGGGCGGGCTCACTCCCGCCGCAGCACCACGTCCACCAGAAACTGCCCGGCCGCCGTGGGGCGGAAATCGCGCTTCAGCGCGGCCTCGTCATAGTCGGTCTGAAGCCAGGTCCAGAAGTCCCCGCCCTTGGCCTGCGCCGCCGCCCACTGGTCCCAGAAGGCGTCTAGGATGCCGGTCTTGCCGGCCTTCACGTGCAGATAGTCGAGCGAGAGCTGGCCCAGCGCCTGCTCAAGCGGCCGCCCCTCGATCACGTGCAGATAGAACACCGCCATGAAACCCGCCCGGTCTGCGCCGGACTTGCAATGCATCAGAGCGGGATAGGCCATCGTCTCGAAGGCGGCGCGCGCGTTCAGCAAGCGATCCACTTTCGGCGCGCCGCGGCTTTCGGTGGGCAGGAACACAAGATCCAGCCCCAGCCGGGCGCAGGCGTCCTTCTCCAGCACGGTGAAGCTTGTTGGCGTGTCGCCGCGCAGGTTCACCACCGTGCGAATGCCCAGCGCAGCCCAATCCGCCAACTGACGCGGGGAGGGCTGGTTGGAGACCCACATCCGCTCGCTGATCTGGCGCTTGTTCTGGAAGCGCGCGCGCAGGAAGGCGTGATCGCGCAGCATGAAGTCCCACCAGGCCCGGCGGCGGCCTTCGGGCGTGGAGAGATCAAACACGCTCATGAGCTGCGCTTATGGTCCGCGCCGGGCGGAACGGGCAAGGCTGCGCCTCAGACGGCCGCAAATGTCCGGGCGGCCGCGAGATCGCCGACATCGAAACGGTAAAGGCTGCGCGAGCCGTCGCGGCGGATGATCTCCACCTGCGCCACGTCGCGCGGATCAAGCGCGCCGAGCGTGGAAAGCGCGGCGGCGGGAAACACAAACAGCGTGCCTTCGGCCGGGCTGCGCCGGGTCTTGGGCGCGGCCGGCCGGCGCAGCGCGGCAAGAAAGCGGCGCGTGGCCTTGGCGGGCGGCGTCGCCCCGGGGCGCACGAGGTCCGGGCCCAGAAGCTGGCGGTCGCGGACGATCAGGGTGGCGCTGGCGGCGTCGCTGGCGACTTCGAACCCGAAAGCCGGGCCGTCTTCCAGCATCACCAGCCCGACGGTGGCGTTCGCCGGGCCGGCAGCTGTCTGCATCACGCGCCAGGCGGAGGTCTGGGTCCGCCGCGCCGCCCAGCCCGGACCGTAAGCGGGAAAGCGCATCTCCTGCTGCTGGCTCCAGGCGCTGATGGCGGCCATGGCGCGGCCAGCGTCTGCAGCAAGCGCGGGATCATCGCAGCGGCGCGCCGCACCGGCGCGCGCGCCGGCGGCTTCGGCCCGGCGCACCATGGCGTCCTCCCGGCCGGACCGCAGCAGCGCGCCGCGCGCCTGCAGCACGCCCGCCGCCAGAGCCGCCCGCGCGGGGCCATCCAGCAGACCACAGCGGGCATCGGCTGCAGCCAGGCTTGCCCGGTCGATCAACAGCCGCTCGGCCGCCGCCGTCGCGGGCGCCGGCCCAAACAGGACGCTCAACATCAAGGCAGGGGCGGCAAGCGCGCGGCTCATGAGCCAAGCTCTAGCGCGAGCGTGTTTCGCGGCCTCTAAGTGAATAGATGCAATTCGAACTACGCAGCGAAATCTGGGTCTCGGCCCTGTTGCGCCGGGCGCAGGCGGGCGGCGCCATGGCGCTCCTCAGCCGCCGGGGGGATCGCGACGGCGGCGCGGTGCTGGTGAAGGTCGCAACCCTGGACGGCAAGGCCAGCCTCTACGCCCCCGCCCGCAACGGCGAGGGCGAGCGGATTTATCTGCGCCTGAAGCTCGCCCCTGAAGAAGCCGCCGCCGACGCCTATCTCGACAAGCGCGCCCGCACCGACCCCGACCTCTGGGTGGTGGATATCGAGGATCGCCAGGGCCGCCACTTCCTCACCGAGCCGGTGGAGGAAGGGTGAGGCGGCGGCCCGCGCGCCGGTTGACGGCGGCCGTCGCACCGCCCACGGTCGCGCGCCGCCGCCCGGAGACTGCATGACAGACACCCCAAGCCCCGACGCCGACCGCCGATCCAGAGGGTTTCTCGGCGCCGTGGAGCGTCTGGGCAATCTGCTGCCCGAGCCGGTGATGATCTTCGTTTATCTGATCGGGCTGCTGATGATCCTGTCGGCGGTCGGGGCGGCGCTGGGCTGGCAGGCCTCGATCCGGTTCGGAGGCGACAAGGCGCCCGAATTCGGCACGCTGGAGGGCGGCGTGCTGACTTTCACAGCCACCAGTCTGTTCACCGAGGAAAACATCAATCGCCTGCTGACGCAGATGCCGCGCACGCTTTCGGGCTTTGCGCCGCTGGGCCAGGTTCTGGTGATCATGTTCGGCGCGGCGGTCGCGGAACGGGCGGGGCTGTTTTCCGCTCTGATCCGGGCGAGTTTGCGCGGCGCGCCGCAGGCGGCGCTGACGCCGATGGTCGCGGTGATCGGCATGGTCTCCCACCATGCCTCGGACGCAGCCTATGTCGTGTTCATTCCGCTCGCCCCGCTGATCTACGCCGCAGCCGGCCGGCATCCGCTGGCGGGGCTTGCGGCGGCGACGGCGGCGGTCTCTGGCGGCTTCGCCGGCAACATCACGCCGGGTCAGCTCGACGTGCTGCTGTTCGGCTTCACCCAGGAAGCCGCGCGCATCATCGATCCGACCTGGACGATGAACCCGCTCGGCAATTGGTGGTACATTCTGGCGATC
>JBIIUJ010000191.1:0-4147 GCA_044340025.1 Caulobacterales bacterium
CGGTTCAAGTGACCGCTCGCCCACGCTTGGTACTGGCGAGCGCCTCGCCCCGGCGGCTGGCGCTGCTCGCCCAGATCGGCGTCGCGCCCGACGCCGTGGTTTCCACAGACATCGACGAGACCGAACGCGCCGGCGAGACGCCGCGGCGCCTTGCACTGCGGCTTGCCGCCGGCAAGGCGGCCGCCTGCCCGGCGGCGGCGGACGATCTCGTGCTCGCCGCCGATACGGTGGTGGCGGTGGGCCGCCGCATCCTGCCCAAGACCGAGACCGAGGCGCAGGCGCGCGCCTGCCTTGATCTGCTCTCCGGCCGGGGGCACCGCGTCTTTACCGCCGTGGCGCTGCGCCGGGGCGAAACCACGCGCACGCGCCTGGTGGAGACGCGCCTCACCTTCAAGCAGCTGAGCGCGCGCGAGATCGCCGCCTATCTCGGCAGCGGGGACTGGGCCGGCAAGGCCGGCGGCTACGCCATCCAGGGCCCCGCCGGCGCCTTTGTGACGCAGCTTGTGGGCTCCTATTCCGGGGTGGTGGGCCTGCCGCTTTACGAGACCGCCTGCCTGCTGGAGGGCGCGGGCTGGCGCGCTGGCGCGCCATGAGCCGGGCGATCTGGATCGAGGAGCGCATCGGCGAAACCCGCGCCGCGCTGGTGGAAGACGGCCGCATCGCGGAGCTGCGCCTGCGCCGCTGGTCCGACGCTGGCCGCGCCTTCTGGGGCGATGTGTTCGTGGCCCGCGCCGGCGCCTTCGATGTTCGGCAGGGCGGGCTGTTCGTGCCGCTCGGCGCCGGGCCGGACGGCTTCCTGTCGTGGCGGGGCGGCGGCCCTCCCCCGCCCAGCGAGGGAACCGCGCTCGTCGTCGGCGTCGCGCGCGAAGCGGTGGGCGACAAGGGGCCGGGGCTCGTGGTGTTCGACGAGACGCCGGAGCCCGGGCCGATCCCGCGCCGGCTTCGCGCCGCGCCGCTCACCCTTGGCTGGACCGGGCCGGAGCAGGCGGCAGGACCGGATGAAACCGGGGCCATAACGGATGGAATTGGGGTCTGTCTGCATGAAACCGCGCCGATTCCGGGCGGCGGCCTGCTCACAATCGAGCCCACGGCGGCGCTGATCGCCATCGACGTCGACGCCGACAGCCGGCGCGGCCCGTCGGATAGGGCGAAGTTTCTCCGCGAACTCAACCGCGCCGCCGCCGGCGAAGCCGCCCGCCAGATCCGCCTGCGCGATCTCGCCGGCCTGATCGCGATCGACTTTGTGGGCCGCCCGCGCGGCGCAGACGCCCAGGCGCTCGCCCGGCTGGTGCGGGAGGGCCTGCTGAAGGGGCCGGAGCCCGGCCGGGTGGAAACCGGCCTCGTTTCGGTGTTTGGCCTGTTCGACCTCGCGCGCGAGCGGCGCCGTCGCAGCCTCGCCGAGGTCTGCCTGCGGCCCGATGGCTCGCCCACAGACGAGACGATTGCGCTGGAGGGTCTCGCCCAGCTTGCTGTCGCCCTTGAGCGGGCGCGCGGGCGCGAACCGGTCTTGCGCCTGCCTCAGCGCGCGCTTTCCTGGCTGGAAACCGACGCCATCGCCTGGCGCAAGGCGCTTGCCGCGCGGGCGGGCCGCTATCATCTGGAAGCCAGCCCGCGCGAGGCGCCGGAGGTCCATCTGCGATGACATGCCCCGTCTGCGGCGCGCCGACCGCCAAAGCCTACGCCCCCTTCTGCTCCAAACGCTGCGCCGACATAGACCTGCACCGCTGGCTCTCGGGCTCCTACGCCATCCCGGCGGTGGAGAACGAAGCCGCGCCGGAAGAGGACGATCCCGCTGCGCCCGACGGCGCCGACCGGTGGACAGGCCGGGAGCCCTAAGCTATACGCGCCGTCCCGACACGGACCCTCGCGGTCTGACCGGAGCGCCCAGATAGCTCAGTCGGTAGAGCAGCGGATTGAAAATCCGCGTGTCGCTGGTTCGATTCCGGCTCTGGGCACCACTTTTCATGTTTCAGGCGCCAAAAGCGCTCCGACAGGGCGGCGCATCAGCATCGGCGGCCCGTCCGGGATGACGGGGCCGTTGTCATCCCGGCCAAGCGAAGCGCAGAGCCGGGATCCAGGGCAGGATTTAGCTCCGCAAGGTCCCGGATCGGGCCTTTGGCCCGTCCGGGATAACGCGATCAATACACCCGCAGTTTGGGCGGAATCGGCTCGACGTCGTTGCTCATCGTGTAGGAATGCACGGGGCGGTAGTCGATGGCGGCCTTGCCTGAGGCGTCGTCGTACCAGGTGAGCGTGTGCTGCATCCAGGCCTTGTCGTCTCGGTCGGGGTAGTCCTCGCGCGCATGGGCGCCGCGGCTTTCGGTGCGGTTGGCGGCCGAGTTCACGGTCACGATCGCCTGCGCGATCAGATTGTCGAACTCCAGCGTCTCCACGAGATCGGAGTTCCACACCATCGTCCGGTCTGTCACCTGGATGTCGGGCATCTGCTTGTGGATGTCGGCCATCCGCACCACGCCTTCGGCCAGAACTTCGCCTGTGCGGTAGACGGCGCAGGTCTCCTGCATCGCCTTTTGCATTTTCAACCGCAATTCGGCGGTCCGGGTTCCGCCCGACGCGTTGCGGAACCGATCGAGCCGCGCGAGGTGGCTGTCGCCCTCGGCCGGCTTGATCGCGGGTTGCTTGGCGCCGGCTTCCACCGTGTCCTTGCAGCGCAGGCCGACCGCGCGACCAAACACCACCAGATCGATCAGCGAGTTGGAGCCGAGCCGGTTGGCGCCATGCACCGACACGCAGGCCGCCTCGCCCACCGCCATAAGGCCGGGCACGACCTGATCGGGATCGCCGCCCACCTTGGTCAGCACCTCGCCGTGATAGTTCGTCGGAATGCCGCCCATGTTATAGTGCACGGTGGGCAACACGGGGATAGGTTGCCGCGTGACATCGACGCCGGCGAACACTTTGGCGCTCTCCGAAATGCCGGGCAGGCGCTTGTGGATGATGTCCGGGCTGAGGTGATCGAGGTGCAGGAAGATGTGGTCCTTGCCGGGGCCGACGCCGCGGCCTTCGCGGATCTCGATCGTCATGGCGCGGGCGACCATGTCGCGCGGGGCCAGATCCTTCACCGTGGGGGCATAGCGTTCCATGAAGCGCTCGCCCTCCGAATTGGTGAGATAGCCGCCCTCGCCGCGCACGCCCTCGGTGATGAGGCAGCCCGCGCCATAGATGCCGGTGGGGTGGAACTGCACGAACTCCATGTCCTGCAGCGGCAGGCCGGCGCGCAGCACCATGGCGTTGCCGTCTCCGGTGCAGGTGTGGGCGCTGGTGCAGGAGAAATAGGCCCGGCCATAGCCGCCGGTGGCGAGGATGACGCGCTGGGCGCGATAGCGGTGGAGCGTGCCATCGGCCAGGTTCCAGGCCGTCACGCCCCGGCAGACGCCATCTTCCATCAGGAGGTCGAGGGCGAAATATTCGATAAAGAATTCAACGTCGTAGTTGAGCGATTGGCCATAGAGCGTGTGCAGGATGGCGTGGCCGGTCCGGTCGGCGGCGGCGCAGGTGCGCTGCACGGGCGCTTCGCCATAGTTGCGGGTCATGCCGCCAAAGGCGCGCTGGTAGATCTTGCCTTCTTCGGTGCGCGAGAAGGGCACGCCCCAGTGCTCGAGCTCGTAAACGGCGGCGGGCGCGTTGCGGCAGAGATACTCGATCGCGTCCTGATCACCGAGCCAGTCCGAGCCCTTGACGGTGTCGAACATGTGCCAGCGCCAGTCGTCTTCGCCCATGTTGCCGAGCGCGGCGGAGATGCCCCCTTGGGCGGCGACGGTGTGCGAGCGCGTGGGGAAGACCTTGGAAATGCACGCCGTCTTCAGCCCCGCCTGGGCGCAGCCGACTGCAGCGCGCAGGCCAGAGCCCCCAGCGCCCACAACCACGACGTCGAACGTATGATCAACCCAGGAATACGCGGCCATCCGCTTAGGCTCCCACAAAAATCTTGGCGACCGACAGGACAGACGCCGCCGCCAGCACCGCACAGACGAAGGTGTTGGCGATCAGCGCGGCAGCCCGCGGCAGATGACCGGGGATATAGTCCTCGATCACGACCTGGAGACCCAGGCGCATGTGATAAAATGCCGTCAGCAGCAACAAAGTGAGCAGGATCGCGTTGAGCGGGTGGCCGATCCAGGCCGTT
>JBIIUJ010000192.1:0-4145 GCA_044340025.1 Caulobacterales bacterium
GGCGAGGGCTTTGCGCCCGAGGCCCTGAAGCAGACCCGCGACTGGCTCCGCTCCAAGGGCAATTCCATCGAGGGCGGCTCGAGCGAGATCAATCTCAACGACAGGTGCTGGGCCTGCGCGATCATCAATACCGCCCGGTCGGTCGTCCCCGCGCAGGCGGGGACCCAGGGGGGGGCCGGCGCCTGATCCTCCGGGTCCTCGCGTTCGCGAGGACGACGGGGCGGCGACTGCGACGGCGCGCCGCTGCGTCACCGGCTCGTCATTACTTGGCCGCATGCCTACCTCGTTCGAGCGCACAAGAGGATTCCCCCATGACCGAAACGCCCCATATTCAGGATCTGATCGCGCAACGGCTGTCACGTCGGGGCGTTCTGGGCGGCGCTGCCGGCTTGGGGAGCCTGGCGCTGGCGGGGTGTGCGACCCCGCAGGCCGCTGGCGGCGAAGCCAGCTTCAAATCAGTCGCCGCCACCAATGCCGACGCCGTGACAGTGCCGACCGGTTATAGCGCAAGGACCCTGATCGCCTGGGGCGACGCGTTGTTTGACGGGGCTGGCCCTCTCGATCTCGATCGGCTGACGCGAGCCGAGCAGGAGGCCCGCTTCGGCCAGAATAACGACATGCTGGCCATCTTTCCGGCGCGGTGGGGTTTCCCCTGGCGGGCCGAAGGCTCGACCTTCGTCATGTGCGCCAATCACGAGTATTTCGATCCGAGCCTGATGTGGCCCGGTCTTGGCGACCCGCGCATGCTCGACGCCGACCGCACGCAGGCGATGATGGCTTCCATGGGCGTCACCGTCATGGCGGTTCAGGAGGACAAGGCGCGAAAGACCTGGCGGGTCGTGACCGACCCCCGGCCCGGCGCCGGGGTGAACCGCCGCATCACGCCTTTCACGCCGGTTGCGTTCACCGGCCCGGCGGCAAGCCACCCCTGGATTGCTGCGGCAGGCGGCGCCTTTCGCGCGGCCGAAGGCGGGCCGGCGGGAACGATCCCCTGCGGCACGCTCGCCAATTGCGCGGGCGGCTACACGCCTTGGGGCACCTATCTGACGAGCGAAGAGAATTTCGATTCATACTTCATGAATTCAGATCCCGCAGCTGCAGCTTCAGCGGCCGCCGATCCGGCGCTTGCGGCTGACGCGCGCTCCTTTCGCTATCCGCTGACGCGCGCGGGCAACCCGCTGCCGCTGCCAGTGCAGTACGACCTTGCCCGCAACCCGACGGGCGGAGCGCTCTATGGCTGGAATGTCGAGATCGACCCCTATGATCCAGCCTCCACGCCGAAAAAGCGCACTGCGCTCGGCCGGCGCAAGGGCGAGTGCGCCACGACGGCGCTCACGCGCGACGGGCGCGTGGCGGTCTATTCCGGTGACGATCAGGCCAATGAGTTCGTCTATAAATTCGTCTCGACCGGCCGGTTCGATCCCGCCAATCGCGCCGCCAACATGGACCTCCTGGACGAGGGCGTGCTCTATGCCGCCAAGCTCTCCGCCGATGGCGCTGGCGTCTGGGTTGCGCTGACGCTCGAGGCCGCCAATGCGGCGGCTGCGGCAGCAAACTACCCCGCGCCGTTCAAGGATCTGGGCGATGTTTGCGTCAGGGCGCGCGAGGCCGCGCGTCTGCTGGGCGCCACGCCGATGGATCGCCCCGAAGATGTGGAAGCGGTCCGTGACGGGGCCTGGGTGGGGCAGGGGTCTGTGCTTATCGCCTGCACCGCCAACCTCACCGGTACAGCCGGCGCACCCGGCAATCCGCGCCGGAGCGATCCCGAGGGGAGCGAGGCCGCCCGCCGCAACGTCACCGGCCATGTCCTCCGGTTCGATGAAGCGGGCGGCGACTGCGGCGCTCTGGCGTTTGCCTGGGACATCTTTGTTCTTGCTGGCGACCCGGCCGCCGACGGCGCCTCGACCAATCGCGCAGGCCAGCGCGTGCTCACCGACGTGAGTGTCAACGGCCTGCCGACCTTCACCGGCGACCGCTTCGCCAATCCGGACAATTTCTGTCTCGACCGGCGCGGCAACATCTGGATCACGACCGATGGGTCTGACGGCACTTTCGCCGATTGCAACGACCAGATCCTGATGACGCGCGCGAGCGCCGGCCCGCGGGAGGTGAAGCGCTTCCTGGTGGGGCCTGTCGGAGCCGAAATCTGCGGGCCGCTCATGAGTCTCGATGAACGCACGCTGTTTGCTGCAATCCAGCATCCCGGCGAGAGCGACGTCGCCGGCCTCGACTGGCGCGAGGCACGGTTCCAGCGTCGCCAGACCAAGCCGCCTTCCAGCTTCCCGGATGGCGGCTGGCCGCGCTCGGCGGTCGTCTATGTCACGAAGGACGACGGCGGATTGATCGGAACCTGACCGCTGTCTGACGCGCCGGCGGAGGCCTTCATTCCGCCGGCTCGATCCGCGCCCTCTTCCGTTCTCCGCGCACCGCCGCCCACCAGGCCCGCCAGCCGCCGGAAACGCCGGCCTTCACATCCTTGCCGATCATGTAGAGCGCTGGGGTGAGGAACAGGGTCACGGGCATGCAGAGCAGCACCCCAAACGCCAGGCTGATGATCATCGGCTTGAGGAATTGTGCGTTGACGGAGTTTTCCAGCAGCATCGGCGCGGTGCCGACGAACTCGGTGACCGAGGTCAGGAAGATCTGCCGGAAGCGGCTGACGCCGGCCTGGATGATGCCTTCTTCTGCGTCCAGCCCTTCCTCGCGCAGATTATTGGCCCGATCGAGCAGCACCACATTGTCGTTCACCACAACGCCCGCGGCCGCCACCAGCCCGAGCCAGGAAAAGAGCGCAAAGCTCGATCCAGTCACGAAATGGCCGACCGCCGCGCCGACGAAGGCGAAGGGCAGGGCGCTCATGATGAGCGCCGGCTGCACATAGGAGCGGAACACCACCGCCAGCAGGAAGAACATGCCGAAACCGGCGATGGCGAGCAGGCGGGTGAACTCTGCGAAGAATTCCTGCTGGCCCTGCGCCTGACCGATGTCGCGGCGCGTGACGGTGGGGTGGCGTTCCTGGAATGTCGGCCAGTAATTGGCCTCCAGGGCCTTCTGGATGTCGCCGCGCGCTTCCTGCGGGGCCTCGACCGAGACCACGATCGAGCGCATCCGGTCACGCCGGTCTATGGAGGTGGACCCCGGCTCGAAGCCCGCGTCGGCGATGGTCCACAGCGGGATCTCGCGTCCATCAGGGGTGCGCACGCGGAACTGGTCCAGACTGTCGAGCGTGCGTCGGTCATCGCGCGGATAGCGGACATAGACGCGCGCATCCTGGCCCTCGCGCGCGAGGCGTTGCACTTCCTCGCCGAAATAGGCCTGACGCACCTGACGGGTGACATCGGCAAGGGTAAGGCCCAATTGCTCCGCGCCGGGGCGCAGGGTGAGGCGCAGCTCCTCTGTCGGGCTGTCCTCGCTGTCGGAGACCGAATAGACCTGCGCAAAGCCAGCCAATTCCGCCTTCAGCTCCTCCACCGCCACGCGCAGCTCGGCCGGGTTGGGAGCCGAAAGCGCGATATCGAGCGCGGCGCCGTCATCGCCGCCGCCCAGCGAGTAGGTGACTTTCTCCGCATCGGGAAACTCGCCCATGCTTTCGCGCATGACGTCGAGCAACGCCTTGGTGCCGGCATCGCGGCTCTCGGGCGGCGTGAGATTGATATAGGCCTGGATCGAACGCTCTTCGACCACCGTATACCAGTTGAGCACCGCGCCGCGGCTCTTGATCTCGGTTCCGTTTTCGGTGCGGGAATAGGCGTAGTCGGTGGTCGCTTCCTCGAAGCGCTTGCGGCCTTCCTCCAGCTCCTGGGCGATCGCCAGCGTGCGCTCGGCAGGCGTGCCGGCCGGCAACTGGATCGACATGTTGACGAAGTCGCCCTCGATCTCGGGCATGAAGCTCTGCTTGATCCGGCCCGTGCTCATCAGCGCGATCGAGAGCGCCAGCGCGACCACGAAAATGGCGAGCGTGGTGTAGCGCTTCTTTACGGCGACCCGTACGAGCGGCTGATAGATCGTGCGCGAAAACCAGAGCACGCTTTCAGAGCTCTTCACCTGCCAGCCGGCGAGCGTGCCGAGGAAGCCGGGGCCAGGCTTCAGCGGTTTCACATGCGCCAGGTGCGCCGGCAGAATGATCAGCGTCTCCACCAGCGAGA
>JBIIUJ010000193.1:0-4136 GCA_044340025.1 Caulobacterales bacterium
GCCCTGCGTCACGCCGGCCACCATATCCTCCAGCGCGCCCACCCCGCCGGAAGCCACCACCGGCACGCTGACGCGATCGCTCACGGCGCGCACAAGCGCGAGATCATAGCCCGCCCGCGTGCCGTCGCGATCCATGGAGGTGAGCAAAATCTCGCCCGCGCCCTTGGCCACGACAAGATCGGCGAAAGCCAGCGCATCGATGCCGGTGGGCGTGCGCCCGCCATGAGTGAAGATCTCCCAGCGGCCCTCGCCCACGGCCTTGGCGTCGATCGCCACCACGATGCACTGGGCGCCGAACTTGCGCGCCGCCTCGCCCACCAGATCGGGGTCTTTCACCGCTGCGGTGTTGATCGAGACCTTGTCGGCGCCGGCCAGCAGGAGCGCGCGCACGTCCTCCACGCTGCGCACGCCGCCGCCCACCGTCAGCGGCATGAAGCAGGCGTCCGCGGTGCGCCGGACGGCGTCGAGCAGCGCGCCGCGCCCTTCGTGGCTGGCCGCGATATCGAGAAAGCACAGCTCGTCGGCGCCCTGGGCGTCATAGGCCTTGGCCTGCTCGACCGGATCGCCCGCATCGCGCAGGCCCTCGAACTGCACGCCCTTCACGACGCGCCCGTCCTTCACATCAAGGCAGGGGATGACACGGACCTTCAGGCTCATGGCTGATCGCCTAGCCGAGGCGGCGCGCCCGCGCAAACGGCGCCCTCGGCCCGCCTCCGCGCCGTCCTCGCGGGGGGGCAGGGCCGACAGGGCGCCGCAGCCGAGCCGTCGTCAGAAGCGACGGCTGACGCCAAACAGCACGTCAACCGTCCGGTAGTCGGCGCGAAGCGTCCGGTTGGCGCCCTTCAGGCTCGGACTGTCGATGCCGAAGACCCGGACCTCGCCGAAGCCCGACCATTTCTCGCCCAGCTTGAATTCGGCGCCGCCGATCGCCTGAAAGGCCAGGGAGCCGCTTGCGGAATACTGGCCCGCGTTGGCGCCGCCCTTCACGTCGAAGTCCACTTCGCGCGTCGTGCCGATGCCGGCCCCGATATAGGGTTCGAACTGGCCGATCGGGCTGAAGCTGTAGAGCCCATTCACCATGATGGCGGTTGAGGCGTAATCGCCCTTTGTGGTCGTGGCGCCGCCGAGCCGGTCCAGGGAGCTCGACCGGTAGGTGTATTCCACTTCCGCGCGCCAGGGGCCGCCGTAATCATAGCCGAACGCGCCGCCGGTGATTGCGCCGCCGGAGAACTTCCCTTTGCTCCGCGTGCTGCCGATCGCCACATTGGTGTCGTTGAGGGTGGAAAGGCCGCCATAGCCCCGGATGTAGAAGCCTCCATCGTCCTGTGCGCTCGCTGCTCCGTGCAGTCCAAGGGCCAGAAGCAAAGCCAGGAATGAAGTCTGATAGGCGCGCATTGCATGTCTCCGTTGCGTGACGGGGCGATCTGCTAGCAGCGACGGGCAGAGTGCGAAGGGCGATTGCACCAACGGCGCGGCCTTCTGCACGAGCGGCGCGCGCTCATGCACCAACGGCGTCCGGCTCAGAGGTCTTGGGTGCGGGCCGGGCGATCCGGGCGGCTTGTGTAGCGCGTGGCGATCTCGGCGCGCCGGCGTCGTCCGACCGGAAGAACCGCTCCATTATCAAGCAGGCAATAGGTCTGGTCGCCGTCGCGCCTGAGGTGCGCCACGTGCGCGTCGGCAACCCAGTGCGAGCGATGGATCTGCGCGCCCGGCACGCAGGACGCCAGTTCGGCGACAGCCCGACTGAAGGGGTAAAGGATCAGCGCGTTGCCTCGGGCCGTCTCGACACGGAGATAATGAAGCTCGGCGGAGAGGCTGACGAGATCGCGCCCAAGCTGGGTCGGCAGCTGCGCCATGAAGGGCGCCAGAACCGGCGCTTCAGCCGTCTGGGCGCTGCCGGGCGCGTGCTGCGGCCCAGCGCCTTCAGCGGCGGCAGGCGCGGCGGATCGGCTTTCCCCCGGCGCCGGCTGGAACGGCAGAGTCTTCAGCGCGTTCAGCCCCAGCCAGGTGAAGACCGCTGGAGGTGCGATCCCGCTGAACTCTTCAAGGATGGCGGCGTCCAGCGCCTGCGCGGCGTCATCGCTGAGGGCGGCAAGCCCGAAAAGCCGATCCAGCACGACAGCGACGGGCGCAAAAGCAGCCGCGCCGACCAGCCCCGCCGCCGCAATCTGAACCCAGCCGCCGCCGGGCGTCGCGGGCGCAAGGCGGGAAAGCGCCAGCTGGGCCATCTGCATGAGGGCCAGAAGCGCGCCGACCTGAAGTGTCCAGAACAGAAGCCGGGACGGCAATTGCAACGACCGGGAGGGCTCCGGGTTCAGGAGTGCGAACACCAAAGCGATCATCGCCCCGGCCCCGCACAGAAAGCGAGGCCAGGAGACAAGAGTGCGACCCCGAAGGAAATCAGTGGTTCCCTGCTTCACCCGCGACCCTTCATTCTGCGGACAGACATGGTCGGGTGGTCCTTCAAGGCAAGGAGCCGGTGCGCCAAGGACGGTCGACGTCCGGCGGCGTCTTTCACCGACCAGCCGTCAGGACCGGCGACACGAAGGCCGGATCGTGCGCGAAGGGCGGCGGCTGATCCTGCTGCAAGGCATACAGGATCGCGGCGAAATCGGTCTGGGCGCGGAACCCCAGCGCATGCTCGGCCTGACTGGCGTCGTAAACGCGCCCGATCGACCGCGGCAGCGACCAGCCGCGCGCCGCATAGAGGCCGGGGGCCTCCGGAAAGAGCCGCGCGACAAGACTGGCGGCGTCCTGCTTGAGCGCGGCGGCGTGATCGCGGGCGAACGGGGTCGGCGCGCAGATCACATAGACCCCAAAGCCGATGGCGGGCGCGCGGTCGAGGGCGCAAACATGGGCGCGCGCGGCATCCTCGACGGTCAAACGGCGGTTGAGGAACTCATTGGCTTTCAGATTCTCGCCGCTCAGCCCTTTCAGCGTATCGTCTTCCTCGGGAAAGAAGCGCCCGGTGCGCAGCGCCACGACGTTCAGACCGCGCGTTTCTGCATACAACCGGCAGAGCTGTTCGGCGGCCAGCTTGGTGACGCCATAGATGTTGCGCGGCGCGAGCGGGCCGAACGTCTCGTCCAGCCAGATTGCAGCCTCGGCGGCTTCATCGCGGATCGCCTGGGTGATCATCAAAGACGTGGTGGAGGTAAAGACGAACCGGTCGTGGCCTGCGCTGGAGGCCGCCTCCAGGAGGTTGAGCGTGCCGGTGACGTTCACATCCACAAAGCGCTGGGCGGGAAAGCGCGCGATATCGGGCTTGTGCAGCCCGCCAGCATGGATGACGGCCTCTATCACGTGATCTGCGAAGGCGCGGTCAACCGCCGCCCGGTCGGCGACGCTGGCGCGAACCTGGGTCTCCGGTCCGGGGGCGACATCCATCCCGATCACCGCATGACCCGCTTGCCGCAGCATGGGCGCGAGAAAGCGGCCAAGCCACCCCGAAGAGCCCGTCAGCAGAACGCGCATCGCTTTTCCCGGCAGCGCCAGCAATCAGCGCGCGCGCAGGCCTTCCAGCAGCAGGCTCAGCACGCCGTCAAGCTCGCGCTCCAGCTGCTCCAGCGTGAGGAAGCAGTAGAGCTGGGGATAGCGATACTTCATCGTGGCGCACTGGATCATCTCGGCCACGAACTCCACCGCAAGCCCGGACCGGAACACGCCTTCCTCTACGCCATCCTTCAGGATGCGGCCGAGGAACACCCGTTCCTGCGCCAGCCGCCGATTGGCGTAGGAAGGCCGCTCACGCGAGATGGCTTGGGCGATGTCATAGACCTTCTGGCTCTCGGCCATCACCTTGAACGTCTCGCGCAGCAGGGTGAAAGACAGGATCCGCAGCCGCTCGACCGCCGGTTGGGGCGCGCTCGAGATCTTGTCCATCACAGCGTCTTCGGCGGCCTCATGCTCGCGCGCGATGGCTTCGGCGATATCGACCTTGCTTTCGAAGAAGCGGTAGAGATTGCCAGTGGACATGGAGAGATCGCGCGCGATTTCCGCCATCGTGGTTTTGGCGTAGCCATAGTGCATGAAGCGCTTGGAGGCCGCCTCGATGATGCGAACGCGGGTTTCCGCCTTGGGGTCAAAACCATCCATGACGCGACCATAGCGGAGTTGGATTGAACAATCAATGAAGC
>JBIIUJ010000051.1:0-15792 GCA_044340025.1 Caulobacterales bacterium
ATCGGCCGCGCCCAGTTCGGGATCGTGGTGCAGGCCCTGACGCTGCCGGGCGGTCCGGACCGGGCGATCGAGAGCTCCAACCGCCTTGCGGCCGCCCTTCCCGGCACGCTGAACACCAACCCGATCGTGGCGAACTTCACCTTCGTGGGGCAACGCGTGAACGACAGCAGCAGCAGCCTCACCGGCATCATCCTGAACAACAACGGCGGATCGCCGGGTTCTTCGGGCCGCTATCTCAACGGCGTGGTCACGGGGTCCAACACCTGCCTCAACCTTGAGGCGGCCAACACCAGCCCCGCGCCGCGGTTCGACTCCATGCTGCTCAACTGCCCGGGTTCGCTTGGCGCGGTGGCGACCTCGGTGCTGGCGGCTGGCGCCAACAATTCGACGGGGACCGCCAGCACGCTGGTGGCGACCTTCGTGAACGGCACGGCGGAGGCGGCCCGGCCCGCGGTCGATCCCTCCACGATCGACCCCTTCTTCACCCGCACCACCTGGATCGGCGCCGTGCGCGACGCCGCTGACACCTGGTGGCGCGGCTGGAGCTGCGGCCTCGAGGCTGGTTCTTCCTGCTAATGCCTCTGGCCCCGGCGCTTCCCGCGCTGGGGCCTCTTCCCATGCCTGGCACCTTCACGAGGCAGACCCCATGATCGCCCCCCGCCTGCGCCGCGCCGCCCTCCTTGGGGCCGCGAGCCTCCTTCTCCCCGCCGCTGCGATGGCGCAGGCCCAGCCTGCCCCGGCCCCGGCCCCGGCCCCTGCGGCGACGCCCGCAGCAGCCCCGACCCGCGCCGAGACCGTCGTGGTGCGCGGCCGCTTCATCCCCGAGCCGATGCGCACCACCTCGGAAGTGGCGAGCTTCCTGTCCGCCGAGGATCTCGCCCGAACAGGCGACGCCAATGCCGCCGTGGCGCTGACGCGGCTCACGGGTCTGTCCATCGTCTCCGAGCGGTTCGTGTTCGTGCGCGGCCTGGGCGACCGGTATTCGTCGGCGCTGCTCAACGGCTCGCCGCTGCCCAGCCCGGAGCCGCTGCGCCGGCAGGTGCCGCTCGATCTGTTCCCCTCCAACATCATTGATGGCGCGACGGTGCAGAAGACCTTCTCGCCGAACTATCCCGGCGAGTTCGGCGGCGGCATCATCGACCTGAAGACGCTCAAGACGCCGCTGCAGCCCTTCTTCACGCTGAAGGCCGGGACCGGGTTCAACACCGAATCCACGCTGCAGGAAGGCTTTGTGGTGCGCGGATCCTCGACCGACTGGCTCGGCGTGGATGACGGCCTGCGCGAACGTCCGGGCGCGCTGCGCGACGCGATCGGGCGCGGCCGCAAGATCGTGGATGGCGCTTTCACCCCTGCCGAGCTTGAGACGATCGGCGAAAGCCTGGTGAACTCGCCGCTGACAGTGATCCAGCGCACGGAGCTGAAGCCCGATTTCGAGACCGAGTTCAGCGCCGGCCAGACGTTTGAATTCGGCGACTACCGGCTGGGTCTGGTGGCGGCGGGCGGCTACTCCTCAGAGCAGCGCACGCGAGAGGCCAAGCGCACCGAAGTCGTCGGCGACGCGATCGATTCGAGCGGTGTGAACGTCGCCTCCAAGTGGGATGTCGTGCTCAACGCCTTCGGCAGCGCCAGCCTCGGCTGGGGCGACAATGAAGTGACGCTGACCGGTTTTCTGGTGCGGTCTTCCACCAAGGACGTGCAGGTGTTCACCGGGACCGACCCCGATCTGCCGGCCAACCAGTCGCTGCGCAGCGAGAGCTCCGCCTGGTATGAGCGCCAGCTCGCCTCGCTCCAGCTGGCAGGCGAGCACCGGTTCGGCGACCTGGACGTGAAGTGGCGCGGCTCCTACGCGCAATCGACGCGCGAGGCGCCGTACGAGCGCTCGGTCGTCTATTCGGTGGTGGATGGCGTCGCCTCTTTCCAGGCCGGCAACACGCCCAACGAGACCCGCTTTTCCGATCTGACCGACGAGGTTCTGAGCGGCGGGGCGGACCTCACCTACACCACCCAGATCGGCGCGCGCGAACTGGTCGTTTCGGGCGGCGTCGTCGCGTCCCAGACCGATCGCGAGTTCGAGATCCTGCGCTTCGCCTTCACCGGTCCG
Source organism: Caulobacterales bacterium (assembly GCA_044340025.1). Taxonomy (GTDB): domain Bacteria; phylum Pseudomonadota; class Alphaproteobacteria; order Caulobacterales; family Aquidulcibacteraceae; genus JBIIUJ01. The sequence continues at coordinate 2,102 of JBIIUJ010000051.1, forward strand.
CGCGGTCCCACGCCGTCCGATGTGCTGCGCGCCCGGATCGACTTCCTGTTCTCGCCCGACAATATCGATCCGCGCCGCTTCGTGCTGAACGAGACCACCGGCAAGGACGACGCCTATGTCGGCGAGCTGACAAATACTGCTGCCTATGTCGGCCTCGACGGCGAGCTGACGAGCTTCATCCGCGCCGCGATCGGCCTGCGCTACGAGGACAGCGAGCAGAGCGTGGTTACGGGCAATCGCTTCGGCGAAATCCCCACCGCTCCGGTGAACATCGCCAAGTCCTATGTTCTGCCGGCCGCCACCTTCACGTGGAACTTCGCGGACGATCTGCAGCTGCGGCTTGGCTATTCCCAGACGATTGCACGTCCGCAGTTCCGGGAACTGGCCTTCACGCCCTTCATCGACCCCGACACCGACCGGACCTATGAAGGCAACCCCTTCCTGACCGACAGCGAGTTCAAGAACTACGATGCACGGCTGGAGTATTACTTCGGTCGCGGCCAGTTCGTGACGGGGGCGGTGTTCTACAAGACCATCGAAAACCCGATTGAGGAAGTGATCGTGCCGGCCCAGTCAGGCGCCACGATCACACGCTTCCTCAACGCGCCCGAGGCGACCCTTTACGGGGTCGAAGTCGAGTTCCGCACCACGTTCGAAATGCCGTTCGAGGCGCCCTTCCTCGTCGAGCCGACCTGGCTGTTCAACATCAATTATACCTACACGTCTTCGGAAGTGACGGCGGGGTCTGGCTCCACGGTGGTCAGCCCGATCGACTTCCGGCGGGTGGCGGCTTCGCAATTCGGCCTCGACGGCTCCGAGCTTCAGGGTACGCCCGAGCACATCGTGAACCTTCAGTTCGGCTACGAGACCGACATGAGCCAGCTCACGCTGATCGCGGGCTATGTGTCGGAACGGATCGCTCAGCGCGGTCTTGGCGCGCTGCCCACCGTGTTTGATGAGCCCGGCGTCAACCTCGACCTCGTGCTGCGGCAGGATTTCGAGGTGTTTGGCACGCTCCTCACGTTTGGCGCTTCGGGCCGAAACCTGCTCGGGACGGACTTCCAGGAATACCAGGTCTCCCGCCTCGGCCGGACGGACTACAACACCTATGCGCGCGGGCGTTCGTTCTCGTTGAGCGTGACGGCGAAGTGGTGAGCGGCGCGCCGCCGGCTGCTCAGGCTGGCGGCGCCCGGCAAAACCAGACCCGCGCCGCGCCATAGGCGCGATCGTCGGCCACGATGAGGCCCTGCGGTGCCGGCTCGCCCCGGCCGCGCTCGAACACGATCAGCGCGTCAGCCGCGATCCAGCCCAGCGCTGCGGCGCGGGCCAGCGCCGCCTCGCCCAGTCCAGAGCCATAGGGCGGGTCAACAAAGACCAGGTCCGCCGCCGGGCCGGGCGCGCGCGGCAGCCGGGCGGCGTCTGCGGCCAGCACCCGCGCGGCCGGGCCGAAAGGGGCGGCATTGGCTCTGAGCGCGACCAGCGCGGCGCGATCGCTCTCCACCAGAACGGCGCCCGCCGCCCCGCGCGAGAGCGCCTCCAGACCCAGGGCGCCCGAGCCTGCAAACAGGTCCAGCACCTGACGGTCCGCCACCCCGCCGGCGAAGGCGGCATGGTCCAGAATGTTGAAGATCGCCTGGCGCGCCCGGTCTGACGTCGGCCTGGTGGCCGCGCCAGGCGGAACCGCCAGGGCCCGGCCGCGAAACCGCCCGCCCGTGATCCGCACGCCCGCCCGCCCCGTCAGGCCCGCGCGAGGATCGCCCGCCACCAGGTCTCGTTGGCGAGATACCAGTCGATGGTGGCGCCGAGCGCCTGATCGAAGCTGAACGCGGCGCTGTAGCCCAGTTCGGCGCGCGCCTTGGTCTCGTCAATCGCATAGCGGCGGTCGTGACCGGCCCGGTCCTTCACGAAGGTCTTGAGGCTGGCGGTGGGCTGGCCCTTCGCCGCCGGCGCTTCAGGGTAGCGGGTGGCCAGCGCCGGGTTGGCGGCGAATGCGCGATCAACTGCGGCGCAGAGCGTGTCGATCACGGTGAGGTTGGGCACCTCCTCGCCGCCGCCGATGTTGTAGGTCTCCCCCGGCGCGCCGCGGCGGATCGCCAGATCGATGCCCCGGCAGTGATCTTCCACATAAAGCCAGTCGCGCACGTTCATCCCGTCGCCATAGATCGGCAGCGGCTTGCCCGAGAGCGCGTTGATCAGGAACAGCGGGATCAGCTTTTCCGGGAACTGATAGGGCCCGTAATTGTTCGAGCAATTGGTGGTCGTCACCTCCAGCCCGAAGGTATGGTGATAGGCCCGCACCAGATGGTCGCTTGCAGCCTTGCTCGCCGAATAGGGGCTGTTGGGCGCATAGGGCGTGGTCTCGGAAAAGGCGGGATCGTCCGCCCCCAGCGAGCCATACACCTCATCTGTCGAGACATGGTGGAAACGGTGCGACTCGCCCGAGCCCGAAAGCCAGACCGCGCGCGCGGCCTTCAAAAGGCTGTGGGTGCCGATGATGTTGGTCTGGATGAAGGCATCCGGCCCGGTGATCGAGCGATCCACATGGCTTTCGGCGGCGAAATGCACCAGCGTATCGACGTGGTAGTCCCGCAACAGCCGCTCGACCAGAGCCTGATCGGCGATGTCGCCCTTCACGAAGGTCACATCGGCCACGCCGTCGAGGTTTTCCCGCACCCCGGCGTAGGTCAGCAGATCGAGCACGACGAGCCCGTCGCCAGGATAGGCCTTGCGCCAATAACGCACGAAATTAGCGCCGATGAAGCCGGCGCCGCCGGTGACGAGAAGCGAAGCCATCAGGAAAGCGCCTTCAGTTCGGACAGCATGGCGCGAAGGCTCTCGCGCCAATGAGGGGCGGGCGCGCCGAGAAGCGCCCAGGTGGAAGTTTTGTCGAGCACGCTGTAGGCCGGCCGCGCCGCCGGCGTGGGATAGTCCTGCGTGCGGATCGGGGTGATGACCGGCATGGCTGGCAGAAGCCCCAGCGCCAGCGCCTCTTCCGCGATCGCCACGGCGAAGTCATACCAGCTTGCTGCGCCAGCGTCGGTGGCGTGGTGGAAGCCCGTCGCGCCGGCCGCGTCAAGCCCCAGCAGGGCGCGTGCAAGGGTGGTCGCCCAGGTGGGCGTGCCGATCTGGTCGGCCACCACGCTCACCGCGCCCCGGTCGCGCATCAGACGCAGCATCGTGTGCACGAAATTGCGCCCCTGAGCGGCATAGACCCAGGCCGTCCGCACCACCAGCGCTTCGGGATATGCGGCCAGAACGGCCAGTTCCCCGTCCCGCTTGGTGCGGCCATAGACGCCGAGCGGGCTGGGCGCGGCCTCCGGTGGATAGGGGGTCGAACGGGCGCCATCGAACACGAAATCGGTCGAGACATGGATCATCCGCGCGCCTGCGGCCCGCGCCGCCGCCGCGATCAGACCGGGCGCGCGCGCGTTGATGGCGGCCGACAGCGCCCCTTCCGTCTCTGCCGCGTCCACGGCGGTATGGGCGGCGCAATTGATCACCAGCGTCGGACGGGCCGCTGCGATCGCCGCGCCCACCGCGTCGGCGTCCGTAATGTCGAGGTCGGGCAGATCGGTGGCGACCACGCGGGTATCCGCCGGCGCAATCGCCTGGAGCGCGCGGCCGAGCTGACCGTTCGCCCCGGTGAGAAACAGGGTCATGGAAAAGCCTCGGCGGCGCCGAGCGGCACGCCGGCGGCGTCCTTGGCCGACAGCAGCGGCGCCGCGCCCAGATCCGGCCAGTCGATCCCGATCGCCGGGTCATTCCAGAGCAGGGAGCGTTCCGCCGCCGGCAGATACAGATCGGTGCACTTGTAGGTGACTTCGGTCCCGTCCTCGAGGCTGAGGAATCCATGGGCGAAGCCTTCCGGCACCCACAGCATCGCCTTGTTCTCCGCAGAGAGCGTCACGCCCGCCCATTGACCGAACGTGGGCGAGGAGCGTCGCAGGTCCACCGCCACGTCGAAGATGGCCCCGGCGACGCAGCGCACCAGTTTTCCCTGCGTCTGCTGCAGCTGATAGTGCAGACCGCGCAGGATGCCCTTGGCGGAGCGGGAATGATTGTCCTGCACCCAGCGGGTCGGCAGGCCGAGGGCGGCGAACTTCTCGGCGTGATAGGTCTCCATGAAGAAACCGCGCGCATCGCCAAACACCTGCGGCTCCACGACAAGCACGTCAGGCAGGGTCGGGGTCGGGGTCGCCTTCATGACGCGGGCCGATAGGACAGAACGCTCATCAGATACTTGCCATAGCCGGAATTCATCTGCGGCTTGGCCAGCGCTTCAAGCTGGTCTGCGGTGATGAAGCCCTGCCGGTAGGCGATCTCTTCAGGGCAAGCGATCCGCAGGCCCTGGCGCTCCTCGATGACGCGCACGAACTGGCTGGCGTCGAGCAGGCTGGCATGGGTGCCGGTATCCAGCCAGGCATAGCCGCGCCCCATGATCTCCACATTCAACGCGCCCTGTTCGAGATAGACGTGGTTCATGTCGGTGATTTCCAGCTCCCCGCGAGGGGACGGCCTGATCGCGCGGGCGACGTCGACGGCCGTCTCGTCATAGAAATAAAGGCCCGTCACGGCGTAGTTCGATTTCGGGTCCTTCGGCTTTTCCTCGATGGTCTCGGCCTTGCCGAACGCGTCGAACGAGACCACGCCATAGCGCTCCGGGTCGTTCACATAATAGCCGAACACGGTGGCGCCGGTCGGGCGTGTATCGGCCTGACGCAGGAGCTGCGGAATGCCGTGGCCGAAGAACAGGTTGTCGCCCAGAATCAGACAGGACGGCTTGCCGCCGATGAAGTCGGCCCCGATGTGGAACGCCTGCGCCAGACCCTCCGGTCTGGGCTGCACGGCATATTGGATTTCCAGCCCCCAGGCCGAGCCGTCGCCCAGCAGACGCTCGAACAGGGGCGTGTCCTGCGGCGTCGAGATCACCAGAATCTCCCGCATTCCCGCCAGCATCAGCGTGGAGAGCGGATAATAGATCATCGGCTTGTCATAGACGGGCATCAGTTGTTTGCTGATCACCCGCGTCGCCGGATGCAAACGGGTGCCGGACCCGCCCGCGAGAATGATGCCTCTCCGCATGAAATCGTCCCTGTTGCCGCCCCCGCGCGCTGCAAGCCTTAGGCCATCCCCGCGCAAGAGACGAGATGGCGGCGCGCGGACTTACAGCAAATCTTCGCCCAGCGGCGCGGCCATCGCGCCGGCCACTAATACATGCAGGTCCTGCCCCTGATACAGCAGCCCGCGGACGCCGGCCGCCGCCGCCGCCTTCAGGTCGGTGTCGCGGTCTCCGACCAGAAACGAGCGCGCCCGATCGATCGGCTGGTCGGCCATGGCCCGCAAAAGCATGCCGGGCTGGGGCTTGCGGTCGGGATGCTCGCGCGCATACGCCGGCACGGCGCCGTCTGGGTGGAAGGGGCAGACATAGAAGGCGTCGATGAACGCTCCGGTCGCGGCGAGATCGTCCTGCATCGCCTCGTGAAACCGTGCGACGGCGGCCTCATCATAGAGCCCGCGCGCCACGCCGCTCTGGTTTGTCACAACAATGGCGCGCCAACCGGCGTCATTGACGGCCCGCACCGCCTCCTGGGCGCCGGGCATCCAGACCAGATCCTCCGGCCGATGCGTGTAGCCACGGTCCTGGTTCAGCACGCCGTCCCGGTCGAAGAAGGCGGCGGGCCGCATCCGGATGGAGGCCTCAACCCCGGAGCTTGTGGCGCCCGACAACACGACCCGGCCCAGCGCGCCATGCGCCGACAGCGCCCGAACAAGCTCGCCCACCCCGCCGCCGGCCGCCAGGTCCAGCCGCGCCAAAGCCTCGCGCCGCATCAGGCAGACGCTCTGCCCGCAGCTCCCGTCTGCGCCGGCCGCAGTCACGCCCAGCAGCGGCGCCGTTAGGGCAGGCTCGAGTGCGCGCAGGTTGGCGTCCAGCATCTGATCGGCGTCGATGGCGAGGAAGCGCTCTTCCAGCAGAGGCAGGGCCGCGCGCATGTCCGGAACGATCAGGGGCCGGTCAAATCCCTGCCGGCGCAGATGCGCGATCAGATGATCGAGAAGGGCGGCGCCGTCTGCCATCGCGATCCGGCAGGCCGCCAGCGCCGGACCCGTCGCCAGAACTGCCGCCTGTCGCACCCGCATGGCGCCGCACTCCGCTCTACGCGGCCTGCCGCTGAGGGCGCGCGCACCACGGGCGGTACTGGAGCGGCGCGCTCTCTTCAAGCGCGGCGCGGCTCAGCTTGACCGAGCCCCAGACAAGCCCCTCATTGGCCGAAGACAACTCAGGGGAGGGCGCCATGGGGCGGCTGGCAGGGAAGATGGCGGTGATCACGGGCGCAGCTCAGGGCCTGGGCGAGGCGATCGGGCGCATGTTCGTGCGCGAAGGCGCCAAGGTCGCCCTCACCGACGTGAACGAGGCCGGGGTGCGTGCGGTCGCTGACAGCATCAACGCCGCCTATCCCGGACGGGCCTTCGCCTATGCCCACGACGTGCGCCGGGAAGACCAGTGGGTGGCGATCCTGGCGCAGGCCAATGCCGCCATGGGCGGCATGAACGTGCTGGTCAACAATGCGGGGGTCGGGTCGCTCGGCTCGGTGGAAGACGAAACGCTCGAAGGCTGGAAGCGCGTGATGGAGATCGATCTCGATTCGGTCTTTCTGGGTTGCAAGCACGCGCTCGCCTACATGCGCCCGTATGGACCGGGTGCGATCATCAACATCTCTTCCATCGCCGGGCTGATCGCGGCGCACAATTACGCCGCCTACAACGCCGCAAAGGCGGGGGTCTGGCTCCTGTCAAAGTCCGTCGCGCTGCATTGCGCCCGCACCGCGCCAGGCTTTCGCTGCAACTCGATCCACCCGACCTTCATCAAGACCCCAATTCTCGACGGTCTGGCCGGCGCGCTGGGGAAGGAAGACGCCTATACCAAGCTGGCCCGGCAGGTGCCGCTGGGCCGCCTGGGCGAACCGGACGACGTGGCGTATGCCGCCGTTTTTCTCGCCTCCGACGAGAGCCAGTTCATTACGGGGTCGGAAATAAAGATCGACGGCGGGATTTCCGCAATGTGACAAGATGCGACAAGCTTTGAGCAGGCCGTGACATTGACCCGATTCTATCCAATGTTTACGTTAGGAAAATGCCGGGGTCATCGCTTGGTCGAGTCTTGAACGATACCGAAGCGATGGCGCGCGCGCTTTTGCTCGCCCAGCGACAACTCGGCCGGACAGCGCCTAATCCAGCGGTGGGATGCGTCATTCGCGCAGGCGGCAAGGTTGTCGGCGAAGGCGCGACGCAGAAGGGCGGCCGGCCGCACGCCGAGGCGGTGGCCCTCGCCGCCGCCGGCGGATGGGCCCGCGGCGCCGACGTCTTTGTCACTCTGGAGCCCTGCGCCCATCTCAGCGCCCGGGGCCCGGCCTGCATCGAGCTTTTGCTTGCCGCGCGTCCCGCGCGTGTGGTGATCGCCATGATCGATCCTGATCCCCGCACGGCGGGCGATGGCGTTCGGCGGCTGGAAGCGGCGGGCGTCGCGGTGGAGGTGGGCCTTCTGAAGGCGCAGGCGCGCACCCTGAACGCCGGATGGCTCACATGGCTCTCCACAGGCCGCCCTCTGGTGATGGTGGACCGCGACACCGGCTCCTATGATGCGGACTTCAGCCTTCTGCCCAACGAGAGCTTCGAGGCGGCGCTGGACCGGATGGGCGCAGAAGGCCTTACCCGCGTGCGCGTCGCGCCTGGAAGCCCCCTGGAGCCGGCCTTGCGCGGCCGCGGCCTGATCGACTGATCGTTCAGGCGGCGTAGGCCCGCACGAAGGCGCGCGCCAACTCGTCCAGATAGGCCGACATATCCACCCCGCCGTCGTCGGCCCCGCCCAGCAACTGCTGATGCAGCGTCATGGACAAGAGAGGCGCAAACAGAAAGGCGGCGGCCGCGCGCGTGTCGCACGGGCGCATTTCGCCGCGCGTCACATGCTGATCAAGCCGCTTGGCCAGCGCTTCGATGGACGGGTCGAGCACGCTGCGACGGTAGGCCTGGCCGGGCGTGGGATGGCTCACGCCTTCGATCACGCCGAAGGCATGCGCCTTGATGAAGCCGCCATGCTCCATCCCGGCGCGTGACAGATCGAGATAGGCGCGCACCGACGCCTCAAACCCCAGCTCTGTCTCGCGCACATAGGCCCAGAATGGCGCGCCACGGGCGCCGATCTGCTCGATCACGGCGCGCACCACGCCCTCACGATCACCAAAATAGTGCCGCAGGGTCGGCTCCGATACGCCCGCGACAAGCGTCATCTCGCGCAGGCTCATGCGCCGCAGATCACCCGCCAGCGCATGCTGGGTGAGCTTTTCGGCGAGATCGATGCGCTTGGCGGTATAGTCCGGGCTGCGCGTGCCTTTGGGCCGTCCCCTCATGGGATCGTCTTAGCCCGGAACGCGCGCCATCGCCAACGCCCCTGCGACGTCGATATCGCGTCATAACAATGTGAACTATGCAATATGAAAGACGCAATATCGAAAGAGGGCTCTGGATAAGGAGATGGGCATGAAACTGGTTCTTTCCATGGCGGGGGCGGCTCTGGCCGTGCTGCTTCCGGCGGCGTCTCTGGCGGCGGGTCCCCAGCAGGGCCGGCTGACCGGCACGATCGGGGTCGGCGTGGAAGCCTTCGGCGGCGGCGATCTGCATGGCGGCGCCCGCGGCCGCGCGGCCAGCCTTCAGTCGCTGAACCCGGCTCTCCCAGCGGTTCCCGCTGACCTGAATATCGAGGCGCGCGAGTATGGCGATGTCTATGACGCCCCGCCCGCCCTCACTGCGGAACTTGCCTATGGGCTGAGCGATCAGATCGAGCTTGTCGGCGCGGTATCCTACAGCACGGCCGATGAAGGCCGCGTCCAGGTCGGCTCCGCCTTCGTGCCGGCGCTCAACGCGACCCTGCCGGTGTTTGGCCAGTTCGGCGAGCTTTCCACAATCGCGGTGGAGGCCGGTGCGCGCTTCTATCCCGGCGGTGAAGGGGCGATCCGTCCGTTCGTTGGCGCCCGGGCCGGCTTTGTCCGGCAGGATTCCGTGAATGCGACCTTCACGATCCCCGATGCGCCGGCCGGCGGCATCACGCTGCGCAACGTACCGTTCTTTGACGAAACCACGATGCTGACCGCCGGGCTGGAAGGCGGCGTGGCGGTCGCCTTCGGTGACGCCATCACCGGTGGCGTCAGCGTCGCCGCCCGCTACATCGGCGAAGCCGACGGCAACGATAGCGCGATCGGCGGGCTGGGGCTCGCCTCCATCAATGACGGAACCGAGCGCTGGACCTTCCCGGTTCAGGCCCGGCTCTCCTTGCGCTTCTGATCGGGTCTCCCCCCAAACCGCCCGATCAGACCGCTGGCCGGGCGCGGCGCTCACCCCCCTGCGTCGCGTCCGGTCAGCGCTGCGGCCAGATCGGCTGGCGTGTCGATGTCGTGCAGCACGCCCCGGTCCTGTGTCGCCACAAGACGCACCGCCGCTTGCCGCGCCAAAAGAAGTCCCCGCGCGCCGCGGTCGCCTGTAAGGTGCATCGCGTCTGCGACGGCTGCCCGGCCCAGCGCCACCGGATTGCCCCACTGGCCGTTCCACGCCAGCACAGCGGCATAATCCCCGGGCTGGATCGCGGCGGCCAGACGCGCAATCGTTTCCGGCCGCACAAGCGGCATATCGGCCAGCGCCACCACGATCGCATCGGCCTCCGGCCCGATCGCGGCAAGGCCAAGCCGCAGCGAGGACGACAGCCCCTCCTCGGGCGCGGGATTGATCGCAAGCCGCGCCGCCGGCCCGAACAGAGCCGCCGCCGCCGCCGCATCGCCGGTCACCACCTGCGGCCCAGCCACGCCCGAGGCGGCCAGCGCCTGGTAGCTGCGCCGCGCGATGGGGTCTCCGTCCAGCAGGGCGGCCAGCTTGTCCGCTCCGAAGCGCTGGCTGCGGCCAGCGGCCAGAAGCAGACCCGCAATTTTCATCCCGCCGGCCGCGCCCGCCACGCCTGAACCACGCCGGCGAGAATGGACAGGGCGATCTCGTTGGCGGTTGCAGCCCCGATCTCCAGCCCGACTGGGGCATGCAGACGCCCGATTTGTTCCGGCGAAAGGCCGGCCGCCGCCAGTCCTTCCCGCCGCATTTCCACGCGCCGGCGACTGCCCAGCGCGCCGACATAGAACGCCGGCGACCGCAGGGCCGGGATCAGGGCGCGGGCGTCGAGATCCAGCTCGTGCGTGGTCGCGACCAGCGCGGTCCAAGCGTCAAGACCGATGGCGCCCAACGCCGCTTCCGGTCCCGCCGTCAGATAGCGCCCGGCCAGACCGGGCGGCGGCGCGTCGGGCCCCTTCGGCCGGATCAGCGCAGCCTCCAGGCCCAGCGCCTCCGCCAGCCGCGCGCAGGCAAGCGCCACCGGATCGCCGCCCACAAGGATCAGCCGGCAGGCCGGGGAAAGCCGCTTCCAGAACCGCGACCGGTCCGGGCTTGCCCCTGCTTTGCCGGCGCCGGGCGCCTCCGGGGCCGTCGCCCGCCCGGCCCTGTCCAGCCGCGATACCCACACGATCGGCCGGCGCGCACGCCAGGCCGCCAGGGCCTCGATCACCGCCGGGCAATCGGCCGGCGCGCGTTCCACCGCCACTTCAATGCGCGTGCCGCACACAAGCTGGATGTCGAAAAACGGGCTGCCCGCGCCAAACACCAGCCGTCTGGGGACGCCAGAGGCCAGCACCTCCCGGCCGATGGCGGCCACGGTCGCCTCCACGCAGCCGCCCGAGACATAGCCCACGCAATCGCCATTCGCCGGGATCAGCATCTGTGCGCCGGCCGGGCGGGGGGAGGGGCCGTCGGTGGCGATCAGGGTGGCGATCGCGACCGCCTCGCCAACGGCCTGCCGCTGCGCCCAGGCCGGCCGGATGTCGTCCTGAAGGCCGTAGAGGGGCCAGTCGGGCCAGTCGGGCGGCGGCGCTGCGTCCATGGGCCCGCGAGATAGCGGCTTAAGGTTACCGAGGTAAAGCGCGCGCCCGTCAAACTTGAAGGATTCCGCCGCCGGAGCCTTAAAACCGGCTGAGTAAGACATCTCCCGCGAACGCCTTGGGGGATGGACATGACCTCGCACGCTGGAATGATTGCTGTTTTCTGCGCGGTGGCGCCCTTTGCCGTCCACGCGCAGACCGCGACCATGCCCACACAGTCCGAGATCAACGCCTCTGTCGGCGCCCAGCGCATCGGAGCATTCACCGCGCTGGCGCTGGCCAGTCGGGGTCAGGGCGTAACCATTGCCGTGATCGACACCGGCGTGCGCACAGACCATGTCGAGTTCGAAGGCGCGCTGCTGCCGGGTTTCAACGCCTTCACCAACACGGCGGGACCGACCGCCCAGACCGACACCAACGGCCACGGCACGCATGTGGCGTCGCTGGCGGCCGGGCGCGCCAATGGGTTTGGCATTGCGGGCGTGGCCTCGGCGGCCAGCATCCTGCCGATCCAGGTTTTCAACGGCGCCACCACAACCACAGACATGGTCGCGCGCGGCGTGAACTACGCCACCAGCCAGCGCGCCTTCGTGATGAACCTGAGCCTTGGCGGCTCGGAGCCCAGCGGCCTGCTCCAGAATGCGCTCAGCCGCGCGACGCGCGCGGGCCTTCTGGTGGTGATCGGCGCCGGCAACGAGGGACAGGACAATCCGAACTGGCCCGCGCGCTATGCCAGTCAGAGCTGGGCCAATGGCCAGATCATTGCGGTGGGGGCGGTCGACGCTTCCAACCAGATCGCCTCTTTCTCCAATCGGGCGGGCGATGCGAAGGACTTCTTCCTTGTGGCGCCCGGCGTGTCGCTGCGCGGAGCCTACAACACCAGCGCGACCACGATGGTCCGCATGACCGGCACCTCCATGGCGACCCCGATCGTGGCGGGCGCGGCGGCGGTGGTGAAGGGGGCCTGGCCGTCGCTGTCTGCGCGCAATGTGGCCGACATCCTGTTCCAGACCGCCATCGATCTCGGCGACCCGGGCGTTGATCCGGTGTTCGGCCGCGGCCTTGTCAGCCTCGAGCGGGCGCTCCAGCCGGTGGGCATGCTGCGCGTCATCAGCGCAGAGGGGCCGGCGCCGTTCTCTCCGCTTGCCGGCGGGCCTGGCGCGGCGACCTTCGGGGCCATGATGACCGCCTCGCGCTCGGGCGCCCTCGAAGGGGCGGTGTTTGACGATTTCAACCGCGACTTCGGCTATGATTTCGGCCGCATGGGCGCCGATATGCGCCCGGATGGCGTGTCGCTGCTGGCGGCGAGCCTGCAATCGCGTCTCGAACGGATCGAGCAGTCGGCCGCCGGTCTGGGCGCTGCGCGCTTTGTCGCCGCGCCACGGTTCGCGCAAGCGGGCCTTGCCCCGGCGGGGGGCTTCGGCGCCCTCAATGACGATGGCTCGGGCTGGGCGGCCGCGCTTGGTCTGGCCTCGCCGCTTCTGGGTCAGCCGCTTGCGCCGGCCGGCGCCGTGACGCCGAAGGCGGCGGCTTTCGCCTCCGCCGCGTCCCTGTTTGCAGACCGCAGCGCCAGCGTGGCGATGCGGCGCGCCGCTGGCGAAACCTTGCTCCTCACCCTAGGCGCGCGCGTTCAGGACGCCGTGGAGCAGCGCCAGGATCTGTTCTGGAGCCCGAAAGCGGTCGCCCGGACGGCCAGCCTTGAAGCCGAAATCGCGCATGTGGGCGCCGCCTGGGGCTGGCGCGCAGGCCTCTCCTCTGTGCGTGAGGACAATGGCCGGCTGGGCGCGCGCAACAGCGCGGCGTTTGGTCTCGACGGGGCGTCCGTGACCACGGCGCTGCAGCTGGAAGCCGTGCACGCCGTCACGCCGCGGGTCACCGCAGCAATCACCGCCACGGTCGCCCAGACCGACCAGCAGGATGGCGCGCGGCTCAGCCTCGTGCGGTCTGCGCGCGCGGTCCGGAGCCTCGGCTACGCCCTGACGCTGGCGGCCGCTGACACGCTCGCCACCGGCGACCGGCTGGATCTTTCGCTGGGAAGCCCGCTCACCAGCCGCTCCGGCGGGCTGGACCTGATGCTGGGCGTGGGCGCCGATCGCGAAACCGGTGCGCCGGTGCTCGCCGAGCGCCGGATCAACTTCGCCGACGGGGCGCAGGAAGTGCGCCTGGAAGCGGCCTATGCCCGGCCGATGGGCGAGACCGGCCAGCTTGGGATTGCCCTGCTTTCCCGCCAGGATGCCGATGGCGTCGCGGGCGCGCAGGATCATGCAGCGCTGGTCCGGTTCCAGACCCGGTTCTGAGGCTGCCCTCGCCGCTCCCGCCGCAGCGGAGCGCCGGGACGACGGGCGTGCGCCTCGTCAGCGCGCGGCGCTGAAGCGAACCAGAAGCCCTTCGGCGGTGGTCTCCAGCGCGATCGTGGCTGTGGCGAGCTTGACCTCAAGCATGGTCTTGACCGGAGCAAGCAGGAAGGCCCCCGGCGCGGCAGCCGCCAGCGGCGTGGCTGCGCCGATCAGACCGAGAGCGAGCGCGCACAGCAGGGTGCGGCGTGGGCGGCGCGTCATGGTATCGTCCCTTCTGGTTTGGTCGTTTCGCGGTTTGCGGCGCGCCCTTTCTCCCTCGGGGGGACTGTCAGTAATTTCGTGTGTGGGCGGGCGGTTGAACATTACGCCGCCATGGCCCTGATGAACCGCTCGCCGAACAGGACGGCGAACTGGGCCTTGGCCATGGACC
>JBIIUJ010000052.1:0-15781 GCA_044340025.1 Caulobacterales bacterium
GCTTGTCTGCGGGATTGGCGGCGGGGAAAGCGCCCGAGACCCCGGTGGTGATGAAGCCAAGCTTGCCCCAGGTCTGGGTCGCTTCAGGCTCCAGCGTGTGGGCGAGCAGGCCCTTGGGCTTGGCGATGCCGTCGCCGCTGGTGAAGGCGGCGTTCTCCTGGGCGGCGAAGGCGTCGGCGATCTCGGCGGCCAGCCACTCGTCGATGTCGGCGGCGGCGTCGTCCAGAAGGGTCTGGGTGGCGGCCGGCATGGCGTAAAGTTCGCCGGCGGGGAAGGCCAGAAGGTCCAGCGTGGGCGAGTTGGTCTGGGTGCGTGCGCCGGTCTCGGCCGCCCAGCCCACCGCTGCGCCCGAGATGCTGATCGGCTTCTTGAAGCTGAACGCATTGCTCTGGCGAACCGTGGCGATCTGGCGAAACACGCTCTCGCGGGTCAGACGGGCCTCGATGGTGGTGTCCACTTCGGGCGGGGCGACATAGCCGCCATCCGCGTCCGTCCCAACCGAGAGCGCCTTTTCCTCAAGCCGGACAAGCCCGCTTTCGTCGCCTCGCCGCACATAGGTGCGCCAGGCGGCCTTGCGTTTCTCCGCCTGCGCGCTCTGGGCGGGATCGCCCAGCGGGGCGCGCCGGGCCGCCAGCGCCAGCCGCTCCAGCGTGGCCTGCGCCTTGTTCAAGGCGGCGTCGATGCGATCGACCTTCTCCGTCAACAGAATATCGGCGGAGGCCTTGTGCTCGATCTCGTGCAGGCGGGCGTCATTGGCTTCGCGGAAGGCTTCAAACGCAGCCATCAGCTCGCGCGCGGCGGCCCGGTTCTCGCCCTGCGGGGCGGCCATCTTGGTTTCTTTCGCAGTGGTCACATCAGTCTCCTTGCTGTGGGAGCGGTTGGGGAGGGAAACGCCGCAGCGAGACGCGCCTGCGGCAACATCGGGAAGGTCACGACTGAAACCTCCACCAGATCAACGCGGTGCAAGGCGCGCCCGCCGCCAGGGCGCAGGCTGGCTGCGCGCGTGCGATAGCCGATGGACAGCCCGTCCAGCGCGCCCACGCGGATGAGCGCGGCGGCAGCCCGCCCTGCCGGGTCGCCGGTGGACAGGAAGCCCTTCACATAGAGGCCACGACCGTCTTCTTCCGCCGCGCTCCACGCGCCGATGCGCGCGGCGGGGTCGTGATTGAACAGCATCGGGAGGAAACGGCGCGCCGCGCCGAAAGCGCCGGGCATCACCACGTCGCCGGCGAGATCGCGCACGCCGAACAGCGAGGCATAGCCCTCCAGCCGCAGGCCGCCCGCGACAGACTTCACTTCGATCATGCTCCGCCTCCGGAGGGTTTGGGTTGCAGCGCGCCTCGGTGCGTTCCTGACGCCGGGTGAGGTCGTCGAGCTTGGCCTCGATACGGGCGAGGCGTTCGGCGATCAGATCCTGACGGGCGAGCTTGTCTTCAGCCGCCTGGAGCCGCTGGGCGGCGGCGCCGGTCCAGAACAGGATGGCGGCGGCCTGGATCGCCACGGTGATGACCATGGCGACCGTGATCTTGCTGTCGAACCAGGCGCCGCTCATGACGCAATCCCCGCAAGCGCGCGCTTTTCCTCCGCATCAAGAAAGCTGGCGGCCTCGAGCCGGGCCCAGAGCGCGTCGCGCTCGCCCTGAAGCGCGGGGGCGGCGTCGAGATCCAGCGTGAGACGCAGCGGCTCGGCGTAGCGGGGCCCGAGCCATGCCGAGAGCGCCGCCGCCGTCTTGCGCGCCAGCGGCACGATCGTCTGACGCCAGAAAGCGAGGTTGGCCTCGCGATAGTTTGCATAGGTATTGTCGCCCGGGATGCCGAGCAGCATGGGCGGCACGCCGAAGGCCAGGGCGATCTCGCGAGCGGCGGCGTGGCGGGCGTTGAGGAAATCCATGTCAGCCGGGGTCATGCTCATCGGCTTCCACTCCAGCCCGCCTTCCAGGAGCAGCGGTCGGCCGGCGGCGGCCGGGCCGGCGTGCGCGCTTTCGAGCTCCGCCTTCAGCCGGGTGAACTGATCCTCCGTCAGCCGATCAGCCCCGTCGCGCCCGGTGAACACCAGCGCGCCGGACGGGCGAGCCGCATTGTCGATCAGCGCCTTGTTCCAGGCCCCGCCCGCATTGTGAATGTCCACCGCGCTGGCGGCCGCCTCCAGCGGGGCGTGGCCGTAGTGATCATCTACAGGATTGAAGAGTTTGAGATGCAGGATGGGAGAGAGGCCGCTTGCGACATCGCGGCGATAGCGATGGCTGCGGCCCGCCACCGTGTAGTCCCACGCCTCGGGCCAGCCCTCCGGACCCGGAATCACACGCATCCGATCGGGCCGCAGAGCGTAGAGTTCACGAGGCGCGCCGCTGAGTTCTGCAAGTTCGAGATAGGCGTTGCCCGAGACCTGAAGGTGGCCGATAAAACTTTCCAGAAGCTCGGTTCCGGTCTGCTCCGGGTTCGGCCGTTCCAGAAGCATCTCCGCCGGATGGCCTTCGGCGCGCAGCGGGATGCTGGCGGCGGCTTCCGCGATCATCCGCACACAGCGCAGCACCACCGGGTTCTTCTGATAGCCCTCCCGGGCGAAGCCGGCGTAATCGCGCGGGGTCCAGACCGGCTGGGCCGGCCGGGTCAACGCCACAAGGGGGCCTGTCGCGGAGGCTTTCGCCTCCTGCGGCGGAGATTTCGTCCAGGGCCACATGATATGCTCCGGTGTCAGAGGGTTCGGATTCCGGGGTGCGCCTGCGCCCCGAGCAGATCGGCGATCGCCCAGACCAGCGCGTCCACACGGTCGGGGCTGCCGGCGAAGCCAGGCGCGCCAAACGCGCACATCTGGTCTTCCAGCGCCGGAAAGGCCCCGCGATGGGAGACCCGGCCCTGGGCGTAGAGCGCTGCAATCGGGGCTGCGCGCTGCGCCTTGCCAAGATGGGCGCGCACAAGGCGCACCGGCACGGTCGCGCCAGCAAGTGTCAGCAGCGACCGGACGAGTTCACCGCCCTGATTGGCCTCCGCCACGATGCGGCGGGCGCCGAGGCCCGCGGCAAGGTCGGCGGCGCGTCGGGCCCAGACCAGCGGCTCCGCCCCCTGCAGCGTGGCGTCAGCCAGCACCACCGCCCGGCGCTGCGCGCCCGCGCCACAGGCGCCCGCCGCGATGATGCCGCAGGCGTCCGCCTGTGCGCCCACGCCGGCCGGCGGATCGACCGCCACAACGATATCATCCGTATCTGGATGATCGACGGCGCGAGCGGCGGCGATGTCGGCGCGCGTCCAGAGCGCGCCCTCGGGATCCTCGATCAGCTCGCCCATCAGCTCCTGGCGCAGGAGGCCGGAGCCGGCATAGCGCGCCTCCAGAGCGGCCACGAAGCCGGGGGCGAGATTGGCCGCGTTCGCCGCCGTCGGCGCGCGCGTGACGGCGGTGCGCGGATCGTTCAGCAGGCGGCGCACCAGAGGGATGGGGCGCGGCGTGGTCGTGAAGGCCGCGCGGGGCCTTTCCCCCAACCGCAGGGCGAAGTCGAGCATGGCGAGCGTCTCTTCCGGGTGAGCCCAGGCGGCGACCTCGTCGCCCCAGGCCAGATCGAATTGCGGGCCGCGAAGGCTGTCGGGGTCTTCGGCGGAGAAGGCGTAGGCGAGCGCGCCGCACGGCCAGACGAGCCGTCGCCGGCTGGGCTCTGCGCACGGGCGCGCCGGCCCCGGCCCCAGGGCGCACAGGCCGGACGGGCCGGCCATCATCACCTCGCGCACATCCGAAAGGGTGGGGCCGACAAGCGCGATGCGGCGGGCGCCGGCGGCCACGGCGGCGCGCACGAATTCGGCGCCGGCGCGGGTCTTGCCGGCCCCCCGTCCGCCCAGAAACAGCCAGAAGCGCCAATCGCCGTCCGGGCTGCACTGTTCGGGGCGCGCCCAGAAGGGCCAGTCGTCAAGGAGGCTCAGGCCCTCCTGCCGGGTCAGGGTCGCAATCGCTGCATTGCGCTGCGGCTGCGGCAGCGAGCCGATCGAAGCGGCGGTGGAGTTCGGCGGTAATGTCTTCGGCGTCCGGGCCATCCTGGGCGGTCCCTTCTTCGGCCACATCGAGAGCGACCACGCGCTGCGCAGCGGCGGCCAACGCGCCCAGCGCCTTGGCGCGGCGCTCGGCCTCGGCGGGTTGGCCCTGGGCGAGACAGTCTTCGGCTCTGGCCATCTCCTCGCCGAAGCGGCGGGTGAGATCGGCGACCACGCGGCGGGCGGCGGCCCCGGCCCGCATCCAGCCGCGCTCGCTGCGCATGCGCATCACGGTCTCGCGCGCACAGCCCAGCCGGGCGGCGATGTCGGCGTCGCTGCAGCCTGCACGGTAGAGCGCCTCGCCCTCGGTCCAGTCGATGCCGCGGCTCTTTGTTTCGGGTCTTTCGGCCATGACGCATCATGGTCTGGCGGCTGCGCCGGTCGGATAAGGCGCGGAGAAATGGCGTCGGATCAGGCCTGTAGGCCAGGAAAAGGCCGCGCAAATCCGCGCAAATCCGGCGAAACGGGCGCTTCAATCTTGACCGAAAGCGCAAAACCAGCCCCCAGATGGGTCTGGTTTCGCCCTGATGAACTCATTTCGCGTCGATCTTCTCGAAGACGAGGACCGCCGGCTGAAGGGCCGGGCGGCGGGCCGTCTTGTCGCGTTCGGTCTGGCGGCGATGGTGGCGGTGGGCGGGATCATCGGCGGCTGGCGCTGGCTGTTCGCAGGGGCCCCCGCCGTGCCGGATGCGCAGGCGCTCTGGGAGGTGAGCCGCGTGCCGGGCGTGGAGTTCCGCGATGAGGCGGGCCGGACCCTCACCATTCGCGGGGCCCGCCATGGCGAGGCGGTGCGGCTGGAGGCGCTGCCCAGCCATGTGCCGGAGGCGTTTCTGGCGGTGGAGGATCACCGCTTTTTCGAGCACCAGGGCGTGGATCTGCGCGCGATCGCGCGCGCTCTGGGCGAGAATCTGGAGGCCCAGCGCGTGGTGCAGGGCGGCTCCACCATCACCCAGCAGCTGGTGAAGACGCTGTTTCTGAAGCCGGAGCGCACGGTGAGGCGCAAGGTTCAGGAGGCGCGCCTCGCCTGGGCGATCGAGCGCAGCGTGCCGAAGGAAGAGATCCTCGAGATCTATCTCAATCGGGTGTTCTTCGGCGAACAGGCCTACGGGATCGACGCGGCCGCCCGGCGCTATTTCGGCAAGCGGGCGACACAGCTGACGCTGCAGGAAGCCGCGCTCCTGGCCGCCCTGCCCAAAGCGCCGAGCCGGCTGGCCCCGGACGAAAACCGGCGCGGCGCCTATGAGCGGATGCGCGTGGTGCTGATCCGGATGGCGGAGGTGGGCTTCATCACGCCGGCCGAGCGCGACGCCGCCATCCTGGCCCCGCCGCCAATCCAGCCCGCGCCGGTCTATGCCGAAGGCGACCTCGGCTGGGCGTTCGATGCCGCCGCCCGCCGCATCCGCGAGGCCGCCCCCGATGCGCCGGGCGATCTGATCGTGACCCTGACCATCGATACCGCCCTTCAGTCCATGGCCGAGGCGGCGGTGCGCGATGCGCTTTCCGGCGCAGGGCAGGCCGCGCGCGCCAGCCAGGCCGCGCTGGTGGCGCTGACGCCGGATGGCGCGGTGCGCGCGCTTGTGGGCGGGCGCTCCTATGACGAGACCAAGTTCAACCGCGCCACCCAGGCGCGACGCCAGACCGGATCGGCCTTCAAACCGTTCGTCTATGCAGCCGCCTTCGAGATGGGGCTCGGCCCGGAGACGATCCGCACAGACCGGGCGGTGCAGTTTTCAGGCTGGCGACCGCAGAACTTTTCGCGCGGCTTTGCGGGGCCCATGACCCTGGAAGCGGCGCTTGCCCGTTCGGTGAATACGATCCCGGTGCAGCTTGCCGCCGAGGCGGGGATCGAGCGGGTGATCGACGTGGCGCGCCGGTTTGGCGTGAGCTCCACCCTGGAGCCCAATCTCGCCACCGCCCTGGGCGCCAGCGGCGCGACCCTGATCGAGATGACGGGCGCCTTCGCCACCATCGCGGCCGAGGGCGTGCAGACCCCGCCCTATCTGGTGCGCGCCATCACCACCAGCCGCGGCGGGGTGCTCTTCACCCGGCCGGACGGCGCCGGCGGCGGGCCGGTGTTTGACCGGGTCAAGAGCCAGGAACTGATCCAGGCGATGCGCGCCGTGATCGAGCAGGGCACCGCCCAATCGGCCCGCCTGCCCGGCTGGCAGGCCGCCGGCAAGACCGGCACCAGCCAGGACTATCGCGACGCCTGGTTCATCGGCTTCACCAGCGTGATGGTGACAGGCGTCTGGGTCGGCAACGACGATTTCTCCCCGATGCGCAACGTGACGGGCGGCAATCTGCCGGCCGACATCTGGCGCCGCTTCATGATCGGGGCGCACGGCGGGCGCACGCCCTTGCCCCTGCCCGCCCCGGACGGCGCCAGCGAGGCCGTGCCGCCGGAGGGGTTCCAGGCGTTTTATCGCGGGCTGGAGGCGCTGTTTGCCGAGGCGGCAGGCGAAGCCCAGCGCGAGGCGGCGATTACGGCCCCTGCCTCGCCGGCGGTCCCGGCGGTCAGGCCGGCGGGGTGAGGGGGCCGAGGCTGGCAAGCGCGAA
The DNA here is from genome assembly GCA_044340025.1 of Caulobacterales bacterium. Taxonomy (GTDB): domain Bacteria; phylum Pseudomonadota; class Alphaproteobacteria; order Caulobacterales; family Aquidulcibacteraceae; genus JBIIUJ01. Next base: position 6,573 of record JBIIUJ010000052.1, read on the forward strand.
AATCCGCGCAAGGCCCGCCAGATCGCGCGCCAGCGCGGCTTCATCGCTTGCGGCCTGCTTGGCCCCGGCGGCGGCGCGCACAAACAGCCGGGCAAGCGCTGCGGCGTCTTCGGGCGAGCAGCCATAGGCCGCCAGCCCCGCCGCGATCAGCGCTTCGGCCTCCTCCTGCATCGCGCGGCGCAGATCTGAGGCCAGCCCCTCATCCGCCTCCAGAAGGTCGGCGCCGTGCGGGGTGGCGTGCAAAAGCCGGAAGAGCGCCAGTTCCTTGGCCTCCGCCGCAGCCCGCAGCGCCGCCTCCACGCCGCTGGCGGCCGCCCATGCGGCGGCCATGTCGTCCATCGTGCGCTGCTTCACCAGCCGCGCCAGCGAGGTGAACACATCCTCCTTGTTGCGGAAGTGCTGATAGAGCGCCGGGCGCGACAGCCCCGCCTCGCGCGCGATGTCGTCCATCGACGTGCGCCGATAGCCATAGCGGGAGAAGACCCGCAAGGCGGCGTCGAGGATGCGGGTGGGGCGATCGTCGTTTGACATATTGAACACAAAGCGTCAGCCTGTCTGAGTGTAGGGCGGTTCGCCGCCCAAGTCGAGGGAGGTCGCCATGGGCGAACGCGGGTTGGTGACGGTCACGGGCGGATCGGGCTTCATCGCCGGCTGGTGCATTCTCCAGCTGCTGGAGCAGGGCCATGCGGTGCGCGCCACCCTTCGCTCGCTCACGCGGGAGGCGGAGGTGCGCCAGACGCTCGGCCGCATGGGCGCCGATCAGGCGAGGCTCAGCTTTGTCGCCGCCGATCTGACCAGCGATTCGGGGTGGGCCGAAGCAATGGCAGGCGCGGGCCATGTGCTGCATGTCGCGAGCCCCATTCCCCCGACCTTGCCGAAGAATGACGACGAACTGGTGATCCCGGCCCGCGACGGGGCGCTGCGTGCGCTGCGCTTTGCGCGCGATGCGGGCGTGAAGCGCGTGGTGATGACCTCCTCCACCGCAGCGATCACCTATGGCCAGGATCGGTCGCGGCCGAAGGTCTTTACCGAGGCCGACTGGACCGACCCCCGCCACCCCGACACCTCCCCCTATATCCGCTCCAAGACGATCGCCGAGCGCGCGGCCTGGGACTTCATGGCGAAGGAAGGCGGCGGCCTGGAGCTGGCGGTGGTCAATCCCGGCGCGGTGCTGGGCCCGGTGATGGGACGCGACTTCTCGCCCTCGATCGAGATCGTGAAGAAGCTCCTGCGTCGCGAACTGCCGGCCTGCCCGCGGCTTGGCTTTCCGCTCGTGGACGTGCGCGACATCGCCGATCTGCACCTGCGCGCCATGACCAGCCCCGCCGCGGCTGGCGAGCGCTTTCTTGCCGCGGGCGACTTCTTCTGGATGGCCGATATCGCGCGCGTGCTGAAGGAGCGGCTGGGCTCGCGCGCGGCGCGCGTGCCCACCGGAGTCCTGCCGGACTGGCTGTTGCGGTTGCTGGCCGCCTTCGACCCCGTCACCCGCTCGGTCGTGTTCGAAGTGGGCGTGGAGCGGCCGGTCAGCGCGGCCAAGGCAAAGGAGCTGCTCGGCTGGGCGCCCCGCTCCAACGAGGAGGCCATCGTGGCGACCGCCGAAAGCCTCATGCGTGAAGGGCTGGCCTGAGGCGCGCCGCCCTAGCGTCTTCCGGCGCGCCACGCTAACCCGGCGGGCATGATCCTCTACCCCGCCATCGACCTGAAGGACGGTCAGGCCGTGCGCCTTGTGAAGGGCGACTTCGCGCGCATGACCGTGTTCGACGCCGATCCCGCCGCGCGCGCCGCCCGGTTTGCCGAGGCAGGCTTTGCCTGGCTGCATGTCGTCGATCTCGACGGCGCGCTGAAGGGCGCAGGGGCCAATCGGGAGGCGGTCGCTGCGATCCGTGCGGCGGTAGACCTGCCGATGCAGCTCGGCGGCGGCATCCGCGACATGGCGGGGGTGGAGGCCGTGCTGGGCATCGGCGTCACGCGCGTCATCCTCGGGACAGTGGCGGCCAGAAACCCCGCCTTCGTGCGCGAGGCCGCCCGCGCTTTCCCGGGACAGGTGGCCGTTGGCATCGACGCCATCGACGGCAAGGTCGCGGTGGAGGGTTGGGTGGAGACAACCGACCTTGACGCCATAGAGCTTGCCCGCCGGTTCGAGGATGCGGGCGTGGCCGCCGTCATCTGCACCGACGTGGGGCGTGACGGGACGAAAACGGGCGTGAATGTGGACTTTACGGGCGCCATCGCCGCTGCGATCTCGGCCCCCGTGATCGCCTCGGGCGGGCTGAAGGACGTCGACGACATCCGGGCGCTCAGGGCCTGGACGGGGGCGCCGATCCATGGCGCGATCCTGGGCCGGGCGCTCTATGACGGCGCCTTCACCCCGGCGGAGGCGCTGGCGGCCGCAGCCTGAGCCGGCCGGCCCGCGCGTGCAGCGCCAGATAGACCGCGATCAGCGCCGCCGCGAGCCCCCACCACGTCAGCGCATAGCCGAAGTGGCGATCGGCCGGCAGCTGATTGGCCCCCCGCGGATCCGCATAGGGGTTCGCCGCCGCCTCCCCCCGCCCCAGCGGATCCACCATCGCGGGGGCCAGATAGAGCGTCGTGACAAGGCCTTGCGCGCCAAGAACTGCCGCCATCGCTGCGCTCTCGGGCCAATAGAACAGGCCGCTGGCGGGATCATTGTCGGGGGTGAAGGCATTGGCCTTCCCCGGCGCGCGCAACATCCCCTCCAGCCGCGCAGGGCCGGCAGGCAGGCGCGCGGGCGTGGCGTCGCGGTCCGCCACAAAGCCGCGTTCAGCCAGAACGGGGCCAAGCGCGGTATCAAAAACCGAAAACAGCCGCGCGCCCGCCGCTCCATCCTGCACCGCATAGACAGACAGGGTCTCGGGCCGCCACACGCCTTCGACCCAGACAGGCGTGAAATCGCCTGCGCCCGCCTTCAGGGCATCCGCCAGGGGCTCGGCCGCTGGCGGCGGCGCAGCATCCAGCAAGCGCTTCTCGTCAAAGCGCGCCCACTGCCACTGGCCAAGCATCAGCAGGATCAGCAGCGCCGGGATGGCGAAGGCCGTCAGAACAGGCAAAGGTCGAAATGTCATCATGGCGCATCAGAGTTTGGGCTGGCCCGCCCCTCGTGCGCGCTCGTGCGCCATTGCAGGCAGAAGAGCACGCCCTTTGCGAGCCGCAGGAGCCCAAGACACAGCGCCAGCGCCAGCGGAACCCAGAGCAGCAGATGAAGCCAGTAGGGCGGCTGGAACGCCACTTCCACAATCAGCATCGCCGGCACGACCAGCGCGCCCACGATCAGGATCACAAACACCGCCGGCCCGTCGCCGGTATCGGCGCTTGAGAAGTCGGCACCGCAGGCCGAACAGCGCTCGGCGAGGGTCAGATAACCCGCAAACAGCTTGCCACGCCCGCACGACGGGCAGCGACCGGAAAGGCCGGCGGAGACCGGATCAGGCCTCACGCCGGCCGGCCGCTCAGGCGAAGGTTATGTAGAGGAAAGCAAACAGGAACAGCCACACCACGTCCACAAAGTGCCAGTACCAGGCCGCCGCCTCGAAACCGAAGTGCTTTTGCGGGGTGAAATGGCCCTTCATCAGGCGCAGCAGGCAGACTGCGAGGAAGATCGTGCCGATCAGCACGTGCGCGCCGTGGAAGCCCGTCGCCATGAAGAAGGACGAACCATACAGCCCGCCCGGCGTGACCACGCCGTCTGTGGAGCCGAAGTTGAAGTAGCCGTTCGAGAGGGCGTACTGATACTCGACGACCTGAACGACGGTGAACAGAGCGCCCAGGGCTACTGTCAAGATAAGGCCGAGCTGAGCGCTCTTGCGGTTGCCGACCTGGAGCGAATGGTGCGCCCATGTGACGGTTGTGCCGGAGAGCAGCAGGATCAGCGTGTTCACGAGCGGCAGGTGGAACGGATCGAGCGTCTCGACGCCTTCGGGCGGCCAATTCTTCCAGGCTTCGGCCACTTCCGGCGCGGTGAAGGCGGCGCGCGTCTCGGTGAAGAGCGCGGCGTCGAAGAACATCCAGAACCACGCCACGAAGAACATCACCTCGGAGGCGATGAACATGATCATGCCGTAGCGCAGGCCGATCTGAACCACCGGGGTGTGATCGCCGGCGTGGCTTTCCTTCACCACGTCGGACCACCAGCCGATCATGCAATAGACCACGAAGGCCAGCCCCACGAGCAGCAGCACGAGCGACTTGTCGCCCAGGAGCCAGGCCAGGCTCGACTTTTCGTCCACGAAGCCGTGCGCATAGACGATAAAGCCCAGCGCGAGGGTGAACACCGCCAGCGAGCTGACGAAGGGCCAGGGGCTGGGGTTGACGAGGTGGTAGTCGTGCTTGACGGCGCCGTGGGCCATGGGTCTTTCCCTGATCCCCGCCCGCATGGGGCGGCGTTTGTCGTTCTCGTCAGTGGTTTAGCGTGGCGGCTTGCTTCGAGGCAAGACGCTGCGCCAGCCCGCATTCAGGGCGTCGCCACCTGTGGCAGCGCCGCAAGATCCATCCGCTCCTGCCCCTTGGCGAAGAAGGTGTAGGAAAGGGTAATGGTCTTCACGTCGTCGCGCTGGGGATCCTCCGCGATCGCGGGATCGACGTAGAAGATCACCGGCAACTCGGCGGTTTCGCCAGGCTGCAGCGTCTTGTCCTGGAAGCAGAAGCACTCGAGCTTCATGAAGTATTGCCCCGCCTTGTGCGGGGTGACGTTGTAGGTGGCCACCGCCGTGACCGGCCGATCGGACGTGTTGGTGACGCGGTAGAAGGCGAGCGCGTTCTCACCGACCTTGATGCGGATTTCCGGCTGTTCGGCGCGGAAGGCCCAGTTGATGCCGTCTGCCGTATTCGCGTCGAACCGGATGGTGACCTCGCGCTCCAGCACGCGCGAAGCGGCCTGTTCGGCGATCCGCGTCGTGCCGCCAAAGCCGGTGACCTGGCAGAACAGTTCATAAAGCGGCACCGCGGCGTAGGCCGCGCCAAACATCGCGAGCGGGACGGCTGCGGCCGCAATCATCACCCGGCGGTTGCGCTTTTCGGGGGCGGGCGCGGGCTCGGTCATCGCTCAGAAGGGCCTGCTGAGGATCGCCCCGCCGATGCGGGTGACCGTAATGACGAAGACAAGCGCCATGAAGGCGGCAAGCGCGATGGCGAGCGCCAGATTGCGCCGCTTGCGTGCGCCTTCCTGGGCCGATGTCAGGGCGGCATAGCCCTCGACCTGCGCGTGGGGACCCTTGGGACCGGGCGTCATGGCGACACCGGCAGGTGCAGGCCGAAGCCATGCTCGGCCAGAAGTGCGGCAAACACGGCGGCCAGATAAAGCAGACTGAAGGCGAAGAGATCGCGCGCCGCCCGGTTGCCGGCGCCCACGGCGTAGAGCGTCTGCTCATCGGCGCTGGAGCGGCTTTCGCCGGCCTGGCTGCGATAGACCCGCCAGGCCAGCAGCACGAAGACCGCCCCGCAGGCGCCCGCCGTGACGGCGTAAACCAGACCGCCAAGGCCGGTCAGGACCGGCGCAAAGCCCACCGGCGCCAGCACAAGGCTGTAGAGCCAGATCTGCTTGCGGGTCTCAGCGGCCCCAGAGACGTTTGGCAGCATCGGCACGCCGGCGGCCGCATAATCGCCCGCCTTGTACAGGCAGAGCGCCCAGAAGTGTGGCGGCGTCCACAGGAAGATGATCGCCACCAGCAGCCAGGGATCGAGCGTCAGCGGCGCGCCTGTGGCGGCCCACGCGACTGCGGGTGGCAGAGCCCCCGCCAGCCCGCCGATCACGATGTTCTGCGGCGTCGAGCGCTTGAGCCACATCGTATAGACCACGGCGTAGAACACGATCGTGAAGGCGAGCAGCCCCGCCGCCACATAGCCGCCCGACAGCGCCAGCGTGGTCACGGAAAGCGCGCTCAGCACGAGGCCGAGCATCAGCGCCTCTTCGCGCGGCACGACGCCGGCCGCGACCGGACGCAGCCGGGTGCGGGTCATCTTCGCGTCGATATCGCTGTCCCACCACATGTTGAGCGCGCCCGAGGCGCCGGCGCCCACCGCGATGGCGATAATGGAGGCGACCGCCAGCACCGGGTTCAAGTCCCCAGGTGCGGCCAGCATGCCGACGATGGCGGTGAAGACCACAAGGCTCATCACCCGGGGCTTCATCAGGTCCAGATAATCGCGCCATTCGGCCTCACGGGCCGGAGCGGCGGGGGCGTCATGGAAGGTCGCGTCGGTCACGTCTTGAGGTCTTTCGAGCAAGACGCCCCTGAACCGGGGGCTCAGGGGCGCTTCTTTGCGTCAGCCGCAACAGCTGCCCTTCAGTGGGCGTCGGCCTTGATCTTCGGCAGCTCGCTGAACTGGTGGAACGGCGGCGGAGAAGACAGCGTCCACTCCAGCGTCGTCGCGCCTTCGCCCCAGGGGTTGGCGCCCACCTTCCGCCGGACGAGGAAGTGCTCGACAAGCATGACAAGGAAGATCACCACGCCCGCCGCCGCGATGAAGTAGCCGATCGTCGAGACGTAGTTCCAGCCGGCGAACGCTTCGGGATAATCGACATAGCGGCGCGGCATGCCCTGAAGGCCCAGGAAGTGCTGCGGGAAGAAGATCAGGTTCACGCCGATGAACGTCACCCAGAAGTGCAGCCCGCCGAGGAAGCCGTTGTACTGATAGCCGCTCATCTTGGGCAGCCAATAGTAGAACCCGGCGAAGATGGCGAAGACCGCCCCCAGCGACAGCACATAGTGGAAGTGCGCCACCACATAATAGGTGTCGTGCAGCACCGTATCCACGCCGGCGTTGGCCAGAACCACGCCCGTGACACCGCCCACGGTGAACAGGAAGATGAAGCCGATCGCCCACAGCATCGGCACCTTGAACTCGATGGAGCCGCCCCACATCGTGGCGATCCAGCTGAAGATCTTGATGCCCGTGGGCACGGCGATGATCATCGTCGCGGCCACGAAATAGGCCTTCAGATTCACATCCATGCCGACCGTATACATGTGGTGGGCCCAGACGATGAAGCCGATGAAGCCGATCGCAACCATGGCGTAGGCCATGCCGAGATAGCCGAACACCGGCTTCTTGGAGAAGGTCGCAACGATGTGGCTGATCATGCCGAAGCCCGGCAGGATGAGGATATAGACCTCTGGGTGCCCGAAGAACCAGAACAGGTGCTGGTACATGATCGGGTCGCCGCCGCCGGCCGGGTTGAAGAAGGCTGTGCCGAAGTTGCGGTCGGTCAGCAGCATGGTGAGCGCGCCCGCCAGAACCGGCAGCGAGAGCAGCAGCAGGAACGCCGTCACCAGCACCGACCAGACAAATAGCGGCATCTTGTGCAGCGTCATGCCCGGCGCGCGCATGTTGAAAATGGTGGTGATGAAATTGATCGCGCCCAGGATCGAGCTGATGCCCGCCACGTGCAACGAGAGGATCACCATATCCATCGCCGGACCATTATGGCCGGACGTCGACAGCGGCGGATAAAGCACCCAGCCCCCGCCAAAACCCATGTCCGCCCCGTTGCCGGGCACGAACATCGAACCGACAAGCAGCAGGAAAGAAAACGGCAGCAGCCAGAACGAGATGTTGTTCATCCGCGGGAAGGCCATGTCCGGCGCGCCAATCATCAGCGGCACGAACCAGTTGCCGAACCCGCCGATCATCGCAGGCATGACCATGAAGAAGATCATGATCAGCGCGTGATTGGTGACGATCACGTTGTAATTGTGCTCGTTACCCCAGGCGCCGCCGTTGAAGTACTGAACGCCGGGCTCCATCAGCTCCATGCGGATCATGCCCGACATGAGGCCGCCCACGATCCCCGCCATGATGGCGAAGATCAGGTACATGGTGCCGATATCCTTGTGGTTGGTCGAATAGACCCAGCGCTTCCAGTCCCAGATCGAGGGACGATCGGAAAGATCGACAATATCGGATGAACCGGCGTCGAGGGCGTGGGCGGTCGCGGAAGAACTCATCAGATCGTGTCCCTGGCGAACTTATTGGGCGGAGGCGAGCCGCGTGGGCGCGCCGAGGCTTGCGGTCTGTTGCTGGGAGACCCAGGCGTCGAATTCCGCCTGGCTCACCACCTTCACCTCGATCGGCATGAAGGCGTGCTTGATGCCGCAGATTTCAGAGCATTGGCCGTAGACGGTGCCTTCGCGCTCAGCCTTGAACCAGGCTTCGTTCAGGCGGCCGGGCACGGCGTCCATCTTCACACCCAGCGCCGGCAACGCCCAGGAGTGGATCACGTCGGCTGCGGTGATCTGGAGGCGCACCACCTTGTTGACGGGCACCACCACCTGCGTGTCGGTGGCCAGAAGATAGGGTTTGCCTGCGGCCTCGGCCTCTTCCTTGGTCAGCATCAGGCTCTGGAACGCAATGCCTTCCTGATCGGGGTATTCATAGCTCCAATACCACTGGTGGCCGGTGACCTTCACGGTGAGGTCCACGTTCGCGGGCGTCACGTCTTCCTTGTAGAGGAGCCGGAACGAGGGAATGGCGATCACGATCAGGATCAGAACAGGGATCGCGGTCCAGATCACTTCCACCAGCACATTGTGCGTGAACTTGGCCGGCGTCGGGTTCGCCTTCGCGTTGAACTTCACCATCACATAGGCCAGCAGCGCCATAACGATGATCGTCACCACCGTGATGATCGGCAGCAGCAGCCAGTCGTGAAAGACGTGGATGTCGCGCATCACCGGGCTGGCTGCGGGCTGCAGGCCCAGACCCCATGGCACCGGCTCGGCCGCCTTGGCTGCGCCTGCGGCCATCATTCCTAGAAGGAGAGCCCCCGCCCTCCGTGCGAAATTCATCGCCACCGTCTGCTCCCTGAGCGCCTCATTCGACGCTTCGTCGATATATACCGCCGCGTTGAATTGTCGCGTGACGTCCGCGCACACAAAATGTCGCACCGGACCGTCGCGGAATCCGCTAGGCTTTTGGGGGATTAGCAGTCTGTCGCCATGGTTCCAAGGGGTTGAGCATGTCTGTTGCGCATTTGAGCGGCCTCACGCTTGCGTTCATGTTTGTCGGCGTCGCCCCTGCCGGGGCGGCCATCAGCGTCATCGGCGGCGGGCTGGCGCGGGCCTGTTACAGCGCGGCGCTGATCGAAACCGCGCCCAGAACGCAGGATTTCCAGGCTTGCGACGCCGCAATCGAGCGCGAGCCGCTGCGCCCGCGTGATCGGGCGGCCACGTTCGTCAATCGCGCGGTGCTGCATT
>JBIIUJ010000194.1:0-4109 GCA_044340025.1 Caulobacterales bacterium
GATTTTCGGCAATGGCCTTCGCCCGGATGTCTGGGAAAAGTTTCAGCCTCGCTTCAACATTCCCAGGATCGTGGAGTTCTATGGCTCCACCGAGGGAAATGTGGCGATGGCGAATTACGAGGGCAAGCTCGGCGCTATCGGCCGGATCCCGAAGTATCTGGAAGGCAAGGTCTTTCACACCAAGCTCGTCAAGTTCGACGTGGACGCCGAGCAGGTCGTTCGCGGCCCGGATGGCTTCTGCCTCGTGGCGGCGGATGGCGAAGTCGGCGAAGCGATTGGCAAGATTGGCGAAATCGCGCGCGAGCGTTTCGACGGCTATGGCAACGATCCCGCCCAGACCGAAAAGAAGATCCTGCGCGACGTCTTCGAGAAGGGCGACGCCTGGTTTCGTACCGGCGACCTGATGAAGCGGGACGCGGAGGGATACTATTACTTTGTCGACCGGATCGGCGATACGTTCCGCTGGAAATCGGAGAATGTCTCGACCAATGAAGTCGGCGAGGCGATCTCCGTGTTCGAAGGGGTGGCGGACGCCAACGTCTACGGCGTCGCAGTGCCCCATCAGGATGGCCGCGCCGGCATGGCCGCCATCACGGTGGATGCGTCCACATTCGATCTGGCCGCGTTCAAGGCGCATATGGACGCCAATCTGCCCGCTTATGCCCGCCCGCTGTTCCTGCGCTATGCGTCAGCCGCGGAAATCACAGGAACCTTCAAGTACAAGAAGACCGATCTGGTTCGGGACGGGTTTGACCCGGGCCGCGTGAGCGATCCGCTGTTCTTCCTCGATGCCGAGGCGGGCGGCTATGTTCCGCTGACGCAAGCGGTGTTTGACCGGATCGTCGCCGGCGGGGTGCGGCTCTGATCAGCCTGCGTTGATCAGCAAGGGGCTGGCGCGCCAGAACTCGCGCCGGTCGATCTGGTCCAGCATCCACCCCGCAACGCTTGCCCGCGAGATCCGGCCAGGGCGATAGGCTGCGGGGTTGGTTATCGCGTTCAGGGCGGGCCGCGCCGGCTGATTGGTCAGAAAGCCAGGGCGCACGATGGTCCAGTCGAGGTCGCTGGCCCGGATCAGGGCCTCGGCTCGGTCCTTGTCCTCATAAACTCTCGCCAGCAGCAACGGCTGTTGCACCCGGTCATAGAACCAGCCGCCATGACCGCGCGTATCGCCCGCGCCTATGCCCGTCACGGCCAGCAGGCGCCGCACGCCGGCCGCCTTCATGGCGGGCAGCAGCACCGACAGACTGTCGGAAAACAGGCGCACCGGTTTTCGGGCAGGTCCCATGCCGATGGCCCATACGACGGCCTGAGCCCCTGTCAGGCCCTGAGCGATTGCGGCGGGGTCACGGGCGTCGCCGGCGACCCAGGTCACCGGTCGTGCTTCTCGGGCGGCGAAAGTCCTTGCAGCGTGCAAGGCCGAGCGAGCAAGCGCCCTTACCTCCATGTCCCGGGCGAGCGCTGCGCGAACCGTGGCCAGGCCAATGCCATGAGAGGCGCCAATGACCAGAACCGTGCTCACCCAAGGGCCGCGGCAATGGCGGCGGCCTGCGCGGCCAGGACTTCGGCGTCGGCGCGCTGGCCGGCGCCGTGGCCGCCCAGCGCCTGGCCCTCGAGCCGCGGAATGATGTGGAAGTGGAGGTGGAACACCGTCTGGCCAGCCGGCGCGCCGTTGAACTGCGTAATCACGATCCCGTCTGGCTGCAGCGCCCGCTCCACCGCCAGGGCCACCTTCTGCACCCGCAACAGATAGGGCCCGACTGAATCGGCGGGAAGATCCAGAAAGTTCCGCGCCGGAACCTTGGGAGCCACGAGCGTATGGCCCGGCGCCTGGGGGAAAATGTCCATGAATGCAAGCGCGACATCGTCGTCGAGCACGCGGTGGCACGGAATTTCGCCACGCAGCATCTTGGCGAAGATGTTTTCGGGATCATAGGCGCCGGTCAGGCTCATTCGACACTCCCAGAATGGCAGGACCGTCGCTTTGCTAGCCCCTCGACCCGATCAGGAAAACCCCCAGGGCGTTTGCGCCCCGATCGGCGCGCTGGTTCCATCAGGCGGTCTGGGCGAGGATATCGACCGCAGCATAAATCCGACGCCCGCGCTCGCGCGGCGGACCGTCCAGGATGAAAGCGAAAAACTCGCGCTGATGGGAGGGGGCGAGTTGCTCGAACGCGGAAAGGGCGCGGCCGTTTGGCGTCAGCGCGGCAAGGAAATCGCGTTCGGCCTCTGGCATGCTCGGCCCTCCGAGGCTGAAGGGTAACGGGATCGTGCAGGCCGCCTAGAGCGAATTTCGTCGCATGTCCGCAGGCTAGCCGTCCTTTCGGAAGGGCGTCCGCGTCTCGAGGTAGGCGATGTCTCGGTCGACGGCGCGCCGTTCGCGATCGAGGAAGTCGGCCACGGCCTCCCGAAAACCCGGATCCACGATCCAGTGCGCCGAGTGGGTCTTCACCGGCTCGTAGCCGCGCGCCAGTTTGTGGCCGCCTTGCGCCCCAGCTTCGGCCCGCGCCAGCCCCCGCGCGATCGCTTCGTCCATCGCCTGATAGTAGCACAGCTCGAAGTGCAAAAACGGCTGATCTTCCAGGCGGCCCCAGTGGCGGCCGTAGAGGGCGTGGGAGCCCATGAAGTTGAGCGCGCCGGCGATCCATCGCTGTCCCCGCCGCGCCATGACGAGCAGGATGCGGTCGGACATCCGCTCCTGGACCAGGCTGAAGAAGGCGCGGTTCAGATAGGGCGTTCCCCATTTGCGCTCGCCGGTGTCCATGTAGAAGTCGAAGAAGGCATCCCAGTGCGCTTCTTCCAGATCTGAACCCGTAAGGCGGACGATCTCCAACCCGGCCTGCGCTTTCGCCCGTTCCTTTCTGAGATTTTTGCGTTTTTCGGATGAGAGGGTTTCGAGGAAGTCCTGAAAGTCGCGATAACCGCGATTGAAGAAGTGGAACTGCTGATCGGTGCGATGCAGCCACCCTTGCGTGCTCAGCAGATCCGCGGTCTGGGCGTCGCAGAATGTCATGTGCGCCGAGGACAAGCCGTTGTCCGAGGTCAGGTGCGCCAAGCCCTGCGCGAGCGCCGCGGCCAAGGCTTCTCCCTCCGGTCCCGGTTGAAACAGGATCCGCCGGCCAGGCACAGGCGTGAAGGGCACACAGGCCTGCAGCTTCGGATAATAGCGCCCGCCTGCGCGCCGCCAGGCGTCCGCCCAGCTGTGATCGAACACGTATTCGCCCTGACTGTGAGACTTCAGATAACAGGGGGCCGCCGCCAGCAAAACGCCGTCCGAGCTTTCCAGAACCAGATGTCGCGCAGCCCACCCAGAGCCGGGGCCAACGCTGCCGGAGCGTTCCAGAGCTTCAAGAAAGGCCCAGGACAGAACAGGGTCCTGCTCCATGCCGGCGGGGTTGGCGATCGCGTCCCATTCGGCAGGGGGCAGGCCGCCAAGGCCGTCAATCAGGCGCAGGACAGGGGATGGGGCGGCGGTCACAGCGATGTGGATGGCGATCCGGCCGGGCGTGGCGCGCTTTCGCGCAACCCGTCAGGCCACACGGTCGACGCAATAATCGGCAAGTTCGTTCAGCGTGCGCGTGATGGGGCCGCTCGGCGCAGCCGCCAGCGCAGCCTTCGCCGCCTGCGCGTGTTGCCGAGCCTCTTTCAGGGTCTCTTCGACCGCGCCATGCGCTTTCACGTAGCTCAGAGCTGTCTCCAGCTCGTCCTCGGAATGGTGCTTGGCCAGGACACGATCCCAGAACGCGCGTTCGACCACCGCGTCGCCACGTTCGCGCGCCACGATGAGCGGAAGGGTCGCCTTGCCCTCCCTGAAGTCGTCGCCGACGTTTTTCCCCAGGCTTGCGGAATAGCCGCCATAGTCCAGCGCATCGTCTGCGAGCTGGAAAGCGAGGCCGATCTCGCGCCCATAGGTCTCGAAGGCAGCCGCAAGGCGCTCGTCCGCGCCTGCCGCCATCGCCCCCACGCGTGCGGCAGCCGCGAACAGGGCGGCAGTCTTGGCGTCGATGACGGCGTAGTAGCGGCTGCGGCTGGCGTCGCCTTCGTTGGCGGCCACAAGCTGCATCACTTCCCCTTCGGCGATCACGGAGGACGCCCGGGCCAGAACGTCCAGC
>JBIIUJ010000195.1:0-4100 GCA_044340025.1 Caulobacterales bacterium
TGTTTTCCTCACCGATCCGCGCTTTTGGCGCTGATTACTTTGACGCATTTACTGGTACGGGCTTCGATTTCACCGTTCTGGGAACGACGTTCGCAGGGCCGCGCGTCAACGGCAGGCCAGGATTCTTCGGCTTTTCCAGCTCGGCGCCGTTCACAACCATTGTTGTCACCGGCCTCGACGAGGTTCACGGGATTGATAATGTCCGGTTCGCAGGCGTCATTCCGGAACCGTCGACCTGGATGCTGATGATCCTCGGCTTTGGCATGATCGCGCGCGCCTTGCGGCGGCGCTGGACCGAACAGGCCACTTGATCGCCCGTTGATCCTTCCGCCTCGCCTGAACCCGGCGCCGTCGCGCGGCGCCGGCTACAGCCCCTTCACGATCTCCTCGGTCATCTTCTTTGCATCGGCGAACAGCATCATCGTGTTGTCTCGGAAGAAGAGCTCGTTCTCCACGCCGGCATAGCCCGAGCCCATGCCGCGCTTGATGAAGAGCACGGTCTTGGCCTTCTCCACGTCCAGGATCGGCATGCCGAAGATGGCGCTGGTGGGATCGGTCTTGGCGGCCGGATTGGTCACGTCGTTGGCGCCGATCACATAGGCCACATCCGCCTGGCCGAACTCGGAGTTGATGTCTTCGAGTTCGAAGACCTCGTCATAGGGAACCTGGGCTTCCGCCAGCAGCACGTTCATGTGGCCCGGCATCCGGCCGGCCACCGGGTGGATGGCGTACTTCACCTCCACACCCTCGGCTTTCAGCTTGTCGGCCATTTCCTTGAGCGCGTGCTGGGCCTGCGCCACCGCCATGCCATAGCCCGGCACGATGATCACCTTCGAGGCGTTCTTCATGATGAAGGCCGCATCATCCGCGCTGCCCTGCTTGACCGGCCGGGTTTCCTTCGCCCCGCCTGCCGCAGCCCCTGTCTCACCGCCAAAGCCGCCGAGGATGACGGAGATGAAGCTCCGGTTCATGCCCTTGCACATGATGTAGGACAGGATCGCGCCCGAAGAGCCCACAAGCGCGCCGGTGATGATCAGCGCGTTGTTCTCCAGCGTGAATCCGAGCGCGGCCGCCGCCCAGCCCGAATAGGAATTGAGCATCGAGACGACGACCGGCATGTCGGCCCCGCCGATCGGGATGATGAGCGTGACGCCGATGATCAGCGCCAGCACCGTCAGCGCGATGAAGGCCCACTGCGCCTGCCCGCCGGACTGGATCAGCACCACGGTCAGCGCCACGATCGCGACCGCGATCGCGATATTGATCAGGTGCCGGGCGGGGAGAATGATCGGCGCGCCGCTCATGTTGCCGTTCAGCTTGGCGAAGGCGATCACCGAGCCGGTGAAGGTGATGGCCCCGATGGCGGAGCCGAGCGCCAGCTCGATCAGGCTGGCAAGCTTCAGCGTGCCGTCCGGCTTGGCGATGTGGAAGCTTTCCGGGCTGTAGAGCGCCGCCGCCGCGATCAGCACGGCGGCCAGACCCACAAGGCTGTGGAAGGCGGCCACGAGCTGCGGCATGTCGGTCATCTTGATGCGCTGGGCCAGAACCGCGCCGAAGCCGCCGCCGACCGCGACCGCCAGCAGGATCAGCCCGGTCGTGACCGCATCCAGCTGCACCATCAGGAGGGTGGTCGCCACCGCGATCCCCATGCCGATCATGCCATAGAGATTGCCCTGACGGCTGGTGACGGGGCTCGAAAGCCCGCGCAACGCCATGATGAACAGGACGCCGGAAACCAGATAGAGGATGGCTGCAAGATTGGCGTTCATGTCAGTGCCCGCCCTTCGCAGCCGCGCCCGCTGGCTTTTCTTTCTTCTTGTACATCGCGAGCATGCGCTGCGTGACGAGGAAGCCGCCGAAAATGTTCACGGCAGCGAGCGCCACCGCCACCGCGCCCATGCCGCGGCTGGCCCAGGTGGCGGCGTCCGCGCCGCCGTCAGGCAGCGTCGCCGCAGCGGCGACAAGGGCGCCGACGATCACGACCGAGGAGATGGCGTTGGTCACCGCCATGAGGGGGGTGTGCAGCGCGGGCGTCACGCTCCACACCACGTAATAGCCCACGAAAATCGCCAGCACGAAGATGGCGAGGCGGAACACGAGCGGATCGACGGCTTCCATAGCGGCGGGTCCTATGAGGCAAGCTGGGGCAGAAGCACTTGCCCGCCAGAGACGGCGAGCGCGGCCTTGATGATGTCATCCTCGCGCGCGGGGGCGTAGGCGCCGGTCTCCTTGTCGCGCAGCAGCGGCAGGAGGTTGAGCAAATTCTTGGCGTAGAGCGCGCTGGAATCGGCCGCCATCCTGCCAGGCAGATTGGTGAAGCCCATGATGCGTACGCCATTGTCGGTGACCACGAGCTCGTCGGGCTTCGACAGGGGGCAATTGCCGCCCTGCTCCACCGCGAGATCCACAATGACCGAGCCCGGCCGCATGGTCGCGACCATCTCGGGCGTGACAAGCACCGGCGCCGCCCGGCCGGGGATCAGCGCGGTCGTGATCACGATGTCCTGCTTGGCGACGTGGGCGGCCACCAGAGCGCGCTGCTTGGCCTGATACTCGGCGCTCATCTCCTTGGCGTAGCCGCCGGCGGTCTCGGCCGCCTTGAACTCCTCGTCCTCCACCGCGATGAACTTCGCGCCAAGCGAGGTGACTTGCTCCTTGGTGGCGGGTCGCACGTCGGTGGCGGTGACGACCCCGCCCAGCCGGCGCGCGGTCGCGATCGCCTGAAGGCCTGCGACGCCCACGCCCATGATGAAGGTCTTGGCCGGGGCCACCGTGCCGGCCGCCGTCATCATCATCGGGAAGGCGCGGCCATAAAGGGCGCCCCCCTCCATCACTGCGCGATAGCCTGCCAGATTCGCCTGGCTGGAAAGCGCATCCATCGCCTGGGCGCGGGTGATGCGCGGGATGAATTCCATCACCAGCGCGTCCACGCCCCTGGCGGCATAGGCCTGGAACTGCGCCTTGTCGGCATAGGGGGCCATCAGCGCGACGACGCCGGCGCCGGGCTTCAGCGCTGCGATCTCGGCCTCGGTCGGGCGGCGGACTTTCAGCAGCAGGTCTGCGTCTTTCAGGGCGCTGGCGGCGTCTGGCGCAATGGAGGCTCCGGCCTCGACATAGGCAGCGTCCGGCGCAGCGGCGGCGAGCCCGGCGCCGGCTTCCAACACCACGCTGTCGCCCTGCCCGGTGAACTTCTTCACCGTCTCCGGCGTGGCGGCGACGCGGGTTTCCCCGTCGCGGACTTCCTTCAGGATAGCGATCTTCATAGGCATTCCCCCGCGCGTTCTACTTAACGCGCGGCGCGCTGACGCCTAGCGATTTTTTCGGTGTTCGCGACGCGACGATCGTTGCTGACCGTTTGGCGCCGCTGACCGTTTGGGCCGATCAGCCGAGGTTGGCGACCAGCGCGGCGATTCCGCCAGACAGCAGACCAACGATGGTGAGCGCGACCACGGCGCCATACCAGGCCCCGCCCATGCGCATCACCAGACCGGCCACGATCCCCAAAGCAGCCACGCCGAACAGGCAGGCCACCCACGGCAGGTTGGCGGCGAACACGAGGCTGAGGAACAGGACGATCAGCGCTGTCAGCGCCGCGCCCCATTGGGTCGCCACCATGAAGCCGGAGTAGGTCGCCTTCTGTTCGGCGATCTCCATCGAGCCTTGAACGTAATCGTTTTGGCCGCCCATCGGTCAGCTCCTCCGCTATGGTCGTGTAACGCTTTGTCGCGGGGGGGTGCAAGCAAAAGCCGCACCTTGGCGCTCCGACTTGTGTCGATTGTTCGGGTGCGGCGCCTCTAGGCGTCCCAGGCGGCCAGCACGGCGCGAAGGGCGGCGAGCGTGGCCAGCGGCTGATCGAGCATCAGGTGATGGCGCGCTTCGGGCACGCTGACCCATACGGTTTGCGGACCCGCCAGGGTGCGCATGTGGCTCATCACGCTTTCGCGCGCCAGCTCCGAAAGCTCACCGCGCAGCACGCACAGCCTCGCTTCCAGTCCCACAAGCAGGGGCGTTGGATCGGCCATGCGGAAACTGTTCCAGAGGAAGGGGTCGAACCGCCATGTCCAGCCCTGGCCTTGCGGCGCGTCGATCCGCATCAGCGA
>JBIIUJ010000196.1:0-4083 GCA_044340025.1 Caulobacterales bacterium
CGAACTGGCCGCCATAGCGGCGCAGATGCTGGAAGGGTCCGACCGATCAGGCCGAGGTCCGGGGGACCTCGGCCCGGGAGGACGCTGGCTGCCCGAACCGCTGCGCACCGCAGGGCTCGTCGCGGTCCATGGCGATTTCTGCTTTGCGGTGACGGATGAAGGGCTGGAGGCGCTGGCCGCCAGGGAGGCTGTCGAGCCGGATGTGCACTGTTTGCATGTAGCTTGATCAGTGCTCCAAGCAGACCGCGTCCTGGTTCGCTGGCGCGCGGTCTGCATTGGGCCGAGACCGGGCGGGCGGGGTTCGGGAGCGGGCATCCCGAAAGCGGAGGGGTGTTGCTTCGCGTCTTGCTGGCCGGAATACGTGGGGCGGATCAATCGGGTCGGTTCGGGAGGCCGGATCGCGTGATCGTTGCTCTGGAAGGCCGGTCGCGCCACTTGACCTCGCCCAACCGACACTCCATGTAGGTGTCGCACCTAATTTGTGAGCGCCGGCATGACCCGCACCATTTCCGCATCGGAAGCCAATCAGGCTTTCTCGAAGATGTTGCGCGACGTGCAGCAAGGCGACGATTTCATCGTGATGTCGCGGGGGCGGGCGGTCGCCCGGGTCATTCCCTATGCCGAGACCCGTCGAGGCGGCGGGCTCGCCGCTCTCGTCGACCGCCTCGAACGGCTTCCCACCCGACGCCTCGAGGGCTGGACGCGCGAAGACCTGTACGAATGATCCGCATCGGCCTCGACACGAACGTCCTGGCGTATCTCGCCGGCGTCGAGCGTGCCTCGGCAGATGGAACCAAAGTCGCGGCGGCACGGGATCTGACACGTCGGATCGATGGACGGGCGGATCTCGTCGCGCCTGTCCAGGTGTGGGGCGAACTCTTCACCGTCCTGACGCGCGCCGGCGCGACGCGGGCCGAAGCGCGCGCCATTATCACGGATTTCCGCTCGACAATCGAGACAGTCGGTGTGGACGTCACGACCTTTGAGGAGGCGCTGGATCTGGCCGAGGTTCATCGACTTCAAATGTGGGACGCGATCATCGTGCGGGCTTGCGCATCGGCGGGGTGTGGTCTCTTGCTGTCGGAGGACATGCAGACCGGCTTCAAGGTCGGGTCGATGACGATCGCGAACCCGTTCGCCACGTCGCTGGATTCACGGCTACAGGCGCTGCTTTCGTCCTGAGGTGTCGCGGTGCCCATGCGACTGCATTTGGCCCGAACTCGCCAGCCGGCGGTCATGGAGCGGCGAATGCTCAGTCGACGTCGAACGCCACGCCGGCGCGCAGCAGCATCGAGGGCGCCAAGCCGAACATCTGCCGGAAGGCTTCGCTGAGGTGCGCTGATGAGGCGAAACCGGCGGCGTGCGCGGCGGTCGTCAGCGATCGGCCCCGCGACAGCTCCCGGCAGACCCGCGCCATCCGACGCCACAGCCGGTAGCGGCGAAACGGCACGCCCGCCGCCGCACGGATCAAGTCGCGGCATCGCGACGCCGACAGCTTCGCCGCGCGCGAGGCGTCATCGAGGCATTCAAAGGCGTCAGGATCAGCGTCGATGGCGCGCAGGATGCCCGCAATGCGCGGATCAACCGGCGGTCGCTTCGGCAGCCCGAGACGGCCGAAAAGGTCTTCCCCGCTCGCCGGGCCGGGTTGACTGTCAATCAGCGCCGCAGCGACATGGGCCGGCACCTTGTCCTGAAGGGCAGAATAATCATCGCTTAGGGCGTCAAGATAGAGAAACGCCATCCGCCCTTGCGATCGCAGATGGTGCAGTCGCCCAGGCGGGATCAAAGCGGCGCGCTGCCGGGCGTATGCCGGCTGCTCCGCCCTGGTTTCGAGGATTGCGAGTTCAAACGCCTGCTCCAACCCGATCGCAACCACGGCGACCGCATTGCGATGGGGCGCGAGGTCGAGCCCGGGCCCGACATACGACGCCCTGGCGCCCTGGATGGAGATCAGCGCAGTCGCTTCGTGAAAGTCCCGCCCGGGAAGGCGGTGCATGCTGGCGGCATGATGATGCTCCATAACGCGCCGCTCCTTCTCGCCTTGATCCTGGCTTTGCTGATGGGCGTGGGCGCGATAGTCGCCCCGGTCATGGTGACGCGCCAGTTCGATGTTGCTGACCTGACCGCGGCCGGCCGCAACGAAGTCCGCTCCGTCTATGGTGGGTTCGGGATCGCCGTGGCGGCGATGTTCGCGGTCGCGCTTTGGCGGCCCGAGCTGCGCGCCGGCATCTGCCTCACCACGGGCGCGGCGCTTGCGGGAATGGCCGGGGGCCGATTGCTCTCCGCCATGATGGATCGCGGGATCGGGCGCTTTCCGTTGTTCTACCTTTGCTTGGAGGCGATCCTGGCGGCGGCGCTTTTCTGGAGCGCTTGAGGGGCGAGGCATCAAGCAGTCGCCCGGAAGCTGCCTACGCGCCACGCGCACGCGACCGCGAGCAGCGCCGGGGAGATCACGGCCAGAAGGTCAAAGAAGAAGATCGCGTCGAAGGGAAAGCCGCGGTGCGACCAAATCTGGACATGAAAGAGAGCGTGGAGACTGGGCCACAAGGCCCCGGCGAGAGCGAGATCCCGGCGGGCGTGATAGCCGCCCCAGATCGTGATCGCCCCGCTTGACAGAAACGCCAGCCCAACGTCGCGGATGAAGTGGATGCTGAATGGGCCCATAAGCGCTAGGCCCGGAACCATATCATAGAACGCTTGCGGATGGACGAAGACATAGACGCCTGTGAGCGCCCACAACCCGCCCAGTACTATTAGAACAATCCTAGTCATCACAAGGTACTTCCATGATAGAGATCGACAGGCTTCAGGAACACCACCAGCCGGCCTGGCTGTCGCTGTGGCGCGGCTATCAAACTTTCTACAGGGCGCGCATCCCTGACGACGTCACCGAACTTAATTGGCGGCGTCTCTTGGATCCGACCGAGCCGATGCTTGGAATTGGTGCGTCCATGGAGGGGCGACTGGTCGGGATCGCGCACGCGGTCTTGCACCGCTCGTTCTGGACGGCTGGCGATTACTGCTATCTGCAGGAACTGTTCATCGAGCCGGGAATGCGGGGCCGCGGCGTTGGCAAGGCGCTGATCGGGGCCGTTGCAGACGCCGCAGCTGCCCGTGGCGCGAGCCGGGTCATCTGGCTGACGCACGAAACCAACACGGCCGCCATGGCGCTTTATGACCAGATCGCCGACCGCACCGGATTTGTTCAATACCGGCTGCGGCCAAGTCCCTGACCTGTTGCTGCACCTGACCCTCATCGGGCGCGCCAGGCTGATGCGGCGACGAACAGGAGCGGGATTAGGGCCGCCGCGTCGACGAGGGCGATGGTCCGAAGGGGTCCCGCCGGCATGCCGGCGCGCAAATAGAGGATCAGGAACCCCACGACGCTGATCCCGACCAGGAGGCTCAGCGCGCGCCGGGCCGGCGGATCGAAGGCGGCGTAGACGCAGGCCGCGACGATCGCCAGAAACAGCGCCCCGCGATGGGCCAGCAGCACGCCTAAATCCCCCTCGGCCGGCACGCGATACAGCCGCTGCACCATCGCGGGCGAAAACGCCGCTGCCGCAGGCGATGCATGCACAAGCGCCAGCGCAAACCAAGCCGCCTTGATCAGACCTTCCATCCTGCTGCTCCGTTGGTTCGTGCAGAAGGTTTGAGCCCGCCACCGCCTGGGCGCTTTCAAAAAGCGCTTGTGTTGATCGTGAAGCAGCGCGGGCAAGCAACGCCATTCTGCGGTGGCCAGCCCCCGCGCAGAGCGGACGCCGTGGCAGGGTGCAGCCCGCATCAAATCGTCGAGCGCATGGGTTTAACGCTGCGTGGTCCAGATCTGCGTGTGGCCCGGGAGCTTGCCGATCGCCGGCGCCGTCTGGCCACCGTGAATTCGAGGCGATCTCGCCGCTGCGCGCAAAGCTGCCGGCTAGCGCCACAGGCCACACCTTAGACGATGAGCAGAACAAGGCCATCGCCCAGGCGGGCGGACCCGCAGCTTACGTCGAGGCGTGGTCCGACGAGCTTGCCGCACCCAGGTGCTGGCACAAGCCGATCCGCCGCGAAGCCAACGGCATTCAGCCCTCGCTCTTCTGA
>JBIIUJ010000053.1:0-15521 GCA_044340025.1 Caulobacterales bacterium
TGGGCGTCGGGTTCGCCTTTCTGGCGACGGGCGTGAACGTGCCGCTCAACTAGGTGCTGATCTACGGGCCGGGGCCCCTGCCCGCTCTTGGGCTTGCAGGCGCGGGGATCGCCAGCCTTGTCTCTGAAAGCGTTGGGTTTCTGGCCGCCTACCTCTATTGGCGGCACGCGCGCTCGACACGCCGGCTGCGCATTCGGGCCCCGGTCACGCGCGTGGAAATCGCCCGCATCGGGGCCGAAGGAGCGCCGCTGGGGCTGATGTATGCAGCCGAGACGGGAGCCTACGCGCTGGCGGGATTGATGATCGGCTGGTTCGGCGCGGCGGCGCTGGCCGCCAACCAGGTGGTCAATTCGGTAGGAGCGATCCTCTACATGCTGCCGCTTGGCATGGCGGGCGCGGTGGCCATCCGGGTTGGTCAGGCCAAGGGAGCCGGCGAGGCCGCGCGGTTGCGGCCCATCGCTTTCGCCGCGCTGGGCGTAGTGACCGGCTGGATGCTGGTGGTCACTCTTGCGCTGGCTCTGTCGCGCCACGCAATCGCCGACGCCATCGCGCCAGACCCCAAGGTCGCCGCCATCGCGGCGACCCTCTTCATCGTGACGGCGTTGATGCAGGTGGCCGACGGGTTGCAGTCGACAGCCCTTGGCGCATTGCGCGGCCTGATGGATCTGAAGTGGCCCACGATGGTGTCGCTGATCGCTTATTGGCTGATCGCCCTGCCGGCCGCCTATGGCTTCGCCTTCATTCTCGGCCTTGGGCCGGCGGGCGTCTGGGCTGGCTTTGCAGCCGGACTGGCGATTGCGGCCGTGGCGCTGCCGCTGCGCTTTCTGTCGCTGACGCGCTAGCCTGCGAGGCTATCGAAGGCGAGCATGGCCAGCTGCCCGGCCGCGTCCGGGCGGCCTTGCCGTGCAGCCGCCGCCGCCCGGGCGGAAAGGGCGACAGGATCGGTCAAGCGCTCCTCGAGCAGCGCGGCAAGCGCCGGCGCGCTCAGTTGCGCCTCGGCCAGGACATCAGCTGCGCCGGCGTCGGCCAAAGCGGCCGCATTGGCGGTCTGGTGGTCGTTGGTCGCGATGGCGAGCGGGACCAGGATGCTGGGCCGGCCGATGCAGGCGATTTCGGATACGGTGGAGGCGCCGGCGCGCGCGATCACCAGATGCGCACGCGCGATCCGCTCGGCCATATCGGAAAGGAACGGCGCAACCTCGGCCGCCACGCCGGCCGCGGCCAGGGTGGCGCGTGCGGCATCGGCCTGCTCTGCGCGGATCTGGGCCTCGACCCGCAGCCGCGCGCGCAGGGGCTCGGGCAGGAGCGCCAGCGCTGCGGGAACCGCCTCGCCCAGAATACGGGCGCCCTGACTGCCGCCGGTCACCAGCAATCGGATCGCGCCATCCCCCGACGGCGGCGCATAGGCGGCGCCAGCCGCGGCCGCAAAGGGCGCGCGCACGGGATTGCCAGTCACCACATGGCGGGTCGCGGCTTGCGGCGTCAGACGGTCCAGACGGGCAAAACCGCTCGCCACCCGCGTCGCCTTCCCCTGAAACCATCGATTGACCCGGCCCAGCACGGCGTTCTGCTCATGGATCAGGATCGGCACGCCGTCCGCAGCAGCCAGAACCGGAAAACTGGGATAGCCGCCAAAGCCTGCGATCAGCGCCGGTTTCAGCCGCGCCACCGCCGCGCGCGCCACGCCCAGACTGCGCCAATGGCCCAGAGCCGCCCGCAGCTTCGCCGCCAGACCGCCAGCATCGGCGTTGACCACCGGCAGGAACACCGTCTCGAGCGCGGGAAAGCCCTCGGCGAAGCGCGCGCCACGCTGGTCTGTGACGAGCGCCACATCTGCGCCGCGCGCGCCAAGCGCCTCCGCGAACGCGCGCGCCGGGAACATGTGACCGCCGGTTCCGCCGGCTGCAATCAGGATCAGGGGACGTTTCACCGCCCCTTTCCAGCGGGCTTTGCGCCCAGGATCAAGCCGGGACGCGTCGCGATCGCGCCCCGCTTGCGCTGCTGGCGCTTGCGGATCTGCGCGGCCGGCGTCAGCCCCTCCGAAAATCAGAACAAAGCATAAACATCGTCAAGATGATGCCTGACCGCTTGATGGCGCATTTACCCTGTGCTAACCCAAATCAACCCGATTTAATCCAAATCTCTCCAGCGTGCGTGGCCGGCCTTGTCGTTCTACTCGACCATCACCGCGAAACTCGAAGGCGGGCGGTTCGCCCTCCCCGCAGCGTTTCGCGACGTGCTGGGCGAGCGCGCAGTCAGCACGCTGATGGTTTCCAAGAGCTTGCCTGGCGCACAAAGCTGGCTTGATTGCGCGGACTGGGCCGGCGGGGAGCAGCGCCTCAAAGCGGCAATTCTGCGCCAACCCTTTGAAAAGCGCGAGAAGATCCAGCGTATCTACTATAGCCGCCTGATGAAGGTGGAGATCGACGCAAAGGGCCGGTTCGGCCTGCCGGTCGATTACCTGCGCCATGCCGGGCTGGATGGCGAGGTCGCGTTCGTGGGGGCCGGCACAAGCTTTCAGCTCTGGTCGCCGGCGGCCTACGACAGCTATCTTGCTGAAGAACTCGCCACGTTCGGGGTCGAGGGGATCGGCGCCAACGCCATGCCAGACGAGGCCGCAGCGTGAGCGGCGGGCATGTCCCTGTTTTGTTGAGCGAAGTGGTCGCCGCTCTCGGGGTGCGGCCTGGGGGCGTCTATCTGGACGCGACCTTTGGGCGGGGCGGCTATGCCCGCGCCATTCTGGCCGCCGGAGCGGGCGGCCTGATCGGACTGGACCGGGATCCCGACGCAATCGCGGCCGGCCGGGCGCTGGCGGCCGATGATCCGCGGCTGCGGATGGTGGAGGCTGCGTTCTCCACGCTGGACGCCCACGCGCCCGCCGGCGCGCTGGCGGGTGTCGCCTTCGATTTCGGCGTGTCCTCCCCCCAGCTCGACGAGGCCGGACGCGGCTTTTCCTTCATGGCGGACGGCCCGCTGGACATGCGCATGGGCCGGGCCGGGCCCACTGCGGCGGACGCCCTGAACCGTTTGCCGGAAGCGGCGCTGGCCGCTGTGTTCTCGGTCTATGGCGAGGAGCGCGAGGCGCGGCGTCTGGCGCGCGCGGTGGCGGCCGATCGTATCGCGGAGCCCTTCACCCACACGTTGCAGTTCGCCGGCCTGTGCGAACGCGTGATCGGCAGGGGCAGGCCGGACGCCATCCACCCCGCCACGCGCGCCTTTCAGGCGCTGCGCATCTTTGTGAACGATGAGCTGCACGAGATCGCCTGCGGCCTTGCGGCGGCCGAGCGGGTGCTGGCGCCGGACGGTCGGTTGGCGGTCGTGACCTTCCACAGCCTGGAAGACCGCATCGCCAAGCGCTTTTTCGCCGACGCCGCCGGGCGGACGCCGGCGGGCTCACGCCATGCGCCGCTGCCTGCGGGGCGGCCGGCGGCGACATTCCATCTGGTGGAGAAAGGCGCAATCGGGCCCACGGCCGGCGAAGTGGCGGCCAATCCGCGCGCGCGTTCGGCGAAGTTGCGCTGGGGCGTGCGCACAGCGGCGCCAGCGCGGGCGGGCGCCCCGGCGCGACCTGTCGGCCTGCCCACGCTGGACGATCTGAGGAGGGCGGCATGAGAACGGCGCGGCTCAGCTGGGCGGCGGGGTTGGGACTGCTGGCCCTCATGTTCGGCCTCTATCTGGCGAAAAATCAGGCGACCGCCACGGGCGATGCGGTGGAGGCCTTGCGCATCCAGGTGGCGCAGGACCGGCAGGCCATCGCCATGCTGCGCGCTGAACTCGCCTTCCTTGAGGATCCACGCCGGATCGAGGCGGCCGCGAGCGGCGCGCTGGGCCTTGCGCCGATCGCGACAGACAAGCGCATCACGCTCGCCGAATTGCCCGCCGTGCTGGAAGCCGCCTCGCCCCCGCCAGCACCAGTCGCTGAAGGGGCCATCGCCGATGCAGCCGCCCCAGCTCCGGTGACGACGCCATGATCGCCGAGGACGCCGCTCTCGCCCAGCCAGCCGCCGCGCCAGCAACCGCGATCCGTCAGCGCATCGCGCTTCTCGCCGTGCTGTTCTGCCTTGGTTTTGGATTGCTCGGGGCGACGGCGATCTCGACCGCAGTGCTGCGCGATTATGACGTGGCCAAGGGCGACGCGCAGGCCGGGGCCGACAAGCTCAGCCCCCGGGCCGACATTCTCGACCGCAACGGCGAGGTGCTGGCGACCTCCATCACGACCTACACGCTTTATGCAAACCCCTCTGAAGTGTGGGACGCGGAAGAGACCACCCGCGCCATCCGCCAGATCTTTCCTCAGATCGACCATGAGGACCTCCGCCAGCGTCTGGCCGACCGCGACCGCAGGTCGGTGCATGTGCGCACCAACCTCACCCCGCGCGAACGCCAGGCGGTGCTGGACCTCGGCCAGCCGGGGCTGGGCTTTGTGGAACGCCAGCGCAGGGCTTATCCGCGCGGCACGCTGGCCGCCCATGTGCTGGGCTACACAGACACAGACGACCGAGCGCTTGCCGGGATTGAAAAAGGGCTCGATGCGCGCCTGACAGACGACCCGGAGACCCCGGTGCGCCTCAGCCTCGACCTGCGCGTGCAGCATGTGGTGGAGGCTGAGCTCGCCGCCGTCGCCCAGGCCCAAAACGCCAAAGGCGGGGTTGGCGCCATCCTGGACGTCGAGACCGGCGAGTTTCTGGCGCTGGCCTCCTGGCCGACCTTCAGCCCCAGCGCCTACAACCGGGCCAGCGACAATGCGAAGATCAATCGCGCCTCGGTCTCGGTGTTCGAGATGGGGTCCACCTTCAAGGCCTTCACGGTCGCCATGGGGCTGGATGCCGGCGTGGCCACGGTGGAAAGCGGCTACGACGCCTCGCGGCCGCTGATGCTGGGGGGCGCGCAAATCCGCGACTTCCACGCCCAGAACCGATTTCTGACGATCCCTGAAATCCTGAACCATTCCAGCAATATCGGGACAAGCAGGCTGGCTCTCGACGTCGGTCCGGAGCGCCAACGCGCTTTCCTTGCAAGGCTGGGCCTGCTCGATCGGGCCGCCTTGGAGCCAGCCGACGCCGCCCGCCCGCTGGTGCCGCGCGAATGGAGCCCGCTTGCAGCGGCGACGGTCTCTTACGGCCACGGCGTCGCGGTCAGTTCGGTGGCGCTGATGCGCGCCTTCGCCGCCACGGTGAACGGCGGGGTCCGGGTGGAGCCTACCCTGCTCCGGCGCGAGCCGAGCCGTCAGATCATGGTGACGCCCGTGATGCAGCCTGAAACCTCGCAGGCCATGGTCCGTCTGCTGCGCCAGGTCGTGACCGAGGGCACTGGCGGCAAAGCCGAGAGCGCGGGCTATGAGGTTGCGGGCAAGACGGGCACGGCGGAAAAGCTGCGCGAGGACCGCAAAGGCTATGACCGCGACCGGCGCGTTTCGAGCTTTATCGGCGTGTTTCCGGCCCGCGCGCCCCGCTATGCGATCCTTGTGCTTCTTGATGAGCCGCAAGGCTCGGCGGAGACCCATGGCGTGGCCACCGCAGGCTGGACGGCCGCGCCGGCCGTGTCGCGGATCGTGACGCGGGCCGCCCCCATGCTGGGGGTTGCGCCGTTCCGGCAAGTCGCGGATGCGGGCGCGCTGCAGACTGCAGCGGGAGCCACGCCATGAAGCTCGCGCACGCCCTCGCCCTCGCCCCGGACCACCCTCTTGCAGGCCTCGACATCGCGGGGCTCGCCGCCGACAGCCGGCGCGTGACGCCTGGCTCGGCCTTCTTTGCGTTGCGCGGCTCGGCCCAGGACGGGCGCGCCTTCATCCCTCAGGCGGCGGCGGCGGGCGCGGCCGTGGTGATCGCGGATGCGCCAGCGCCGGACGCGGGCCTGCCGGTGCTGATGGTCGAGAACGCCCGGCTGGCGCTGTCGCGCGCCGCGCGCGCCTTCTTTCCGCGGCAACCAGCTATCGTGACCGGTGTCACCGGCACGAATGGCAAGAGCTCGACTGTCGATTTCCAGCGTCAGATCTGGGCAGCCTGCGGCCATGCCGCGGCCAGCGTGGGCACGCTGGGCGCCATCGGGCCGAAGGGCCGGGTGGATCTGGGCTTCACCACGCCCGACCCGATCGCGCTGCATGCCACGCTGCAATCGCTGGCCGACGAGGGCGTCACCCATGTGGCGATGGAAAGCTCCTCCCACGCGCTCGACCAGAGCCGGATGGACAGCGTGGATCTTGCCGCGGCCGGCTTCACCAACCTGACGCAGGACCATCTCGACTATCACGGCACGATGGACGCCTACCGCGAGGCAAAGCTCGGCCTGTTCTCGCGGCTGCTGGCGCCGGGCCTGCCTGCGCTGGTCAACGCCGACGCCCGCGAGACGGCCGCCTTCGAGGCGGCGGCGCGCGCAAAAGGCAATGATCTCAAGCTCGTGGGCTGGCGCGGCGACTATCTCAAGATTGCAGAGCTTTGGCCGAGGGCCAATAGCCAGCGGCTGGATCTGCGGCACGCCGGGCGGGACTGGATCGTGGAGCTGCCGCTGATCGGCGAGTTCCAGGCGCTGAATGCGGTGATGGCGGCGGGCTTCGCGCTCGCGCTGGGCGATGCGCCAGACGCGGTCTTTGCCGCCATGCGCGCGCTCAAGCCCGTGAAAGGCCGGATGGAGCATGTGGGCGCCACCCGCGACGGGGCGCATGTGTTTGTCGACTACGCCCATACGCCGGACGGGCTGGACGTGCTGCTGCACGCTGCGCGACCGCATGCGCCGGGCCGGATCATTCTGGTCTTCGGCTGTGGCGGCGACCGCGACCGGGCCAAGCGGCCCCTCATGGGGGCGATTGGCGCGCGCCAGGCCGATGTGGTGATCGTCACCGACGACAATCCCCGCAGCGAAGACCCTGCCGCCATCCGGGCGATGGTGCTGGAGGGCGCGACAGGCGCCACCGAGATCGGCGATCGGGGCGAAGCGATCCGCGCAGGCGCGGCCATGCTCCAGCCCGGCGACGCGCTGATCATCGCTGGCAAGGGCCACGAGACCGGCCAGATCATCAAAGGCGTCGTGCATCCCTTCTCCGATCAGGCCGAGGCGGCCCAAGCACTGCTGGCCGCCGGCGGCACGATCGAGGAGGGCCTGGCATGAGCGCGACGCTCTGGACCGCGCGCGATGCGGCGTCTGCGGCAGGCGGGCGCCTGATCGGCGGCGACTGGACCGCGCTGGGGGTGTCGATCGACACCCGCACGCTGGCGCCGGGCGACCTGTTCGTGGCGCTCTCCGATGTGCGCGACGGCCACGACTTCGTGGGCGCAGCCTTCAAGGCGGGCGCGTGCGCCGCCCTCGTCAGCCGCGAGATCGCAGACGCGCCCGGGCCTCAGCTTCTGGTCCCCGACGTGCTGTTCGCGCTGGAACGGCTTGGCGCTGTAGCGCGCGAGCGGGCGAAGGGCGCAGCGCGGGTGGCGATCACCGGCTCGGTCGGCAAGACCACCGTGAAGGAGTTCACCGCGCGCGGCCTGGCGCTCTCAGGCGCCACCCATCGCTCGGTCAAGAGCTACAACAACCATTGGGGCGTGCCGCTGACGCTTGCCCGGATGCCGACGGATGCACGCTTCGGCGTGTTCGAGATCGGCATGAACCACGGCGGCGAGATTGCGCGCCTTTCGCCACAGGTTCTGCCGCATGTGGCCGCCGTCACCATCGTGGAGCCGGTGCATATCGAGAATTTCCGTGACGAGGCCGGCATCGCCGATTCCAAGTCGGAGATGTGGATCGGGCTCGCTGCGGGTGCGACCGCGCTGATCAACGCCGACAATCGCTGGGCCTGGCGGGTGGAAGCGCGCGCTGCGATGCGGCCGGACGTGAAGATCGCGCGCTTCGGCTCGGCTCCCGGCTGCGACGGCAGGCTCCTCTCCCAGACGCCGGACGGGAGCGGCCAGACCGTGGAGGCCGAGATCCTGGGCCGGCGGCTGCGCTATCAGGTGGCCGAGCCCGGCCTGCATTGGGGCCTCAACAGCGTGTGCGCCATCACCCTGTGCGCACTGGCGGGCGGGGACGCCGCCGCAGCAGCCAGCGTGTTCGAGCATATGGAGGCGCTGGAGGGCCGGGGCGCTGTGACGAGGCTCGCCACCGCGAAGGGCGAGATCACCCTGATCGACGAGCATTACAACGCCAATCCCGTCTCGATGGCCGGCGCCATCGCCACGCTGGGCGCCCGCCCTGCGGCCGGCCGGCGGATCGCGGCGCTGGGCGACATGCTGGAACTGGGCGAGCAGGAAGCCGCCTATCACGCCGCGCTGGCTGAAGACCTTGAAAAGGCGGGGATCGACCTCGTGTTCTGCGCCGGACCGCGCATGCGCGCCTTGTGGGACCGACTGCCCGAATCCCGGCAGGGTGGCTACGCTGTGGAGGCCGCAGACCTCGCAAGCAAGGTCGCAGACGCACTCGCCAGCGGGGATATGGTGATGGTGAAGGGCTCTAACGGGGCGCGGATGATCCGCGTCGTCGAGGCTGTGAAGGCGCTTGGGCAGGGAGGCGGGGATGCTCGCTGAGTTCCTGCTGCCCTATGCGGACCAGTTCCAGCTGTTCAATCTGTTCCGCTACATCACGTTCCGCACCGCCGCGGCGGTGGTGACGGCGGCGCTGGTGGCCTTCATTGTCGGCAAGCCGCTGATCAACTGGCTGCGCGTGAAGCAGGGCAAGGGCCAGCCGATCCGCAAGGACGGACCCGAGACCCATTTCAAGAAGGCGGGCACGCCCACGATGGGCGGCTTCATCATCCTGCTCGGCGTGCTGGTGGCAACCGTGCTTTGGGCCGACCTTGACAACCGCTATGTCTGGGTGGTGCTCGGCGTGACGGCGGGCTTTGGCCTGCTCGGTTTCATCGACGACTTCAACAAGGTGACCAAGCGCTCCCACGAGGGGCTCTCGGCGCGGGTGCGCCTTGCGGCGGAGTTTGCAATCGCGCTGGGCGCGGCCTTCGCCATCGTCCAGATCCAGAACGCCGATCCGCGCATGCCCGACGGGTTTGGCACCTCGCTGGCCATTCCGTTCTTCAAGGACGTTCTGGTCGATCTGGGGCCGTTCTTTCTGCTGTTCGGCATGCTTGTGATCGTGGGCGCGGCCAATGCGGTGAACCTGACCGACGGGCTCGACGGGCTCGCCATCATGCCGGTGATGATCGCGGGCGCGACCTTTGGGGTGATCGCCTATCTCGCCGGCAATTTCGTGTTCGCCAATTACCTCCAGATCCATTTCACGCCGGGCACGGGGGAACTGGCTGTCATCCTGGGCGCGCTGATCGGGGCGGGGCTGGGGTTCCTCTGGTATAATGCGCCGCCCGCCATGGTGTTCATGGGCGATACGGGCTCGCTGGCGCTTGGCGGGCTTTTGGGCACAGTGGCGGTCTGCACCAAGCACGAGCTCGTGCTGGCGATCGTGGGCGGCCTGTTCGTGCTCGAGGCCGTTTCGGTGATCGTGCAGGTGGTCAGCTACAAGCTCACGGGCAAGCGCGTCTTCCGCATGGCCCCGATCCACCATCATTTCGAAAAGCTCGGCTGGTCGGAGCCCACCGTGGTGATCCGGTTCTGGATCATCGCGACGTTCCTGGCGCTTGCCGGCCTGTCCACGCTGAAGCTGCGCTAGTGGGGGGCCGGCACGCGCCATGATCGCAGCTGACGCCTTTCGCGGACAGACGGTGGCGGTCTTCGGGCTGGCGCGCACCGGTCTTGCGGCTGTGCGGGCGCTGATTGCGGGCGGCGCGCGGGTGCAAGCCTGGGACGACAACGCCGAGACCCGCGCCCGGGCCGAGGCCGAAGGCGTGGCGCTGCATGATCTGGCCAAGGCCGACTGGAACCGGATCGCCGCGCTGATCCTGTCGCCCGGCGTTCCGCTCTATGGCGCAAAGCAGCATTGGACGGTGGCGGCGGCCGAAGCGGCGGGCGTGCCAGTTCTGGGCGATGTGGAGCTGTTTGCGCGGGCGATCGCGGCGGCGCCGGCGGCGTCGCGTCCGCTCGTGGTGGGCGTGACCGGCACGAATGGCAAGAGCACGACCAGCGCGCTCATCCACCACATTCTGGTCGCCGCCGGCAGGCAAGCGGTCCTGGGCGGCAATATCGGGGTTGGCGTGCTCAGCCTGCCGGCGCCGAAGGCTGGGCTGATCTATGTGCTCGAGCTTTCCTCCTATCAGCTCGACCTGACCACGAATCTGCACTGCAACGTGGCTGTGCATCTCAATCTCTCGCCCGATCATCTCGATCGCCATGGCACAATGGAGCGCTACGCCGAGGCCAAGCGGCGCATCTTCGCCAACCAGACCGCGATGGACTGGGCCGTGATCGGGGTGGACGACGCCTGGGGCCGCAGCCTCTGCACCAGACTGACAGCGCAGGGGGCGCGCTGCGTGGCGCCGATCTCGGCTGGCATGGCGCTGTCACGCGGGGTCTATGGCATCGGCGGGCAGGTGTTTGACGGGCTGGGCGCACGCCAAAGCGGCGTGATCCGCCTGAGCGAGGCCCCTGCCCTGCCCGGCGCCCATAACGCCCAGAACATCGCCGCCGCCTATGCCGCCTGCCGCGGCCTGGGCCTGACGGCCGAGCAGATTGCCGCCGGCGTGCGCAGCTTTCCGGGTCTTGCCCACCGGCTGGAGCGGGCAGGCGAAGTGGCCGGCGTGCGCTTCATCAACGACAGCAAGGCCACCAACGCCGACGCCGCCGCCCAGGCGCTCGCGGCCTTCCCCAGCGTATACTGGATCGCCGGGGGCCGGGCGAAGTCCGACGGGATCGACGCGCTCGCGCCGCTGTTTGCACGCGTGGCCAAAGCCTATCTGATCGGCGAGGCCGCACCTCGCTTTTCCCAGACCCTTGGCGATACGCCCCACGTGATCGCCGGCGATCTCGCTTCCGCGGTTGAAAGCGCGTTTGCCGACGCGCGCGCCGGCGGGGGGGCAGATCCGATCGTGCTGTTCTCGCCGGCCTGTGCGTCCTTCGACCAGTTCCGCGATTTCGAAACCCGCGGCGACGCCTTCAAGGCCGCCGTGGCCGCCCTTTCCGCCGAAGCCGAGGCGCCCGCATGACCGACGCGACCTTTCAGCCCCTGTATCCTGGCCCCGGCCGCACGGCGCTCTCGGATTGGTGGCGCAGCATCGACCGCACGGCCCTCGGCTGGATCGCCGCGCTTCTGGTGGCGGGCGTGCTGCTGTCGTTCGGCTCCTCGCCGGCTGCAACCGACCGCATGGGGATCGAGAACGACTATTATTTCGTGTCGCGCCACGCGGTGTTCGCGCTGCTGGCGGCGGGTGTTCTGGCGGCCTGCTCCAGTCTCGATCCGCGCGGGGTGCGCCGTCTTGCCGGCGTGCTGTTCGCCGGCGCGCTGGTGCTGATGGCCTATATCCTGGTGGCGGGCCACGAGGCCAAGGGCGCGCAGCGCTGGATCAGGGTGGCGAGCTTCACCTTCCAGCCCTCCGAACTGGTCAAGCCGGCGCTTGTGGTGCTGGTGGCCTGGATTTTCGCCGAGCGGGCGCGCAATCCCGCCATGCCGGGGCTGAAGATCGCCTTTCTGCTCTGGCTCGTTCCGGTCCTGCTGCTGCTGGGCCAGCCGGACGTGGGCCAGACTGCGCTCATCA
Source organism: Caulobacterales bacterium (assembly GCA_044340025.1). Lineage (GTDB taxonomy): Bacteria > Pseudomonadota > Alphaproteobacteria > Caulobacterales > Aquidulcibacteraceae > JBIIUJ01. The sequence continues at coordinate 11,579 of JBIIUJ010000053.1, forward strand.
CCATGAGCCTGCTGGCGTTGTTCTTTTTCGCCGGGTTGCCGGTGATGTGGATCGGCGGTCTGTTCGCGGTGGCGCTGGTGGGAGGGGTGGCGCTGTACTTCCTCCTGCCGCACATGGCGACGCGCGTGAACGATTTCATCAACACCGCAGACGGCCCGGCGTTTCAGGTGGGCAAGGCGCTGGACGCGATCTCCGCAGGCGGCGTGTTCGGACGCGGCCCTGGCGAGGGCGTGGTGAAATACAGCCTGCCCGACGGCCACACGGACTTCATTTATGCAGTGGCGAGCGAGGAGTTCGGCCTGCTCGCCGGGTTATTGCTGATCGTCTGTTTCGCCGCCGTGGTGGTCCGCGGTCTGTCCTCGGCGGCCAAGCTGACCGATCCGTTCCGCCAGATCGCGGCCGCCGGCCTCTACACCCTGTTTGGCTTTCAGGCTGCTATCAATCTGGCCGTGAACCTGCATCTCGTGCCGCCCAAGGGCATGACGCTGCCGCTGATCTCGTATGGCGGCACAAGCATGCTGGGCACCGCTGTCACGCTGGGCCTTGCCCTCGCCCTGACGCGCCGCCGCGGCGCCTGAGACGGCCGGGACCGCTCCGTTTTCCATCAGCAGCATCGCGCCGCCGCCCCCGCTTGACACCCTTGGTGTATTAGTTTAGCAATACACCACAACGCTAGACCGCTATCGATGTGAGGCGGCTGGCAGGGAGATGGAGCGATGATGGCCCAGGCCTGGCGCGACGATCAGCCGATATACCGCCAGATCCGCGATCGGGTTCTGGCCGCGATCCTGGACGGCAGCCTGAAGGAGGGCGAACCTCTGCCTTCGGTGCGCCAGGTCGCGCTGGAGTTGCAGGTCAATCCGCTCACGGTGTCGAAAGCCTATCAGGAACTCGCCGACGAGGGCCTGGTGGAGCGGCGGCGCGGCCTTGGCATGTTCGTGATCGAGGGTGCGCGCGACCAGCTCGGCGCACGCGAGCGCGAAATGTTTCTTTCCACCGAATGGCCGCAGGTGGCCGCGCGGATCCGCAGGCTCGGACTGGATCCCGCCGCCCTGCTCGCCGCCCTTTCCAAGGAGCAGAACTGATGGATGCGCTCATCACCGCGCGCGGGCTCGCCAAGTCCTATGGCGCCAAGCAGGCGCTGAAGCCGACCGACCTCGACATTCCGGCCGGCCGCATCGTCGGCGTGATCGGCGCCAATGGCGCCGGCAAGAGCACGCTGCTGAATTGCATCCTCGGGCTCTCGGCGTTTGACGGGGCGCTCACCGTGCTCGGCCGTCACCCGCTGAACGAACGCGCCCAGGTGATGCGCGATGTCTGTTTCATCGCCGATGTCGCCACCCTGCCCAAATGGGCGCGCGTCCGCGACCTGCTGGATTGGGTCGACGGCCTGCACCCCCGCTTCGACCGGGCCAAGGCCGAGGCGCGTCTGCGCACCACCACCGTGCCGCTGGACGCCAAGGTGAAGGCGCTTTCGAAGGGCATGACCGTGCAATTGCATCTGGCGCTGGTGCTGGCGATCGACGCGCGCCTCCTGGTGCTCGACGAGCCGACGCTGGGCCTCGACATCGTCAACCGCCGCGCCTTCTACGATGCGATCCTGCAGGACTATTTCGACGAGACGCGCACCGTGGTGGTGACCACCCACCAGGTCGACGAGATCGAGCCCATCCTCACCCACGCCCTCTTCATCCGGGACGGCGCAGTGACGCTGGACGCCGCCATCGACGAGATCGGAGAGCGGTTCCAGGCCGTCGACGTCGGCGACGCGCGAAAGGCCGAGGCTGAAGCATTGCGGCCGATCGCCAGCCGATCGCTGCTCGGGCGCACCACCTATGTGTTCGACGCCGCCCCCCGCGACGCGCTCCTCGCTCTGGGCGAGCCGCGCCGTGTGAGCCTTGCAGACCTCTTTGTCGCGCTCGCGACCGCCTGACCCGAGACAGAGGAGAGCATCATGAGATCGCCCCTTCGTTCCCCCCGCCCGATGGCCGCCGGCGCCTTGGTCGCGCTGGCGCTTCTGGCCACCGCCGCGCCCGCGGCCACCGCCACGGTGCTGTCGCCGGCGCCGGCGCGCGCCACCGTATCCTTCGCCACCGTCGCCATCGATCTCGAGATCGGCGCCGGCGGCCTCATCGTCACCCTGAAGGGGGCCTGAGCCATGTCGACGTTCCTAACCCTGATGCGCCGCGAATTCACCGAAAACCGCGGCGGCCTGTTCTGGACGCCCATCATCGTGGCCGCAGTCATTCTGGGCCTCAGCGTCGTCTCTGCCTTCACTGGCACGCTGTCGCTCGGCGACACCCGGATCGGCGCAGGCGGCGCCATCATCGTGGAGCGTTCCACAGGCGACGGCGAGCGCGGCCAGGTGACCATCAAGGAAGCCGACGGCCAAATCACGATCACCACGCCCGAGGGCGAAACCGTGACGCTGGACGACGCCGAAGGCCAGGGCCTGCGCGGCCAAATTGGAAGCGGCTTGCTGATCGGCACCAGCGTGGTTGCGGTGCTTTTCGTCGGCGTGATGGCCGTTGTCGTGGTGTTCGCCTTGCTGGACGGGCCAGCCGGCGAGCGCAAGGACCGGTCGGTCCTGTTCTGGAAGTCCATGCCGGCAAGCGATCTGGAAACGATGGCGGCCAAGCTCGCCACGCCCATCCTTGTCGGGTTCCCGATGGCGCTTCTGGGCGGGATCATCACGCAGGCGGGGCTCTTGGCCATCGTGCAGGCCGGCATGGCGCTCGGCGGGCAAGGCGCGTTCGCGCCCCAGGTGCCGCTCGGCGCGCTTGTGCAGGTCTGGGCCACGATCGGCCTCGGCGTGGTGATGTATGTGGCCTGGATGGCGCCGCTCTATGGCTGGCTCCAGCTTTCCGCCTCGATTGCGCCGCGCGCAGGCTTTGTGGTGGCCTTTGGCGGGATCGTCGCGATCTCGGTGCTGGAGAGCTTGTTCCGCCTGCCCACCGGGCTGGGCGAGCACCTCTGGAACCGGCTTTCGGGCGAACTGGTGACGCGCGGGGTCTCGCTCGGGGGCGTCAACGCCGATCAGGCGTTCGATAGCCTGGGCGATTTGCAAAAGATCGATCCCTTCAGCGCGATCGGCCCGATGCTGCAGGGGTTTGCCGACTGGCGGCTGTGGGCGGGCTTTGTGGTCTGCGCCGCGTTCGTGGCCGCCGCCGCCGAACTGCGCCGCCGTGTGGCGCTCTGACGCCTGAAGCGCCGGCGCGGACGGAGAGACCTGTTCGCGCCGGCCGCCAAATCGCATAAAGCTGGGCGCGATGAAGAAGCGCCCTGCCCTCGGCGTGCCCGACCGGGACACGCTCCTGAAGTTTCTGGCCGAAGCCGGCGGTGATCTCGGCAAGCGCGACATCGCGAAAGCCTTCGGCATCAAGGGCGAGGAGCGCCAGGCGCTGAAGCGGCTGATGCAGGAGCTGGAGGCCGACGGCCTGCTCGCCAAATCCGGCCGCAAGAGCTTCACCCCCCGCGACCGGCCGCCCGAGGGCGGCGTGTTCGAGATCGTCGATCTCGACGCCGATGGCGAGCCGATCGCGCGTGCTTCCGGCATGGACGGCCTGTTCGGCCCGCCGGTGCGGCTGCATCCGGGAAGCTGGCGCGCCAGCGGCGACGGGCCTGCGCTCGGCATCGGCGACCGGGCCGTCTGCAAGACCCGCCAGCTCGAAGACGGCAGCTATGAAGCGCGCGTCATCAAGCGGATCGGCGCTTCCGCGCACCGCATCGTCGGGGTGTTTCACGCCTCGGGTCCGGGCGGAAAGGTGGAGCCCGCCGACCGCAAGGCCCGCGACACGCTCGCGGTCTATGCCGAACACAAGGGCGAGGCGCGCGACGGCGATCTCGTCGCCGTCAGCCTTTTGCCCCAGCGCGGCTATGGCCCGAAGAAGGCCAAGGTGATCGAGGTGTTCGGCCGTGCCGACGATCCGCGCGCGGCATCCAT
>JBIIUJ010000054.1:0-15342 GCA_044340025.1 Caulobacterales bacterium
CCGAAGGAGGCCTGGGCCAACGCGGGGATCGTCTGAAGTGGTCAACTGCTCCCCGCCTCTCGCACAGGCGGGCGCGCTTGCTAGGGTGGAGGCCATGAAACAGCTTCTGATCGCCGCCGCGCTGATGGCCGGCCCCGCTCTCGCCCAGGCCCCCGCCAGCGCCCCCAGGCCGCCAGACGGCGCGCGCCTCTGGCTCCAGTGCCGGTCCTGCCACGAGTTGCAGCCCGGCGGCCCCGCCCGCACCGGGCCGCATCTAGGCGACCTGTTCAACCGCAAGATCGCCGCTTTGCCCGGCTATACCTATTCGGCCGCGCTGAAGGCGCATGCCGACGAGACCTGGACCGAAGCGCGCCTGAACCAGTGGCTCGCCTCGCCGCGCTCCTTCGCGCCGGGCAATCTGATGAGCTTTGTGGGCATTCCCGATCCGGCGCGGCGCGCGGCGCTGATCGCCTATATCCGAGAGCAGTCCCGACCCCAGGCCGCCCCGGCGCGATGAGCGACTTCTGCGCCGACATCTGGGACAAGGCTTCCCGGCTGCGCGCCGCAGTCCACGCCCACCCGTTCAACCGGGAACTGGCGGACGGCACGCTGCCGAAGCCGGCCTTCCAGCGCTACATGATCCAGGACGCGCTTTATCTGCAGGGCTATGCCCGGGTTCTGGCGCTTGGCGCGGCCAAGGCGCCCGACGCCGATACGATCCTCGAGTTCTCGGAAGCCGCCAAGACCGCCATCGTGGTCGAGCGGGCTTTGCATGCGGGCTATCTCGCGCAATTCGGCATTGACCCGAAGGCGGCCGAAGGCGCGGCCCAGACGCCCGCCTGCGAAGCCTATGTGAACTTCATGCTGGCCACCGCCGTGACCGACAGCTTTGCGGTGCTGGCGGCAGCGGTTCTGCCCTGCTTCTGGCTTTATCAGGACGTGGGAACCGCAATCGCGGCCGAGAGCCCGCCGGGCAATTTCTATCAGGCCTGGGTCGACACCTACTCCGATCCCGGCTTCGCGGCGGCGACGGCGCGCATGAAGGCCATCGTGGACGCAGCCGCGCGGGCCGCGGGCGAGACCGAGCGCGCGCGCATGGCCGCCGCGTTTCTGCGCTGCGCCCAGCACGAATGGCTGTTCTGGGACACAGCCTATACCGGCGCGGACTGGCCAGTGCGGCCGTAGGGATCGGCGCTATTGCGCCGTCCAGCCGCCGTCCATCGGCAGGGCGGCGCCATTGATCTGGCCGGCCTCGTCGGAGCAGAGAAACAGCGCAAACGCGCCCAGCTGCTCCACCGTCACGAACTGCTTGGTCGGCTGAGCGGCGAGCAACACGTCGCGGACCACCGCTTCTTCCGTGATGCCGCGGGCGCGGGCCTGATCGGGGATCTGGGCCTTCACCAGCGGGGTGAGCACATAGCCCGGGCAGATGGCGTTGCAGGTCACGCCGTCCTGGGCATGCTCCAGCGCCACGGCCTTCGTGAAACCGACGATGCCGTGCTTGGCCGCCACATAGGCCGACTTGAACGGCGAGGCGACGAGCCCGTGGGCGGACGCGATATTGATGATCCGGCCCCAGCGGCGGCTCGCCATGCCGCGGATCGCGATGCGGGTGGCATGGAAAGCGGCCGAGAGATTGATCGCGATGATCTGGTCCCACTTCTCGGGCGGGAAATCCTCCACCGGGCTGACATGCTGGATGCCGGCGTTGTTGACGAGGATATCGACCGCGCCAAACCGCGCCTCGGCGGCGTTCACCATATCGACGATCTCGTCAGGCTTCGTCATGTCGGCGGGGTGATAGGCCAATTCGGCGCCGGTGCTGCCGGCAAGCGCGGCGCGCGTGGTCTCGATCCCCACAGGATCGCCCAGCCCATTGAGCATCACATTCATGCCCGCCTTCGCAAAGGCGGTGGCGATTCCGAGACCGATGCCGCTGGTGGAGCCGGTGACAATGGCGGTGCGGGGCATGGGCGCTCTCCTGAATGCTGCGGTGCACGGTGGGCTTAGCCGTCCGGAGGCGATTGCGCGAGCCCTGCCCGGGCCGCCATAAGCCCGGCCATGACCGCTTTCGCCGACCGCCTGATCGACGCGACACGCCGCCTTGGCCATCCGCTTTGCGTGGGGCTCGATCCTTTCGCCGAGCGCATCCCCGCGCTCTTCGGGCCGCAAGGGGCGGTGGAGACGGCGGAGGCCTTCTTCAGCGCGGTGATCGCCCGGTTGGCGGGCCGCGTTGCGGCGATCAAGCCGCAGATCGGCCTGTTCGAGCCTTGGGGTGCGGCCGGCGTGGCCGCCGTCGAGCGGCTGTGCGAGCGGGCACAGGCGGCGGACCTTCTCGTGATCCTCGACGCCAAGCGCGGCGACATCGGCACCACGGCGCAGGGCTATGCCCGCGCCTGCCTCGGGCCGGACCCGGCCTTTGCAGCCGATTGCGTGACGGTGAACCCCTATATGGGCCTCGACACGCTGGAACCGTTCTTCGCCGCCGCCGAACAGACCGCCAAGGGCGTGGCGGTGCTGGTGCGCACCTCCAACCCCGGCGCGCGGGACTTTCAGGATCTGGATGCGAGCGGCGCCCCGCTCTGGGCGCGGGTAGCCGAAGCGCTGCAACCGGCGATGGACCGCCTGAAGGGCGAAAGCGGCTTTTCCTCACTGATGATCGTGGCGGGCGCCACCTGGCCGCAGGAGGCGCGGACTTTGCGCGCGCTGCTGGGGCAGGCGCTGTTCCTTGTGCCGGGCTATGGCGCGCAGGGCGGGGCGGCGGGCGATGCGGTGGCGGGCTTCATCGCAGGGCCGGCTGGGCTTGAGGGCGGGCTGGTCAGTTCCTCGCGCGCTATCCTCTATCCGCCGGGCGCGCATGACACTGCCGCGGCCTGGGAGCGGGCGTTCGATCAGGCGCTGGAGGCGGCGTCCGCCGAGCTCGCCGCCGCCGTCCGGGCAGGCTAGAAGCCGCCGCCGTCGAATGGCTCCAGCGCACAGCCGAAGCCGGGGGTGAGTTCGGCCGCCACCTGATCGAGGCCGGCGGCGTTCACGATCACCTTCCGGTCGACATAGGTGATGTCCATCTGGGCGAGCGTGGCGGGATCGAAGTCGCCCACACAGCTTTCATAGGGCCGGCCGGCCACGAACAGACAGGAACACATCTGCTTGGCCACAAAGCCGCCGCCGATTTCGGCGGTGCGGCGCGCAAACAGGAGGAAGATCACCGCACCCACCGCAATCGCGACCAGCACGAGCCCGACGATCGTCATGGGCGAGGGCAGCCGCAGGCGCGGACGCGGGGCGTCTTCGACAGTCTCGCTCATGGCGCGCCTCGTGGGGCTGGCGGGGGCGGGAGGGGGGCTGCTAGAAGCATGGGCGTGAGCTTTAGCCTTCCTTCGTCTTTCCCGCCAATCCGGCGCCGTGCGTTTCTGATCGGGGCGGCGGGCGCAGGCCTTGCCGGCGCAGCCCCAGCCCAGCGCGCGAGCGCGCCGCTCGCCCCCCTGCCCGCCCAGCCCGCGGATACGCCGTGGCCGACCAAGGTCTGGCCGCGCGGCGCCTTCGAGGAGGGCGTGGACGGCGCCGCCATCGGCCGGCAGGTGGAGGGCGCGCTCTCCGGCCGGTTCCCGGAACTGGGCCAGACGCGCGCGGTGGTGATCGTGCGGCGCGGCCGCATCGTGCTGGAGCGCTATGGCGAAGGGTTTGACCCTGGCGTGCGGCAGGTCGGCTGGTCCATGACCAAATCGGTCACCCAGGCGCTGGCCGGCATTGCGGTGCAGGACAAGACGATCACGCTCGACGAGCCGATGGGCCATCCGCTCTGGCCTGCTGGCGATCCGCGCGCGGCGATCACCTTCCGCCACGCCCTGACCATGACCGACGGGCTGCGCTGGCGCGAGATTGGCGCGCGCTCCCCCACCGAGAATGACGCCGCCCGCCTGCTCTACGGGCCGGGGCGGCTGGACGTCTCGGCCTGGGCCGCAAGCCGCCCGCGCGAGCATGCCCCCGGCGCCTTCTGGCGCTATTCCACCGGCTCGTCGCATCTTGTGGCGGCGGCGCTGCAGCGCCGGATCGGCTCCTATGGCCGAGCCGATATCGGCGGGCGGCAGAAATTCTTCGATTTCATGCAGACGCGGCTGTTCCGCCTGATCGGCATGACCAGCGCCGCGCCGGAGTTCGATCTGCGCGGAACCTACTATGGCGGATCGCTTCTGTGGGCCACGCCGCAGGACTGGGCCCGGTTCGGGCTTCTTTATCTGCGCGACGGCGTCTGGGACGGCCAGCGCCTGCTGCCCGATGGCTGGGTGGATTTCGCGCGCACCAAAAGCCCGGCCGTGAATGTGGACGCCTATGGCGCGTCCTGGTGGATCAGCCCGCAAGGCGCCGGGCGATTCGAGCATTCAAGCCCTCTGTTCCCGGACGGTCCCTACGATTCGTTCCAGGCGCAGGGCTTCCAGGGCCAGATTCTCGCTCTTTTCCCGTCGCGCGATCTCGTCATCGTCCGCCTTGGGCTGAAAGAAGGCGTGGACTGGTCCGCGCTTGGCGCCTGGATTGCGCCGATCGCCAAGGCCTTCCCCGTCCTCGCCTGACGCCCGAACGCACCCCAAAACGGGCGAAACCTGTGGATGGCGCGGGAAAAGCCCCCTTCCAATTGGCGCCGGCGGAGGCCGCGCATTAGGGTCTCGTTAACGAAAAAAACGTGTGCGCAGGGCTTCGCCCGATTGACGCAAAGGCGAACACCCTATCACTATATCTTGTGTCGGGAGAAAGATCCGGCGCTAAATCGGGGAATTCGGCGGTTGCGTTCCAGGCCGCGCGGGAGCACCATATCCGCGCGACAGGAAAAGTGCGCCCAATGGGACTGGGGAGCAAGAGAATGGCCCGTATGGAAGCCGCCGCACTCGTTCAGGCGCCGCGCGCGAACCCGCAGCGCGGCAAGCCGAAGGCGGTGCGTCTGAAGGTGGTCGAGACGATCAAGATCGACCGCTCGCGCGATGCGCTCCTGACCGATTTCGGCAAGACGACGCTGGAAGACCGCTACCTCCTGCCGGGCGAAAGCTTCCAGGACATGTTCGCGCGGGTGGCCAAGGCCTATTCCGACGACATCGACCACGCCCAGCGGATCTATGACTATATCTCGCGGCTCTGGTTCATGCCGGCCACGCCCGTTCTGTCCAACGGCGGGGCCGAGCGCGGCCTGCCGATCTCCTGCTTCCTCAATGCGGTCGACGACAGCCTGGATGGCATCGTGGGCGCCTGGAACGAGAATGTCTGGCTTGCGTCCAATGGCGGCGGCATCGGCACCTATTGGGGCGGGGTGCGCTCCATTGGCGAGAAGGTGGGCCAGAACGGCCAGACCTCCGGCATCATCCCCTTCATCCGGGTGATGGATTCGCTGACGCTTGCGATCAGCCAGGGTTCGCTGCGGCGCGGCTCGGCGGCGGTCTATCTCGACATCCACCACCCCGAAATCGAGGAATTCCTCGAGATCCGCAAACCCTCGGGCGATTTCAACCGCAAGAGCCTCAATCTCCACCACGGGCTCAACATCACCGACGCCTTCATGGAAGCGGTGCGCGATGACGCCGAGTTCGCCCTCCTCAGCCCGAAGTCGGGCGAGGTGGTGCGCAAGGTGAGTGCGCGCAAGCTGTGGCAGAAGGTGATCGAACTGCGGCTCCAGACCGGCGAGCCCTACATCATCTTCACCGATACGGTGAACGCCCAGATGGCCCCCCACCAGCGCCAGCTCGGCATGAAGGTGCGCCAGTCCAATCTCTGCTCGGAGATCATGCTCCACACTGGCAAGGACCACCTCGGCGTGGACCGCACGGCCGTGTGCTGCCTCTCCTCGCTCAACGCCGAGAAGTTCCTCGAGTGGAAGGACGACGACACCTTCCTCGACGACGTGTTCCGCTTCCTCGACAACGTGCTGGAAGATTTCATCCAGCGCGCGCCCGACGAGATGGCGCAATCGAAGTATTCCGCCTTCCGGGAGCGCTCTGTGGGCCTCGGCGTGATGGGTTTCCACTCCTTCCTGCAGGCCCAGGGCGTGCCATTCGAGAGCGCGATGGCCAAGAGCTGGAACATGCGGATGTTCAAGCATATCCGCCGCGCCGCCGACGCCGCCTCCAAGAAGCTGGCCGAAGAGCGTGGCCCCTGCCCGGACGCGGCCGATTGCGGCGTGATGGAGCGCTTCAGCCACAAGATCGCGATCGCGCCCACGGCCTCGATCTCGATCATCTGCGGCGGCACGAGCGCGGGGATCGAGCCGATCCCGGCCAATATCTACACGCACAAGACGCTCTCGGGCTCTTTCCCGGTGAAGAACCCCTATCTGGAGCAGGTGCTGGAAGAAAAAGGCGCCAACACCGAAGAGGTGTGGCAGTCCATCCTCGCCAACGAGGGCTCGGTTCAGCATCTCGACGTGCTGAGCCCGGACGAGAAGGATACGTTCAAGACCGCCTTCGAGATCGACCAGCGCTGGGTGATCGAACTGGCCGCCGACCGCACGCCCTACATCTGCCAGGGCCAGAGCCTGAACGTCTTCATCCCCGGCGACGTGGACAAGTGGGACCTGCACATGCTGCACTGGACGGCGTGGGAAAAGGGCGTGAAGTCGCTCTACTACTGCCGGTCCAAATCGGTGCAGCGCGCGGCCTTCGCCGGCTCCGACGCCGAAGCCAAGGCCTCCGCCATCAAGGCCGAAAAGACCGACTACGAGGAATGCCTCGCCTGCCAGTAGGCCGGAGCCTGAGGACAGACCCAATCTCGAAGCGCGTCGCGGTTGCGCGGCGCGCTTCCTGCTTTGGCCAGCCGCGGCTAGACTAGGGCCATGCGCCGACTCGCCCTCTGCCTTGCGCTCGCCTGCCTCGGCCCCGTCGCCGCGCCTGCGCCCGTCTCAGCCCAGCAGACGCGCGCCGGCGTGGAACTGCTGCGCGTCACCGCGCTCTATACGACGCTGGACGAATGGAACCGGATCCGGCGGGCGCTGCGCCAGACCCAGGGGATCGAGGATGTGCGCATCGACGCCGTCTCGATCGATGGAGCCCTGCTTCTGCTGCAGTTTCGCGGCGGCCGCGCCAATCTCGAGGCTGATCTGGTGCGCCGGGGGCTGATGCTCAGCGACGAATCCTACGGTCCGGTGTTGCGCGTGCGGCGCTAGTCGCTGCGTTCCGCCGATGAGCCATCCCCAGCCGCCCTTGCCCTTCGCCCCGCCCCCCTTCACGCGGGCGGGTTTTCTGGTCTCTGTAAGCAACGCCGCCGCGCTGGACGCCATCAGCCGGCCGCAGGCCTGGCCAGCCCACGCCTTTGCGCTGATCGGACCGCCCGGCTGCGGCAAGAGCCATCTGGCGTCTGTCTGGGCCGCAGAGACCGGCGGCGCCGTGCTGACCGGCCCTGACTTGACCCTGTCGCTTGCCGCAGGCGCAGCAACGCCCGCCATCGCGCTCGACGACGCCGATCAGGCCCCAGACCCGGCCGCCCTGTTCCACCTGTGGAACCTGATGGCCCAGCGCGGCGGAAAGCTGCTTCTTGTCGGCGCGACGCCGCCGGCCACCTGGGCTGCCCCGCTCGCCGATCTGGCATCCCGGCTTGGCGCGCTCGCGTGGGCCGAGATCGCCGCCCCGGACGATGCGCTTCTGGAGGCGATGCTGGTGCGCATGGCGCAGGCGCGCCACATGCGGCTCGACCGGCGGATCGTGGCCTACGCGGTGCTGCGGGTGGAGCGATCCTATCGCGGCGTGCAGCGTTTCGTCGCGGCGCTGGATGAGGCGCTGTGCAACCCGGGCGCGACACTCGGTCTGAGGCTTGCCTCGCGCGTGCTCGACACGCTTTATGCAGGCGGCGACGCAGAGGCCTGAAGGGATACACGCGATGGAACCCGCGACGGCGACGAAACCCGCAAGCGCGCCAGACGCCATGGGGCCGGACTCTCTCGACCGCTTCATCAATCGGGAGCTGTCCTGGCTGGCGTTCAACACCCGCGTGCTGGAGGAGTGCGCCAATCCCGCCCATCCGCTGCTGGAGCGGGTGCGTTTCCTGTCGATCTGCGGCGCCAATCTCGACGAATTCTACATGGTGCGCGTCTCGGGCCTGCGCGAGCAGGTGGAAGCCGGCGTGACCGAGAAGAGCCAGGAGGGCCTTTCTCCAGCCGAACAGCTCGAGCGGATCGACGCCACCGCCGGCGTGCTGATGGCGCGCCAACAGCGCGAATGGCGCACGCTTCAGGAGCTGTTGCGCAAGGAAGGCATCGCGGTGCTCTCCGCCGAGGAGGTGGAGGCCGATCCCGCAGCGAGCCTGTGGCTGCGCGAGGAGTTTCTGGCCCGCATCTTCCCGCTGCTCACCCCGCTGGCGATCGACCCGGCTCATCCGTTTCCCTTCATCCCCAACCTTGGCTTCACCATCGCGCTGAAGCTGCGCGGGCGGGAGGATGGGCGCACACTCAACGCCCTGGTGCCGGTGCCGCTGCAGGCGCCGCGCTTCATCAAGATCGGGCTGAAGCCCAAGACAGGGCGGCGCACGGCGGTGCGCTATGTGGCGCTGGAGACGCTGATAGAGCTGTTTCTCGACACGCTCTTTCCCGGTTACGAGGTTCTGGCGCGCGGGGCCTTCCGCATCATCCGCGACAGCGACATCGAACTGGAGGAGGCCGAAGACCTCCTGCGCATGTTCGAGACGCGCCTGAAGGAGCGCCGTCGCGGCGACATCGTACGGCTTAAGATCGAAAGCACGATGCCGCAGGAACTGCGCGCTTTCATCATCGAGAATTTGCGCGCCGCGCCCAATGAGGTCGTCGTCGTCGATGGCGTGCTGGGCGTGGCCCAGCTCTCCCAACTCATCGGCGACGATCGCCCCGACCTGAAATTCAAGCCCTATGATCCGCGCTTTCCAGAGCGCATCCGTGATTTCGGCGGGGATTGCTTCGCGGCGGTGAGAGCGAAGGACATTCTCGTCCACCACCCGTTTGAAAGCTTCGACGTGGTGGTGCAGTTCCTGCGCCAGGCCGCGACCGACCCCAATGTGGTGGCGATCAAGCAGACGCTCTATCGCACCTCCAAGGACAGCCCGATCGTGGCCGCCCTCATCGAGGCGGCCGAGAATGGCAAGAACGTCACGGCCGTCGTGGAAATCAAGGCGCGCTTTGACGAGGAAGCGAACCTCAAATGGGCGCGCGACCTCGAACGCGCCGGCTGCCATGTCGTCTATGGCTTCATGACGCTGAAAACACACGCGAAGGTGAGCCTCGTGGTGCGGCGCGAGGCGGATGGGCTGCGCACCTACGCCCACTTCGGCACCGGCAACTACCATCCGATCACCGCGCGCATCTACACCGACCTGTCGCTCTTCACCGCCGACCCCGCCTTCGGGCGGGACGCGGGCAAGCTGTTCAACTACGTCACGGGCTATGCGCGACCGGCCTCGCTCGAGCGCATCGGCCTCTCCCCGCTGACGCTCAAATCCACCCTGCTCGACCTGATCGACGCCGAGATCGCCAACGCCGCCGGCGGGCGCCCCTCCGGCGTATGGGCGAAGCTGAACTCGCTCGTCGATCCGGTGGTGATCGACAAGCTCTACGCCGCCAGCCGCGCAGGGGTTCCGATCGATCTCGTCGTGCGCGGCATCTGCTGTCTGCGGCCGGGCGTGCCGGGCCTGTCTGACAATATCCGGGTCAAGAGCATCATCGGCCGCTTCCTGGAGCATTCGCGCATCGTCTGCTTCGCCAATGGCGCTGCGTTGCCGAGCCCGAAGGCGCGCGTGTTTCTCTCCTCGGCCGACTGGATGCCCCGCAACCTCGACCGGCGGGTGGAGACGCTCGTGCCGATCGAGAACCCCACCGTGCACCAGCAGGTGCTCGAACAGATCATGGTCGCCAACCTGAACGATGAAGCGCAGAGCTGGCGGCTGCTGGCGGCCGGCGCTTACGAGCGCGTGGCGGCCGGCGAGCGCGCGTTCAGCGCGCACGATTATTTCATGCGCAACCCCAGCCTGTCGGGACGCGGTCGCGCGCTGAAGACCGACACCCCGCCCGACATGCGACGCCCCGGCGGAAAGGAGCGCGCATGAGCCTTGCCGCCCTCGGCGAGCGGCGCACCGCGAGCGTGCTTTCGCGGCTTGTGGCGCGGGAGAAAGCGGTCATCGACGTCGGCTCCAATTCGGTCCGGCTCGTGATCTTCCGGGTGGAGGGGCGCGCCTTCACCCAGGTGCTGAACGAGAAGACGCTGGCCGGCCTCGGCCGTGGCCTTGGCGAAACGGGCCGGCTCTGGCCGGCGGGGGTGGCTCAGGCGATCAGCGCGCTCAAACGGTTCCGCCTGTTGCTCGAAGCGCTCGGCGTCAGCGACGTCATTGCTGTTGCGACCGCTGCGGTGCGCGACGCCGCCGATGGCGAGGCGTTCGTGGCTGCGGCGGAGCGCGAAACCGGCTTTCGTCTGCGGGTTCTGACAGGGGCCGAGGAAGCGCAGGCCGCGGCCGACGGCGTGCTGGGCGGCGCGCCCGGCGCGGTGGGCGTCGTGGGCGATCTGGGCGGATCGAGCCTTGAACTCATCGCGGTCGATGAAACCGGCGCCCACGAGGGCGAAACCCATAAGCTTGGCCCGCTGGCGATCGGCCGGCTGGAGCCGTTCGACGCGGCGCATGCCGCCACGATCGTGAACCAGTCGCTCGCCGGGTCGCGCGTGCTGGCGGAGCGGCGGGGCGGGGCGTTCTATGCCGTCGGCGGGGCGTGGCGAGGCCTGGGCCATATCGATATGGCGCTGCGCGACTATCCGTTGAAAATCCTGCATAATTACACGATAAGCCGGATCGACGCGCTGGAGCTTTCCGCCTTCGTGCAACGCCAGTCGCGCCGGTCGCTGGAAAAGCTGGAGGGCGCCACCGGGCGGCGTGCCGAGATGCTGCCCTATGCGGCGCTGCTGCTGGGCAGCCTGATGGAAGCCGGCGGCTTCGACCAGATCGTCATTTCCTCCTACGGCCTGCGCGAAGGGCTGCTGTGGCAGGCGCTCAGCCCGGCGGAGCGCGCGCTTGATCCGCTCGTCACGGGCGCAGCCGTGCTTGCGGGCCGCGATGCGCGCGCGCGCGCCTTTGGCGATGCGCTGGAGGCGTGGATTGCGCCGGTCTTTTCCGGCTTTCCCGATCTTTTCGGGCCAGGCCGTGCGGCTATTCTGCGTCAGGCGGCCTGCCAGCTCGCAGACATTGGGGCGGTTCTGCATCCCGATCACCGCGCCGATCTGGCGTTCAACCTAGTGCTGCGCGCGCCCTTTGGCGGTGCAAACCATGTGGAGCGGGTGTTTCTGGCGGCCGCCACCTATTACCGGTACTCGCACCGCGGCTCGCCGGAGCCGCGCGCCCTGATCCAGAAACTGCTGGACGAGGATCGTCAGGCCCGCGCTCGCGCGCTTGGGGCTGCGATGCGTCTGGGCGCAGACCTCTCCGGCCGGTCCGCCGCGTTGCTGCATCAATGCACGCTGTCGGTTCAGAACGGGCGGCTGCGCCTGTCGGGGGCCCCATCCGCCGCCGCGATCGCCACCGAGACCGTCGCCAAGCGGCTGGACCAGCTGGGCGAGGTTCTGGGCCTGAAGGGGCAGCTTGCCTTCGGCTGAAGCAGCCCGGCTTCACAGCGGCCCGGTTTGGGCGCAGGAACGTCCCATGACGCGCGTGAAGATCTGCGGACTGTCCACCGAAGAGACGCTGGAGGCCGCCATCGCCAGCGGGGCTGATTTCGTGGGGCTGAACTTCGTGGCCGCCTCCCCCCGCCATGTCGCGCCGGCGCGCGCGGCGGCCCTTGCCCGCCAGGCGCGCGGGCGCACCGGCATCGTGGCCCTGTTCGCCGACCCCGAAGACGCCGCACTGCATGAGACTGTCGCGGCCGTGCAGCCCGATCTGATCCAGCTGCATGGCGCGGAAAGCCCGGCCCGGGTGGCCGCCGTGCGCGCCGCCTGCGGCCTGCCAGTCATCAAGGCGATCGGCGTGGCGACGGGGGCGGATCTCGCCGCGGCGGCGGCCTATGTCGGGGTCTGCGACCATCTCCTGCTCGACGCCAAGCCCCCGCCAGGGGCGGCCTACAGCGGCGGGCATGGGGCGGCGTTCGATTGGGCCATCCTGACGGGTCCGGCCGCGCCTGCCTGGCCCTTCATGCTGTCTGGCGGCCTCACGCCGGAAACGGTGGACGAGGCGATAGCCCAGGTGCGCCCCTGGGCGGTGGATGTCTCCTCCGGCGTGGAGCGGGCCAAGGGCGTGAAGGACCCGGCGCTGATCCACGCGTTTGTCCGGGCCGCCCGGGACGCAGACGCGCGCTTGTCAGCCGACGCGGCGCGTGGTTCGGGGCAGGCATGAGCATCACCCCGCCTGCGCCCGATCCCGCCCTGCCCCGCCTGGCCGTCGGCGTCATGGGGGCGGGCGTGTTTGGCCGCTATCATGCCGGCAAGGTCGCGGGATCGCCGCGCGCCCGGCTTGCGGGAGTGTTTGATCCAGACCGGGCGCGGGCCGAGGCGCTTGCCGCTCAGCATGGCTGCGGAGCCTTTGACGACGCGGACGCGCTGATTGCGGCATGCGAGGCGGTCACCATCGCTGCGCCTGCCGCCGCGCACGCCAATCTGGCGCAGGCCGCGCTCGAGGCCGATCGCTCGGTCTATGTCGAAAAGCCGCTGGCGACGACGCTGGCCGACGGGCGCTCGCTCGTGGCGCTGGCAGAGGCGCGCAACCGGGTGCTCCAGGTTGGCCATCAGGAGCGCTTCGTCTTCGAGGCCATGGGCCTGCTGGCGCCCGGGCGCGCTGCGATCCGCACGCTGGAAAGCTGGCGCGAGGGCACGCCGTCGGATCGCGGGCTGGATGTTTCGGTCACGCTGGATCTGATGATCCACGACCTCGATCTGGTGCGCCGGCTGATCCGGGCCCCGCTCGTGCGGCTGGACGCGCAGGCGCTGGAGGGCGATCCCAACCGCCCCGACGCCGTGGAGGCCTTCCTGCACTTCGAGGATGGCGCGGAGGTGACGCTCACCGCCTCGCGGGTCGCCTCCGAGCGCCGCCGCGGCATGCGCCTGACGACAGAGCAGGGCGAGGCCGGGATCGACTTCCTTGCCCGCACGATCGAAGGCGCGGCGGCCGGCGGCCTGGTCGCCGATGTCTCCGCCATCGTGCCCGACAGCCTAGGCCTGGCGATCGAGAGCTTCTTTGCCGCCGTGCGCGGAGAGGCCCCCTGCCCCGTGCCAGGGGTTCAGGCGCTGGAGGCGCTGGACCTTGCGCTTGCGATCGACGCCGCCTGCGCGCGAGACTGAACACGACTTCCCAGGATGCCCCAATGACAAACGCAGACGCCCTCTTCAAGCCCATCACCATTCGCGGCCTGACGATCCCCAACCGGATCGTGATGGCCCCGATGACCCGCAGCTTCTCGCCCGGCGGCGTGCCGGGCGGCGATGTCGCAGCCTATTATGCGCGGCGCGCGGCCGCCGACGTGGGGCTGATCATTTCCGAAGGCACAGTCGTGGCGCGCGGGGGCGCATCGAACGACCCCAACATCCCCAGATTTCACGGCGAGGATGCGCTCTCCGGCTGGAAAGCGGTAATCGACCGCGTGCATGATGTGGGCGGCCTGATGGCGCCGCAGATCTGGCACCAGGGCATGGTGCGCAAGCCGGGCACCGGCCATTATCCAGACGCTCCCTCCGATAGCCCCTCGGGCGTCACCCATGCCGGCAAGAAGGTCGCCGAGGCGCCCACCGAGGAGGAAGTCTGGGATCTCGTGCGCGCCTATGCCGTGGCGGCGGGTGAGGCCGCGCGCATGGGTTTTGACGCTGTGGAGGTGCATGGCGCCCATGGCTATCTGATCGACCAGTTCTTCTGGGACGCGATGAACCTGCGTCAGGACCGCTATGGCGGGGCGCTGCCCGAGCGCGCGACGTTCGCCGCCGAGATCCTGAAGGAATGCCGCAAGGAAATGGGCGCGGATGGGCCCCTGATCCTGCGGTTCTCGCAGTGGAAGCAGCAGGACTACGCCGCCCGCCTCGCCCCCACGCCGCAGGCGCTGGAGGCGTTCCTGCGTCCGTTCGTGGATGCCGGCGTCGATGTGCTCCACGCCTCCCAGCGCCGGTTCTGGGAACCGGAATTCCCCGAGGTGGATGGGCCGGAAGGCCTGAATCTGGCGGGCTGGGTGAAAAGGCTGACCGGTCTGCCGGTGATCACGGTGGGCTCGGTCGGCCTGTCGAGCGACTTCCTGGGCGCGTTCCGGGGGGAAAGCTCATCGGCGGCGCGGCTCGATAGCCTGATCGAGCGGCTGGAGCGTGGGGAGTTCGATCTTGTCGCCGTCGGCCGGGCGCTGCTGCAGGACCCCGACTGGGCGAGCAAAGTGCGCGATGGCCGTCTGGACGAGCTGCGCGACTATGACGCCGCAGCGCTGGCTACGCTGTACTGAAGTCCGCGCATCGCTCTTGATAATCACTCGCAAGACCCTATCTCAGGCGGCGGGTGATTCAGGGAGCGCCAAGGATGCGCCTGGTGGCGAAAACCTCCACATACGGAGTGATGCATTTCGTTGTCGCAGTCAGCGTGGCGTTCGCGCTCACGCGTGACTGGCGCATCGCGCTGGCGATCGGTCTGCTGGAGCCGGCTGTGCAAACCGTGGCTTATGCGGCGCATGAGCGGCTCTGGGAAAAGCTCTGGCCAGCCCGGCCAGCGCACACACCGCAACAGGCGGAATAGGGGCGGCTTTGCGTTTGCGCGGCGCCGGGCCTACATCCCCGGCCATGATCCAGCGCGCGCTCCTTGCTCTCCTGTTCGCCCTGTCCGCCGGCGCTGCCTTGGCGCAGGCGACCGTTCCGGTTGTCAAGACAGAGAATGTGGAGGCCCGCCTTGTGGCCGATGTGGAGGCTGCCGCACCCGGTTCGGTGATCCATGTCGCGCTGGTGCAGACGATCCGGTCTGGCTGGCACACCTACTGGCGCAATCCGGGCGACAGCGGCGAGGCCACCGGCATCAGCTGGACCCTGCCGCAGGGCTGGAGCGCTGACGCGATCATCTGGCCGAGGCCGGAAATCTTCCGCCTCGGGCCGCTGGCCAATTATGGCTTCAAGGACACCGTGATCCTGGCGTCCGCGCTGACGGTGCCGGCAGACGCCGCGCCCGGCACGATCGCGCGGGTGGAAGCGGCCGCGACCTGGCTGGTCTGCGAGGAAATCTGCATCCCTGAGGAAGGCACGCTTTCGCTGGCCCTGCCCGTCGCCGCCCAGAGCCGGCCGGATTGGGACTGGGGCGCGCGCATCGCCCAGACCATCGCCACCGCCCCGCGACCCATCAGCGCCGAGGCCCGCTTCACCCCCACCGTCGGGGCGCCGACGCTGTCCGTTGCAGGGCCTGCCCTCGGCGGTGCGAAGGCCGCCCACTTCTTCCCCTATA
>JBIIUJ010000197.1:0-4009 GCA_044340025.1 Caulobacterales bacterium
TCAGGGTCGCTGGGGCGCCCCGAGGCACAATCGCCTTAATTCAAGAATTAACTAATTCTCTGGCGCAAGCCGCGCCGGTGACCTGCGACATTATGGCGGCTTAGGGGTCGGGCCGCGCTTGCCGACTGGCGTGTCGCTCTGCTACCGCCCATGGCCTTCAAGAGGAGCCGCACATGATGATCAACCGCGCCAAACGAACGCTGCTCGCGCTGGCGCTGGCCACGCTCGCCGTCGGCCCGGCTGTGGGCCGTGACCAGCGCGCTGGCGATCTCTCCATCGGCGACCTGACCCTGACCCCGACGCGCGGGCAAGTGATGGTGAACGCCGGCTATGTCGCCATTGCAAACCGGGGCGCGCAGCCCGACCGGCTTGTCTCGGCGACAAGCGCGCGCTTCGACCGGATCGAAATTCATACCCACGTGCAAGAGAACGGCATGATGCGCATGCGCCCGCTGCCGGAGGGGCTGGCGATCCCGGCCAACGGGCGCGTCGTGCTGCAGCGCGGTGGGCTGCACCTGATGCTGTTCGGGGCCAAGTCGCCGCTGCAACCTGGCGAGCAAGTGGATGTGGCCCTCTCGTTCGAACGCGCGGGCGTCGTGACCGTTCGCGGCACGGTCGCCCAGCCAAACGCCACAGCGGCGAGCGGCCATCAGCACTAACGGGGGGCGGGCCGCGCTCGCGCGGGCTTTCGCAGATTTCATTCTCGCTTCAGGCTGCGTTCACCGCGTGGCTGTGATTTCCTGCGTGTCCGGGGCTCGTTCACAAAGGAAATCCCATGCGTCACGTTGCTTCTGCTGCACTCGCAGCCTGTCTTGTCGCCAGCCCGCTTGCCGCTCAGACAGCCGCCCCGGGGCAAACCCAGTGCTGTCCGGCGCCGGCGCAGCCCACCACGGTTTCGCTGTCGGCAGAGTCCATTCTCAAGCTGGCGCCAGACGTTGCAACTGTCTCGGCAGGGGTCGTGACGACCAATCGATCCGCAAAGGCTGCGATGGAGGAAAACGCCCGGCGGATGACCGCCGTGTTCGCTGCATTGCGCGCGGCAGGCATCGCCGAGCGTGACATTCAGACGAGCGGGCTCAGCCTTCAGCCGCAATATGTCTCGGAGGCCAATACCCGGCCGCGCATCGCAGGCTATCAGGCGCAAAACACCGTCACGGTGAAGATACGCCGCCTGGATGCGGTTGGTACGGTCCTTGATGCCTTGGTCGAGCAAGGCGCCAATCAGGTGGACGGACCCAATTTCATGGTCGACGAGCCGGATGCCGCAATGGATCGCGCCCGAGCCGATGCGATGGCCAAGGCCATGCGCCGCGCAGAGCTCTATGCAAAGGCCGCAGGCATGCGGGTGAAGCGGGTTGTGTCAATCGCGGAGAGCGGGGGTTGGGCCTCGCCCATGCCCCGGATGATGGCGATGCGCGCGGAAGCGGCCATGGACGCGGGTGCGCCAACGCCGGTTGCGCCGGGAGAGATTTCCCTGACAGCCCAGGTCAGCGTCGTGTTTGAGTTCGAGTGACGGCGCTTATGGAAACCAGGGGTCCAGAGCGGCCCGCGCCACCCGGTCTGCGGCGATCAGCGCGCCGCCGCGCCCTGGCAGCGTGATCACAGCCCCGGCGCATGCGATCGGCAGCTTCCAGCCGCCCGCTGTCGATTGCGCGCCCCACGCCAGCGCAAACTCCCCCGTGGAAAGCTTGTAGGCGACATCCATCACCGCCAGTTCGCGCACATCGGCGCGTGGCCAGCTGATGGGGCCCAGGCGGGTGCGCCGCATCGCAACCATCACTGTCGGCCCGTCCGCAAGCGGAAACCGCACCAACCTCTCGGCCAGACTGACCCACCATCCGACCCAGCGCGCCGGCAGATCGCCATGGCGTGCGGTCTCCGCCTCAAGCGGCTCCAGCCGGCGCATATCGAGCACCAAGGTTTCGCGCGCGGCGCTGGCGTCTGGCGCCAGATACTCGCTCACAAAATCGCCCCAGCTTTCCGGGGCGTGCAGTCGCAATGGGGGAACAGCCAGCAATGGGCGGGCGACAATTGGCGCGTAAGCGGTCACGAGGCGATCCAGTTCTGTGAGCGTCGGCGCATTCTGCAACGGGTTTTCCCCAGATAAGCGAACTTGTTGTGGCAAAACAATGACGCCGTTAGGGCCTTGTTCAGATTTCTTGTGAGCCGGCGAAGGCTGCTCGAATGGCGGACAATCGTGCCTCCAGGCCGCTCGCTGCGTGTGCAACCTGCACGCACGCGGGCAGACCTTTCTCGATCAGAGCCCGAACCTGTGCGCGCACGGCCGAACTTTCCCAGTCAATCAGCACAGTCGGCACGGTCAGCCCCGAAAAGCTGGACACATCTTCGGCGTGAAACGCCAGACGATAGGCCCGATCATAAGAGGCGCCGGCATGGAGAAACGCACTCGCCATCCGGTTGACGGTGGCGAGCGGCGGCGGGGGCGGCGGCGGAACCCCGTCCAGCGGCGGCAAATGCCACGGAAACCGCGTCATCTGCTTGACCGCCATATCCCAGATCCGCGCGAGGTGGCCGCCATCGGCCTGAGGCGTCAGATCGGGGAAATAGTCTGCCTCCCAGGCTTCCCGGTCCGCCAGCGGGAAATGGCCGCAGTTTTCCAGCACCAGCCGCGTCACCCGGCTTGGCGCCAACCGCGCCACAGCAAGCGCCAGCTGTGCCCCGGTTGCGGTGCCGTAAAGCCCGAAGCGATCCAGCCTGAGCCTGTCTGCGGCGGCAAGGAAGGCGCCGGCGAAATCGACCAGCGAGACCGCCGCCTCCGGCAAGGGATCGGAACCGCCATACCCCGGCGTATCGAGCCCCGTGGCGCAGAAGCCGGCCTCAGCCAGCGCCGCAATCTGGGGCGCGAGGAACGACGCGTTCAGCGGGCTGGCGTGCAGCAGCAGCACAGGCAAACCCTCGCCAGCCGTATAGGCGTGCATCTGCCCCCAGGGCAGATCGACATAGAACCGACGCATGAGCCACTCGCAGACCGCGCGTCGTGGTGCGCCTGCTTGAAGCCCGTGTCAAAGGGCGCAGCCGTGATTCCTGGGGACTTTGACGAACGCGACAGCGCCGGCCAAAAGCGGCTGGTGATGGCCCAGATTGCTCAATGCTTCTCCACCCTGATCTACCGCGCAGACGGCCTGGCGCTGGATGCGTTGGCCGAGCTTGAAGCAGCCTGTCTGGCGCTTGCAGACCAGGATGCCGCAGGTCAGGCCTGGAGCAGGGACAAGAACTATTGGGGCTATACGTCCTATGCGTCCCTCAGCGACCTCGTCACCCGCGACCCGGCCTTTGCCCGGCTCAGGAAAGCGCTGGGCCCTGCGATCAAGGACTTTGCGCGGGCGGCAGGCTTTGATCTTGGAGGCCGGGCGCTTACCCTCGATCACCTCTGGGTGAACGTGCTGGCGCCCGGCGGCGTCCATACCGGGCATGTCCACCCCAACAGCGTTGTCAGCGGGACTTATTATGTCACGGTTCCCGCGGGGGCGAGCGCGCTGCGCTTTGAAGACCCCCGGCTGGGGATGATGATGGCCGCCCCGCCGCGACGGGCCGACCACCACGACCCCCTCTTCCGCACCGAAGCGCCCGCGCCTGGAACGCTTCTGCTCTGGGAGAGCTGGCTGCGCCACGAAGTCGTGCAGAACGATGCCGAAGAGGACCGGATCAGCGTGAGTTTCAACTATCGCTGGGGTTGAGGGCCGCTTCAGCGGCCGACGGCGAGCGCAGGCGGACGCTGGGCGATCGGCTCAGGCATCAAGGAGGAGTGGAGGAGCTGGATCTTCCACTCCGACCCGACCTTTTCCCAGATGAAGCTGTAGCGGGCTGTCACCCAGGAGGGCTGTCCATCGCGCACCAGATCGAACGTCCATACTCCGGCATAAAGGGCGGTATTGTCGTCCAGCAATTCGATGTGGCGTTCATTGATCGTCGGGCGCGGCGAGAGTTTCAGGAAATCCACGAAATAGGCCTCGATGCGGGCGGGCGTGGTGCGCACTTCGTTGGAGAC
>JBIIUJ010000055.1:0-15272 GCA_044340025.1 Caulobacterales bacterium
AGGCAGGCCGGGCTGGCTGGGGCGCGGGGTGGGCGCGGGAGCTAGGGCCGGGCTAGGGCTGGGGCTGGGGCTGGGCAGGGGCTGGGCAGGGGCTGGCAGCGCAGACAAGGCAGAGGTTGGGACTACGACCAGGGCTGAGCCCCGGCCTGAGCCTGGGCTGGGCCTGAGCTGGGCCTGAGCTGGGCCTGAGCTGGGGCTGGCAGCGCGGGCTAGGGCTGGGGCTTGGGCTGAAGCCAGGCCGGCGGGGGGGTGTGGACCAAAATGAAGATGCGAACCTCTTTCTCCTTTACCCCGTGAACGGCCTTGACGAGAACAAAACAGGATCGTATTGAGGCCGGAACAAAGGATGAACCTGGGAGAAGGGCATGGCTCTGGTTCGGGATCTGGCGGCGTTTGCATCGGTTGCCGCGTTTTCTGCCGTCACTTGGGGATGGCTATCGGTTTTGGGGTGACGCGACAGCACGGAGCGCCTTAGGACGATTAGCGCAGCCAAGGAGAGGCGATGTTGCGGCCGGAGTTTGTTCATCTGCGGGTGCGCTCGGCCTATTCGCTCCTCGACGGTGCGATGCCGGTCAAGAAGATCGCCGAAATCGCCGCCGCCCAGAAGGCCCCGGCGCTAGCTGTCTGCGACCTGGACAATCTGTTTGGCGCCCTGGAGGTGTCCGAGGCGCTCTCTGAAAAGGGGATTCAGCCTATTCTGGGTTGCGCCCTTTCGGTGCAAGCCCGGCCGCCCGGCCCTGGCGCCGCCGGTAGCGCGGATGGTGTCGTCGCGCTCCTTGCGCAGAACGAGACCGGTTGGCGCAATCTGATGGCGCTTGCGAGCGCTCCCTATCTGGGACCTGCCGCGGCGCAGCGCTGCGTGCCGCTGGACCTCCTCGCGCGGCACAGCGAAGGGGTGATCGCCCTCACCGGCGGGCATGGCGGACTGCTGAACGCCCTTTTGGCCTCGGGCAGAATAGCCGAAGCGGAAGCAGCGCTCGATGTGCTCGCCAAAGCGTTTGAGGATCGGCTCTACATCGAACTTCAGCGGCACGGACGGGCCGATGAAGCCAAGGTGGAGCCCCAGCTGACAGCTCTGGCCTACGCCCGCGACCTTCCGCTGGTCGCGACCAACGATGTGCGGTTCGAGACGCGGGGGCGCCACGGGGCGCATCAGGTTCTTAGCTGCATCGCGGCCGGCCTGACCATCGGCGCCGAGCGTGCGAATGCTTCTACGCCGGAGCAGTACTTCAAGAGCGCGGAGGAAATGGCCGCCCTCTTCGCCGATTGCCCGGAAGCGCTGGCCAACACAGTGGAGATCGCGCAGCGGTGCGCCTGGCGTGCGCCAGTACGAGCCCCGATCCTCCCCCGCTTCACTGGCGCGCAAGGCCGCGATGAGGCCGAGGAACTGGCCGTTCAAGCACGAGAGGGTCTGAAAGCGCGGTTCGCCAAGCATCCGCCGGCTGCCGAGGAGTCCGTTTACTGGGAACGTCTGGAGCACGAAATCGCGGTCATCACCGCCATGCAGTTTCCCGGCTACTTCCTGATTGTTTCTGACTTCATCAAATGGGCGAAAGCTCAGAAAATCCCTGTTGGCCCTGGCCGGGGGTCGGGGGCGGGCTCTCTGGTGGCCTATGCTCTAACGATCACCGATCTTGATCCATTACGCTTTGGTCTGCTCTTCGAGCGGTTCTTGAACCCTGAGCGGGTGTCGATGCCGGACTTCGACATCGACTTCTGCCAGGAGCGGCGCGGCGAAGTGATCGCTTATGTCCAGCAGAAGTACGGCGCCGATCGGGTTGCGCAGATCATCACCTTCGGCACGTTGCAGGCGCGCGCGGTCGTGCGCGACGTGGGCCGCGTGCTGCAGCTTGGCTTCAACGAAGTGGACCGGCTGGCCAAGCTGATCCCGGCCAACCCCGCCAATCCTGTCCGGCTTGCTGAGGCGATCGCGGCGGAGCCCCGGCTTCAGGAGGCTCGCCGCTCGAGCGATAATGTCGCTGCATTGCTTGATGTGGCGCTGGAGCTTGAGGGCCTCTATCGCAACGCCTCCACCCATGCCGCCGGCGTCGTGATTGGAGACCGCCCCCTGGTGGAGCTGTCCCCGCTGTATCAGGATCCCCGTTCGGAGCTTCCAGCGACCCAGTTCAACATGAAGTGGGTGGAACTCGCCGGTCTGGTGAAGTTCGACTTTCTGGGCCTCAAAACGCTCACCGTCATCGATCGGGCGTTGCGCCTCATCGCCAAGTCGGGCGTCACCCTCGATCTCGACGCGGTCACTTATGACGATCCGGCGACGTACCGGATGATGGCCTCGGGCGCGACGATGGGCGTGTTCCAGCTGGAAAGCCAAGGCATGCGCGACACGCTGCGCAAAATGCAGCCTGATAGTCTGGAAGACATCATCGCGCTGATCTCCTTGTATCGGCCTGGTCCGATGAAGAATATCGATCTCTATTGCGCCGTCAAACAAGGTCGTCAGAAACCCGATTACCTTCATCCCCTTCTGGAGACGGTGCTGAAGGAGACGTTCGGCATCATTATCTATCAGGAACAGGTGATGCAGATTGCGCAGATCCTGTCTGGATACTCTCTCGGTGAGGCGGATTTGTTGCGCCGCGCCATGGGAAAGAAGAAAAAAGAGGAGATGGAAGCGCAAAAAGCGCGCTTCATCTCCGGCGCCGCGGCCAATGGGGTGGACAAGGCGCTGGCCGACCGGATTTTCGAACTGGTGAACGAGTTTGCGGGCTATGGGTTCAACAAGAGCCACGCAGCCGCCTATGCCGTGATCGCCTACCAGACCGGCTATCTGAAGGCCAACCATCCTGCCGAGTTCATGGCCGCCTCCATGAGCCTTGATATCGATGACACCGACAAGCTCGCCGCTTTCGTGCAGGAGAGCCGCAAGATCGGCCTGACGATCCTTCCGCCGGACGTGAACAGGTCTTTGGCCGACTTCGACGTTCAGGAGGGTGCGGTGCGCTATGGTCTTGGCGCGGTGCGCAACATTGGTCTGGCCGCCATGGAGCAGGTGGTGGCTACGCGCGAGGCTGAGGGCCCGTTCCGCGACCTTGAGGATTTCGCGAGCCGGATCGATCCAAAGTCGATCAACAAGCGGCTGTATGAAAACCTGGCGCGCGCTGGCGCGCTTGATCCGCTGGAACCGAACCGCGCCCGGGCTCTTGCTGCTGCTGACGCGGTTCTGGGCGCAGCTCAGCGGGCTGGGGAAGATCGCGCACAGGCGCAGGCGAGCCTGTTTGGCGATGCAGCCGAGCCCGCGCGTCTTTCCCTGCCTCAGGCGGCGCCCTGGTCTGTGCAGGAGCGGCTGGATCAGGAGTTCGCAGCCCTTGGCGCCTATCTCTCCGGTCACCCGCTTGAGGATTTGCGCGGCGCGCTGGAGCGCAAGCAAGTCGTGTTCGCCGAGGACTTGCGCCATCGCGTCGCGCCGGATGGCGCCGCCGTCTTCCGCATGGCCGGGATCGTCCGTGTAAGGAAGGAGCGACCAGCACAGTCGGGCGGCAAGTTCGCCTGGGTGACGTTGTCTGATCCCAGCGGCGAGTTCGAGGTGATGGTGATGCCCGAGACGCTCGTGATCGCGCGCGATCTGCTCGATGCCGGCAAGGGCGTGCTGTTGCGGGTAAAGGCGCGCACCCGCGAGGGCGACCTGAAACTAACCGCCGACATGATAGAGCCGCTGGCCGACGCGGACCTCTCGGGCTGCGCCGGGCTGAAAGTCATCCTGGACAGTCCGGCGGCGGCGGCGGCCGTAAGCCGGATCGGTCAGCAAATCCGGGCAAGCGGGGCCAAGGCTCAGGGAGAGTTGCGCCTTCTGGCGCCTCTGGCGGGCGGCGGCCAGGTGGAGATCGTCTGCCCAGGCCGATGGCCGGTGGATGTTTCGGCGCGGCGGGCGCTGAAATCGGCCGCTGGCGTCGCCGAGGTGCTGGAGTTCTAGGCAGGGCCGGCTTGGCGCTGGCCATTGCGGCGTTATCCTGAGGCCACACACAAGGTCGACCGCACGAAGGGCGCCAGCTCAGGGAGAGACGCATGGCCGGGCCGCAATTCCAGACGCTGACGCTTGAGGTCGCTGATCGCATCGCCACGATCACCCTCAACCGGCCAGACAAGATGAACGCGTTCACGGGGCAGATGATGCTCGACCTCATCGCCGCGTTCGATGCGACCGACGCCGATGACTCGGTGGGCGCGGTGATCGTGACGGGCGCCGGGCGGGCGTTCTGCGCGGGGGCCGATCTGTCGGCCGGCGCGGCGACATTCGATTACGACAAGCGGCTCGAACGTGAGCCCGAACGCGCCGTAACCGAGGAGGAGAGGCTGCGCGATGGCGGCGGCCGCGTGACGCTTCGGATCTTTGAAAGCCTGAAGCCCGTGATCGCGGCGGTCAACGGGGCCGCCGTCGGCGTGGGAGCCACGATGCAGCTGCCGATGGATATTCGCCTTGCTTCCACGGAAGCGAAGTTCGGGTTTGTGTTCGCCCGGCGCGGCATCGTGCCGGAGGCGGCTTCGAGCTGGTTTCTGCCGCGGGTCGTGGGCGTCTCCACGGCGCTGGAGTGGTGCTATTCGGGCCGGGTCTTTTCCGCCGCCGAGGCGAAGGAGCGCGGACTCGTCCGCTCGCTGCATGCGCCAGACGAACTCCTGCCCGCGGCCCGCGCCCTCGCGCGCGAGATCGTGGACAACACCGCCCCGGTCTCGGTCGCGCTGACCCGTCAGATGCTTTGGCGGATGCTGGGCGCCGATCACCCGATGGAAGCGCACAGGATCGACAGCCGCGCCGTCTATGCGCGCGGCCAATCCGCTGATGCGCGCGAGGGCGTGATGAGCTTTCTGGAAAAGCGTGCGCCCGCCTATCCCTGCACTGTTTCGGCCGACATGCCGGATTTCTATCCGTGGTGGCCGGAGCGGCCCTTCACCTGATCGGGCCTCAGGCCGCGCCCGCCGGCAAGCGCAGCGTGGCGCGCAAGCCCCCCAGCGGGGAGCGATCGAGCGTCAGGTCGCCGCCGTGGCTGCGGGCGAGATCGCGCGCGATCGCAAGGCCAAGCCCCACCCCCTTGCGGTTCTGCGAGCGGGCCGCGTCGAGACGGACGAAGGGCCGGAACGCCTCTTCGATCCGGTCGGGCGCGATGCCGGGGCCATTGTCTTCCACCTCGATCAGGATGGATCGGCCGCGCCGCACCGCCTGCACCCGCACAGCCTCGGCGTGGCCGATCGCGTTGTCGATCAGATTGCCCACGACGCGGCGGATCGCGCCGGGGCGCACCACGGCGCCAAGGTCGCCCTGCGCGGAGAAGGCGATTGCGGCGCCGGCGCGGCGCGCATCGTCCACTGCGGCCTCGGCAAGTTGGCCGAGGTCTGCAGCCTCGGGCTCCTCCACCCACTGACCCCGCGCAAAGGCGAGATATTCGTCGAGCATCGCCTCCATCATGTCGAGGTCGGCCTTGGCGGCGGCCACATCCTCCGAGGCCGGCATCAGCGCGAGTTGCAGCTTCAGGCGGGTGAGCGGGGTGCGCAGATCGTGGCTGACGCCTGCCAGAAGCTGGGTGCGCTGCTCGATATGGCGCTGGATGCGGGCGCGCATGTCGAGGAAGGCGGCCGCGGCCTGGCGCACCTCGCGCGCGCCGGCGGGCTTGAAGTCCACCGCCTCGCCGCCCTTCCCGAACCGTTCGGCCGCATCAGCGAGCGCAGCGATCGGCCGGACCTGATTGCGGATGAAGATCACCGCCAGGGCGAGCAGGAGCCCGGTCGCCACCACCACCCAGAACAGGAACAGGCCTGCCGTGGAGGCATAGACCCGATCGCGATAGGCCAGAAAGCGCAGCACGCCGCCCGGCGCCTCCACCCGGATGTCCACATAGTCGGGATAGCGCGTGGTATCGAACCAGAAGGGCGCATCCAGCGCTTCGGAGAGGGAGCGCCGCAGCGTCCGGTCGATGGCGGCGAATGCGGAGCGGCGATCGGCTTCGGGCAGACCGGCTCCGGCCTGAAACGCGACCGACAGACGCAAATGGGCCTCGGCCTCCTGCTTCAGCGCCGAAAACGTTTCCGGCGTGGGCGCAGCCTCATAGCGCGCCGCAATCAGCGCCACGTCGCCGGCCACCGCCGTCGCGAGACGGCGCGAGACAGCGTCCCAGTGATCGTTGAAGAAGGCCCAGGTCACCACGATCTGCATCAGCGCGACCGGCAGGATCACGATGAGCAGCGAGCGCCAGTAGAGCCCGCGCGGGACGAGGTCTTTCAGGCGCATGCCGCCTCAGCCCCCGGCGGCGTCGGGCGCGAGGCGATAGCCCGCCCCCCGCACGGTGAGGACATAGCGCGGGTCTGCGGCGTCGGCCTCCAGCTTGCGGCGCAGGCGCGTGACCTGCACATCGACCGAGCGCTCCATGCCCAGCGCGCAGCGCCGCGCCAGCTCCTCGCGCGTGAAGACTGCGCCGGGGCGGCTGGCCAGCACTTCCAGGAGCGAACCCTCCGCCTCGGTCAGGCGGATCTCGGCGCCCGCCCGGCTGAGCCGCTTGCGCTCGCGGTCATAGGCGGCCTCCCCCAGACGCAGCACGCCGGGCGCGGCCGGCGCCGGGGCGCGACGCAGGATATTGGCCACGCGCAGCGCCAGCTCCTCCGGCTCGAACGGCTTGGGCAGATAGTCGTCCGCGCCCCGGCGCAGCCCCTCGATGCGGTCCTCCGGCGCGCCGCGCGCCGTCAGCAGCAGGATGGGCACGTCGCGCTCGCGCCGCAACGCCTGGGTCAGGCTGAAGCCATCCTCGCCTGGCATCATCACGTCGAGGACCAGGAGATCGAACGTCACCGCATCCATCATGCGGCGCGCCACGGCGGCATCGGGCGCGCCCGTCACCTGATAGCCCTTGCCGACCAGATAGCGCTTCAGCAGCGTGCGGATGCGATCGTCGTCGTCCACGACCAGGATGTGGGCGGGATCGCTCATCGCCGCGTTTTCTCCAGAATGGCCAGGAAGTCGCGGGCGGCGGCCACCGTCTGCGGGCCGGCGGCGCGCGAGGCCTCGCCCATGCAGGCGCGCATGGCCTGGGTGGCCTGAGCGAGTGCGGCCTCTCCGGCGGGCGTCAGGGTGAGAAGGCGGGTGCGGCGATCCTCCTCGCCCCGGGCGCGTGCGATCAGGCCGCGCGCCTCCAGCCCTTCCAGCGTGCGCGCGATCGACTGCTTGGCCACGCCCAGCGCCCCGGCAAGGCCAAGCACCGTCACGGGCCGGCCGCGCGCCAGAACCGACAGCGCCCGGAAATCCGCGGCGCCCAGGCCAGCCCGATCGAGCGCGGGCTCCGCCGCCGCCATCAGCGCGCGCGCCGCCCCCAGAACGAGCGCAACGCCGCGATCCAGCTCCTCCTCGCGCAGATAGAGCAGCGGGGTGGCTGCGATTTGGGCAGGGCTCATATGCCCGTTGGTCATGTTGACAGGCGCCTTTCACGCCCAACAATGCAGACGCAGCCTCGTTTCTGGCAAGCAAACCGCGCAAGGCCAATCCTTTGTGCGGCAAAGGAGACCTTCATGCCCGCGCCCGCGCCCCCTTTTGACGATCGTGACGGCTGGATCTGGTTGGATGGATCGTTCGTTTCATGGCGCGATGCGAAGGTCCACATCCTCACCCATGCGATGCATTACGCCTCTGCGGTGTTCGAGGGCGAGCGCGCTTATGGCGGGACCATCTTCGAATCAGAGCGGCATTCGAAGCGGCTGATGCGCTCGGCCGAGATCCTGGGCTTCAAGCCGACCTTCTCCGCCGCCGACGTGGAGACCGCCAAGACCGAGACGCTGGCGAGGATGGGACTGGACAGCGCCTATGTGCGCGCGGTCTCGTGGCGCGGCTCCGAGCAGATGGGCGTGTCGGCGCGCAACAACAGCATCCACCTTGCGGTCGCGGTGTGGGATTGGGGCGACTATTTCGCCGACAAGATGAAGGGCATCCGCCTCATCAACGCGCCGTGGAAGCGCCCGTCGCCCGAGACGGCGCCTCATGAAGCCAAGGCCGCCGGCCTCTACATGATCTGCACCATGTCCAAGCACGCCGCCGAAGAACAGGGCGCGCAGGACGCGCTGATGCTCGATTGGCGCGGCCATGTGGCCGAAGCCACCGGCGCCAACGTCTTCTTCGTGCGCGACAACGAGATCCACACCCCGACGCCGGATTGCTTCCTGAACGGCATCACGCGCCAAACCGTCATCAAGCTCGCCCGCGCGCGCGGCTATGAAGTGGTGGAACGCACCATCATGCCCGAGGAGATCGGCAGCTTCCGGGAATGTTTCCTCACCGGCTCGGCCGCCGAGGTGACCCCCGTGAACGAGATCGCGGGCACGATGTATCAGCCCGGCCGCGTCTGCGAGGAACTGATGACGGCCTATGCCGATCTGGTGCGAGGCAAGATCGCGGCGGCGTGACGCATCCGGCCCCGCCGCAGCGCACACCCCCCTTGCGCGTCCGCGCCAAGGCGCCAAGCTTCGGGAATGGAGATTATCTTAAGACGCGCCGATTTGAGCGACGCCGGGCTCCTGGCCGAGCTCCAGCGTCAGACATGGCGCGAGACCTACGCCGGCATGCTGCCGCAGGATATCCTGGACGCCATGACGCCGGCGCGGCTGGTGCGCGCGTGGCGGCGGTCGCTCTCCGAACAGGAGGGCGATCTCGACAGGCTGGTTTTGATCGCGGAACTGAATGACGAACCGGTCGGCTATATTTCGGGCGGCAAGGCGCGCGCGCTCAACGCGCCCTGGGAAGCCGAAGTGGAGCAGCTTTATGTGATCCGCGCCGCTCAGGGCGACGGGGTCGGCTCGGCCATGATGGCGGAGGCGGCGCGTTGGTTCCTTCAGCGGGGCCTGTTCTCGCTCGGCCTCTGGGTGGTGCGGGCCAATGCGCGGGCGCGCCGCTTCTATGAAGCGCTGGGCGGCGACGAGGTCGCCACCGCGCGCGAGCGGATGCAGGGCTTCCTGATCCCGGTGGCGGGCTATGCCTGGGACCAGCCCGAAGAGCTGGCGGGGCTGGAAGCGGCGTTTACCTGGCGGGCGTAGTAAGCCTGACGCTCCCCCCTCCGGCCCTGCGGGCCACCTCCCCCGCTAGCGGGGGAGGATAACGATAACGTTGGAGGTCGCGCGGCTGTCTTCCCCCGCGTGCGGGGGAAGTGTCAGCGCAGCTGACGAAGGGGGCCGCCGGAGCCCCTCCCCTCACGCCTCCGCCTTCACCCGCTTCTTGCGGAAGCTGGGGTTCAGCTCGCGCTTGCGGATGCGGATCGCCTTGGGCGTGACTTCCACCAGTTCGTCCTCGTCCAGCCAGGCGATGGCCTGCTCCAGCGTCATGCGGCGCGGCGGGGTGAGGCGCATCGCCTCGTCCTTGCCGGAGGAGCGGACGTTTGAGAGCTTCTTTTCCTTCAGCGGATTGACGTCGAGGTCGTCGGTGCGGGCGTTTTCGCCGATGATCATGCCCTGATAGACCGCCTCGCCCGGCTCCACGAACAGCACGCCGCGCTCCTCCAGATACCACAGGGCGTAGAGAACGGCCGCGCCAGTATCCATCGAGACGAGCGCGCCATTGCGCCGGCCCGGAATATCGCCGCGATACTCGCCCCACTCGTGGAACACGCGGTTCATCACGCCCGAGCCGCGCGTATCGGTCAGGAACTCGCCGTGATAGCCGACCAGCCCGCGCGAGGGCGCGTGGAACAGGAGCCGCGTCTTGCCGCCGCCGGAGGGCCGCATGTCCTTCATCTCGGCCTTGCGCAGGCTCATCTTCTCGATCACGACGCCGGAGAATTCGTCATCGACGTCGATCACGACTTCCTCGACCGGCTCCAGCGTCTTTCCGGTTTCCTCGTCCTTGCGGAACAGCACCTGCGGGCGCGAAACCGACAGTTCAAAACCTTCCCGCCGCATCGTCTCGATCAGCACGCCGATCTGAAGCTCGCCGCGGCCCGCCACGTCGAAGCTGTCCTTGTCGGCGCTTTCGCGCACCCGGATCGCCACGTCGCCCTCGGCCTGACGCAACAGGCGATCGCGGATCACCCGGCTTTGCACCTTGTCGCCATCGCGGCCGGCAAGCGGGGAAGAATTGACCGACACCGTGACCGACAGCGTGGGCGGATCGATGGGCGTGGCGGGGATGGCTTCAGAGACCTCCATCGCCGCGATCGTGTCGGCGACCGTGGTTTCAGACAGCCCCGCCACGGCGATGATGTCGCCGGCCTGGGCCTCCTCCACGGGCACGCGCTCCAGCCCACGGAAGGCGAGCAGCTTGGAGAGGCGAGAGCGCTCGATCTCCTTGCCCTCGCGCGAGAGGGCTTTCACCGTCTCGCCCGCGCGCACGCGGCCCGCCTCGATCCGGCCGGTCAGCACCCGGCCGAGAAACTTGTCGCTGTCGATCAGCGTGACCAGCATGCGGAAGGGCTCATCCACCCGCTTGGCGGGTTCGGGCTCGGGCACATGGGAGAGGATGGTGTCGAACAGCGGCTGAAGGCTCTCGCGCGCATCGTCGAGGCCACGCACCGCCCAGCCTTCCTTGCCGGAAGCGTAGAGCGAGGGGAAGTCGAGCTGCTCGTTCGTGGCGCCCAGCGCCATGAACAGCTCGAACACCTCATCGAGCACGACATCCGGCCGGGCGTTGGGCCGGTCGGCCTTGTTCAGCACTACGATGGGCTTCAGCCCCAGCCGCAGCGCCTTGCCCAGCACGAACTTCGTCTGCGGCATCGGGCCTTCTTCGGCGTCCACGAGCAGGAGGCAGCCGTCCACCATGGAGAGGATGCGCTCCACCTCGCCGCCAAAGTCGGCGTGGCCGGGCGTGTCCACGATGTTCAGCCGCGCATCGCCGCCCCAGACGATGGAGGTGCACTTGGCGAGAATGGTGATGCCGCGCTCGCGCTCGAGCGGGTTGGAATCCATCGCGCGCTCGGTGCGGGCCTCGTTTTCGCGGTAGGCGCCGCCTTGAGCGAGCATCTGATCGACGAGCGTGGTCTTGCCGTGATCGACGTGCGCGATGATGGCGACATTGCGCAAACGGGTCTGGGTCATGGGAGAGCTTTCGGGACTGCCCGCCCGCGCAAGACGCAGACGCAGCGTTTTGCGGGCTTCTACAGGCTGAGGCGCTTTTCGCAACTGCGGAAAGCCTATGCCGGCGGCCGACAGGCGGACGGGCCAATTCATGCGCTTTCGCATAGGCTGCATGTGTGCAGCGCAAAATGTCGCGCCGGATGGTCCTGTGCTTTGTTTTTGAACGAGTATTCCCGCTGAACGCCCTGCCGCGGCGCACGCCTTCGACGGTCCGACCCTTGACGGTTGTGCAGCGCACACATACTTTCGGGGCGTTGGGGTGTCGCACGCCCTCGCCCTTCTGGGCGTTTCCTCCCTACTGACTTTTCGCCGGGCCCTCGGGCCCGGCTTTTTTCTGCCCGAGAGGACGCTGCGGCATCCGGCGTCAGGCCAGCCGCCGCTCGAAGCCGGCCGCGGCCAGCGCCTCGACGAGGGCTGTCAGGTCCGCCTTCACCGCATCGAACCGGTCGTTTTTCCGGCACTGCGCTTCATCCATGTAGAGCGCCCGATTGATCTCGATCTGCAGGGCGTGGCGCCTGGCGCCGGGCCGGCCATAGGTCTGGGTGGCGTAGCCGCCGGCGTAGGGGGCGTTGCGCGCCACGCGATAGCCCCGTTTCTGCAGCGTGCTTTCCGCCAGCCGCGTGATCTCGCCGGCGCAGGATGCGCCAAAACGATCGCCCAGCACCATGTCAGCCGGCGGATCGCCCGCCCCGATGGAGGGCATGGAGTGGCAGTCGATCAGGATCGCGACGCCAAAGCATGCCCGCGCCGCGCCCAGCGCTTCGCCGACGGCTGCATGATAGGGCCGCCAGACCTCCTCGATCCGGCGATGGGCCTCGGCGGCGGGAAGCTTGCCGCGATAGATTTCAGCGCCTTCGCTCACCACGCGCGGAATCGCACCAAGCCCGGCGGCGACACGCGGCGAACGGGCGTTCACCTCCGCCGATAGCGGCCCGGCATACATGGCGGGGTCCAGTTCGCTCGCGTCCCGGTTCACATCCACATAGGCGCGCGCGATGCCGGCGCAGACCAGCGCCGCGCCATGAGAGGGGGCGGCGTCGAACAGCTCGTCCACAAACGCGTCTTCCGAGCGGCGCAGGGCGGCCCGATCAAGCCGGCTATGGCTGAGAAGATCGTCTGGATAGTGCCGTCCGGAATGGGGCGAGGCGTACACAAGCGGGCTTGTCGACGCCGCAGGGCGCAGGATGACGGCTGCGGGCGGTCGGGCCGCCGCGCGGTCCGCTCCCAGCGGGAAGAGGCTCATGCCGGCCATAGGGCGGAGTATGGCGTGCGCACCCCTGCGGTCAACGCGACGCGGCGTCGTTAAGCCGCTATTACCCGTTTTGCGACTAGAGACGCCGCGACACCGAACCAGGACGCGCCCGACATGGCCCGAATTCTCCTCGCCGAAGATGATGAATCGATGCGCGGCTTTCTCACCACCGCGCTTGGCCGGGCCGGCCATTCGGTCGACAGCTTTCCCGACGGCGAGGAAGCCCTCGAAGCGCTCCAGGGCAGCATCTACGATCTGCTGCTGACCGATATCGTGATGCCCGGCCTCGACGGGATCGAGCTTGCCCGCCGCGCCGCCGAGATCGACCCGGCGATGAAGATCGTCTTCATCACCGGCTTCGCCGCCGTCGCCATGACGGCCCAGTCCACCGCGCCGAAGGGCGCCACCGTCCTGTCCAAGCCCTTCCACCTGCGCGAGCTTGTGACCGAGGTGGAAAAGGTGATGGCCGCCTGAGCCGGGCGCCCTCCCGCAAGGCGCGTGGAGCCGCTATTCATCCTGCGCCGGCAAGCGCGCGGAGGAACCCGATGACTCGGACCTATTTCGGAACAGACGGGATTCGCGGCGAAGCCAACAAATGGCCGATGACGCCCGAAATCGCCCTTCGGGTGGGTCTTGCTGCCGGCAAATACTTCATGCGCGATACCGAACGGCGCCATTCGGTGGTGATCGGCAAGGATACGCGCCTTTCGGGCTACATGATCGAGCCGGCGCTGGTGGCGGGCTTCACCGCGCTGGGCATGGATGTGGTGCTGTTCGGGCCGCTGCCGACGCCGGGCGTGGCGATGATGACGCGCTCGCTGCGCGCCGATCTCGGCGTGATGATCTCGGCCTCTCACAACAGCTTCAAGGACAATGGCATCAAGCTGTTCGGCCCGGATGGCTACAAGCTCTCCGACGCGATCGAGCACGAGATCGAGGCGCTGATGGAAGGCCCGCTGGATGCAGGCCTTGCCTCGCCCGGCCGGCTCGGCCGCGCCCAGCGGATCGACGACGCCCAGGCCCGCTATGTGGAGATCGCCAAGGCCACCTTCCCGCGCCAGCTGCGCCTGTCGGGTCTGCGCATCGTGGTCGATTGCGCCAATGGCGCAGCCTACAAGGTGGCGCCCAAGATTCTCTATGAGCTTGGCGCAGAAATCATATCCATCGGGGTGGAGCCCAACGGCTTCAACATCAATGAGGAAGTAGGCTCCACCAACACGCTGGAGCTCAAGAATGCGGTGCTGAAATATCGCGCTGATCTGGGCATCGCCCTCGATGGCGACGCCGACCGCGTGGTCCTGCTCGATGAAAAAGGCCGCACGATCGACGGCGACCAGCTGATGGCCCTGATCGGCAAGAGCTGGAAAGACGCCGGAGCGCTCGCCCAGCCGGGCCTTGTCGCCACCGTGATGTCCAATCTGGGGCTGGAGCGCTTCCTCCAGGGCCAGGGGCTGACGCTGGAGCGCACCAAGGTCGGTGATCGCTATATCGTGGAGCGGATGCGCGCCAAGGGCTACAATGTCGGCGGCGAACAGTCGGGCCACATCGTGCTGTCGGACTTTTCCACCACCGGGGACGGGATGATCGCCGCGCTCCAGGTGCTGGCCGCGCTCATCCAGTCGGGCAAGCCGGCCTCCGAGGTGATGCGCCAGTTCGAGCCGGTGCCCCAGCTTCTGAAGAATGTGCGCTATTCCGGCGGCGCGCCGCTGGAGGATTC
Source organism: Caulobacterales bacterium (assembly GCA_044340025.1). Classification (GTDB taxonomy): domain Bacteria; phylum Pseudomonadota; class Alphaproteobacteria; order Caulobacterales; family Aquidulcibacteraceae; genus JBIIUJ01. The sequence goes on from JBIIUJ010000055.1 coordinate 14,019, forward strand.
CCGCGTGAAGCAGGCCATTGCGGACGCCGAAAAACGCCTCGGCAATCAGGGCCGTCTGGTCATTCGTCCCTCCGGCACCGAACCGCTGGTGCGGATCATGGCCGAAGGCGACGACGAGGCGCTTGTCCACGATGTCGTGGGCACGCTGGCCGATGTGGTCAAGACCGTCGCGGCGGCGGCGTAAGGCAGGCCTGAGCCGGACCACACGCCGCCCGACCCCTGCGCTTAGCCCTGTCCGCCGGCGTTGCGGGCGCGGAAGCGGCGCTTCTGGCCCGGCTGCGGGGTGGGGCGTTCGCCCTCGGCAGGCCGGCGGCCATGGGGATGACCGTGCGTCTTGGGCCGATCGCTCTCGCGCCGGGGCGCGCGATCAGCGTCGAGGAAGGCGGGGCGATCCTCCGGGTTCCAGCGATCACGGCCGGGCGCCGCGTTCGGCTTGGCGCTGGCGGCGGAGCGTTCGGCGCGGGGCTGATCGGCGCGGGGCTGCTGGCCTCGCGGCTGTTGGCTGCGGGGCTGATGCGCGGCGGCGGCGGGCCGACGCTGCTGCCCGCGGGAGCCACGGTTCTGCGTGCGGGGCGCCTCGTCTTCGTCGTCGCGCGCGCTCTTGGGCGTGACAGAGGCGATGGTGGCCTCCAGCGCGCCCAGATGCGGATCGCGGCGGCGATCCTGCGCGGGAATCTTCTGGCGCGTCACGCGTTCGATGTCGCGCAGCAGGGTGCGCTCGTCATCGGCGCAGAAGCTGACGGCGATGCCGGCCGCCCCGGCGCGCGCAGTCCGCCCGATCCGGTGGACATAGGCTTCAGGCACATTGGGCAGATCCACATTCACCACATGGCTGACGGAATCCACGTCGATGCCGCGCGCGGCGATATCGGTAGCAACCAGCGCACGCACCTGACCGGCCTTGAAGGCGGCAAGCGCGCGTTCGCGCTGGGCCTGGCTCTTGTTGCCATGGATGGCGGCGGCCGTGATCCCGCCGGCTTCAAGGAAGTCGGCGATCTTGTTGGCGCCATGCTTGGTGCGCGCAAACACCAGCGCCCGTTTCCAGCTGTCGTCGGCGAACAGTTCGGCCAGCAGAGCGCGCTTGCGATTCTGCTCCACAAACAGCACCGACTGGCGGATCCGCTCCACCGTGGTGGCCTGCGGCGTGACTTCCACGCGCATCGGATCGGTGAGCAGCTCGCCGGCCAGCGCGGCGATATCGGCCGGCATCGTGGCGGAGAAGAACAGGCTCTGGCGCGCCTTGGGCAGGCGGGC
>JBIIUJ010000056.1:0-15239 GCA_044340025.1 Caulobacterales bacterium
CGTTGCGCGGGCGCGGCGGCGCTTGTCTGCGCTGCGGAACACGCCATAGCCGCGCCCGTGCGGATCGGGCAGGCAGCGCGCGCCCGGCGCGGCAAGGCGCGACAAGGCGCGACGATCATCCGCCGAGAGCGTCATCATCAGGCGGCCTCCCGCTGAGCCGGCGCGGCGCGCAAGGCGTCCTCCATCTGCTCCAGCAAGGCATCGAAACGAGGGTCGTCGCGCCGATCCTCGATCTTGTGACATGCGTGCGCCACAGTGGAGCGATCGCGGTCGAACGCCGCCGCGACGCGCTGAAGGCTCATCTCAAAGCCCGTATGGGCGAGATACATTGCGGTCTGCCGGGCGAGGGCAGCCTCCGCCCTGCCGCGGGTGGGCTGATCAAGATCGGCCTCGTCCAGGCCGAAAGCATAGGCTGCTATCCCGCGGGCCAAGCGGGCGCGCGCCCGATCTGCGTCGCGTATGGTTTGTCTGGTCATCCTCACCGCTCCCATCCGGGCGGCGTTGTGCGCCCGGTAGAGACAGAGCCTGCCATGGCCCTCGGAGAAGAGGATAACATTCCTATTTTAGGAAGAACATCCTATCGTAGTCAGCGATCAAGCAGCTGCGCTACGGCTCAGAATCATTTGGGCTTCTCCCGCCGAGACGGGGTGATCATAGGCAAGGATCCCGGTCACCTTATCCCCTGACTCGCTCAACGGCAGGCGCAGCCAGAGGAGAACGCCGCTTTCCCCGCCCAAGAGGGCTGCGGCGCCGCAGCGGGGGCGCGCATCCTGCACCACCAGCACATGGGCGCGGCGCCAATTGTCCGGGGCAGCAGCCGGCGTCACGTCATCGAGATAGGCGCCGGTCGGATCGCGCCCGAAAGCGCTGCGCAGGGCAGTTCCAGCGAGCCGATAGCGAAACCGTCCGCCGTCGCAAACATCCAGAATGGCGATGCGGGGCAGAAGCGGGGTGAAGCGCGCGGGATCGAGCTCGCGCCGCGTGGGGCCGATCCGGCCCGCCGAGAAGGCGGACCAGGCGTCAAACAGCAGGCGCTGCTCATCAAGCAACAATTGCCGCCGAAGGCTGTCAGCCAAAACCAAAACGATGCTTCCCCAAGCCGGATTGGAGAAGCATCGGTGATTTGGCCCTGCCTCGACAAGAGTCTCTTAACGAAAAAGATGCAGCCGGCGAATCTTTATTCGTTTTCCTTTCGCCGCCGAAACGATCGGGATTTACTTGCGGCGGCGGCTCTGGCCCAGACCCATCTGCTTGGCGAGATTGGAGCGCGCGGCTGCATAGCTGGGCGCCACCATCGGGTAGTCGGCCGGAAGGCCCCACTTTGCGCGATAGTCTTCAGGGGAGAGATCGTAGCGCGTGCGCAGGTGGCGCTTCAGCGACTTGAACCGCTTCCCGTCCTCGAGACAGATGATGTACTCATTGGTGATCGACTTCTTGATCGGCACGGCCGGCGTCAGCTCGACGGGCGCAGCCGGCGCAGCCGCGCCGGACAGGCCAGTCAAAGCGCCGTACACACGCTGGATCAGCGCGGGAACATCCGACGCGGAGATCGCGTTGCCCGACACATAAGCGGAGACAATTTCCGCGGTCATTTCGACGACATCGGTGCTGTTCTGGTCTGACATCTTTCTTCCTCTGTGCTCTTCCTCATGTAGAAGAGTTGAGTTGATTTGACAACATGCACGCTGTCGCGGCGGGAAGTATCGCGAGGCGGAAAGCGATAATGCGGGGACCAGAGATAACGGTGAAGTGATCGGTGTTTGCGCAGGATCACGCCGATCTTTTCTCTAGCGTCGCCGGGATAGCGCTTCACTGACGCTGCGGTTCAAGGCACGCTATTTCCTTTATTGGCGAAGGGGTTTAGCCGAGCGCCTGTGCGACAGCCTTGAGACGCTCGATCAGGGCGAGCGGATCATCAGGGAAATCGGCGTCGATCCACCAGTCTTCCACTTCCCGCAGCACCGCCCCCACCGCCGGCCCGGGCGCAACGCCGGCTTTCTGCACGCTGGCCCCATCGAGCGGGAAGCGCGGGCGCGTCCAGCCGGCTGCGAGTGCGAGAAGCGCGCGCCATTGCGGCGCCTGACGCGGGGCGGCGCTCTCGGCCCAGCCCAGCTTCACCCGATCGGCGAACGTCTGCGGCCCGATCCGGTAGAGCGCCTGACGCACAGCCTTCGGCGTGAGGTAGGAGACAACGCGCGTTTCATCGCCGGCCCAGCCGCAGAGCCGGTCGCGCTCGGCGTTCGAGAGCTTCATGCGCGCGGCAAACGCCTCGGCGACAGCCCGGTCGCGCGGCAGGAGCGCCATCAGGCGCAGCAGCGCATCCTGCTCGAACAGGAGCCCGGTTTCGATCTCGACCAGACCATCGAGCCGCGCGAGCCCCTCCGCCTCACCGATCAGCGCGTCGAGCACGCCGCTGACCGCCATGGCGCGGAAGGCGGCGCGAGGGTCGGGCGCGGCGGCGAGCTTCTTGAGCTCCTTCCAGACGCGCTCGGCCGAAAGCCGGGCCAGGCCCTCCAGGCCGCGGGCGCAAGCCGCGAGGCCCTCCGGATCAGACGGGCCCCGGCCATACCAGGCCTGAAACCGGAAGAAGCGCAGGATGCGCAGATAGTCTTCCGCAATCCGGGCGTCGGCATCGCCGATGAAGACGATCCGGCCAGCCAGCGCATCTTCCAGCCCGCCGACCGGATCGTGCAGCGCGCCGTCCGGCTCGGCATAGAGCGCGTTGAGGCGGAAATCGCGCCGGCTTGCGTCCTCGGCCCAGTCGTCGGTGTAGGCGACCACGGCGCGGCGCCCATCGGTGGCGACATCGCGGCGCAGGGTCGTGACCTCGAAGCCCTTGCCGCCCGCAATCGCCGTCACGGTGCCGTGGGCGATGCCGGTGGGCGCATGCTTCAGGCCGGCGGCGGAAAGCGCGGCGATCACGTCCTGCGGGGCGAGGGTGGTGGCGATATCGACATCATCCACCGGCGCGCCGATCAGGCTGTTGCGCACGCAGCCGCCGACAAAGCGCGAGCCGCCCGGCCGGGCCGCCTCCAGCGCGCCGATCACCGCGCGGGTGGCAGGCGCCTGCATCCAGGGCGGCTGGCCAAGGCGCTGCATCAGGCCGCCTCGCCCCGGGCCGCAATCTTGAGCGCAAGCGCGCGCAGCATGCCCGCCGTCGCGCCCCAGATGTAATGCTCCTGATAGGGAATGGCGTAATAGGCGCGCTGCATCCCCTGCCACTCGCGCTCGTGACGCTGGAGGTTGGCGGGGTCCATCAGAAAGGCGAACGGCGCCTCGAAGATGGCCGCCACCTCGCGCGGGTCCGGCGCAAGCGGACCGGGATCGCGCACCAGGCCCACGACGGGCGTGACCCGATACTCGGTGACGGTCTCATACGCCTCCACGAGGCCCAGCACCTCCACCCGCTCCGGCGCGAGGCCCACCTCCTCCTGCGCCTCGCGCAGGGCGGTGGCCACGGCGTCGGGGTCTTCGGCCTGGCGACGCCCGCCTGGGAAAGCGATCTGGCCGGCATGCGTGGGCATGTCTGCGGTGCGCCGGGTGAGCAGCACGCTCAGCCCCTCCGGCCGCGCGATCAGGGGGACGAGAACGGATGCGTCCTTGCGGCCAAGCGGGCCGGGCGGCCGCAGCTGGGGCAGCAGATCGAAATCCGAATAGGCCGGCGCCGGCGCCTGGGTGGGCGCAAGCAGCCGGGCGCGCAGGCGCGCAATGGTTTCCTCGAGCGGGGCCATCACGCCTTCGCGCCAAGCCAGGAGACGATATCGGCCGTCACCGCGTCGGTTCCCGGCTCGTCGACGATCCAGTGCGCATTGTCGGGGTATTCGATGAAGTCGCCGCCCCCGCGGGCATATTTGACCGCAACCTTGCGCACGGCGGCGGGCACGGTGGCGCGGTCGCGCCCGGCGGCGATCGTGAGTGTAGGGCAGGTCACGCGCGTCTCGTCCACGATGGCGGTTCGGTGCGGGTCTTTCTCCACCTCGGCGAGATCGCGATAGACGCGCCCGGAATCAAACAGCGCACTGGCATAGATCGCCTCGCGCCGCTCTGGCGGCACGGCGTTGAGCACGCCCCAGAAGAAGCCCGGCCGCCAGACCTTGTAGGTGCGGGTGGGATCATTGGCGGCCACGATATTCCAGAAGGTGAACAGCACGCGCGGATCAAACACCTGGCAATCCTTGGGCTGTGCAGGCGTCAGAAACACCGCCGCACGCGCCAGCCCGCGTTCGCAGAGCTTCTGGGCGATCAGCCCGCCCATCGAATGGCCGATCACGGCGGGCTTGTGTCCGCCCTCGGCCTCGATCCGGGCGGCCTCCTCGGCCATGGCCTCCACATAATCATGCAGTTGCAGGAAGGAGAGATCGGCCGGCGGCGCTTCCCTGGTGCGCTTGTCGGCAAACAGGGTGGGCGCATGGCAGCGCCAGCCCGCACGCTCGAAGCCGGGCCGCATCACATCCCAGGCGTCGCCGCCGCAACCGACGCCATGGATCATCAGGAGGGTCTGGCTCATGCCCGTTTGCGCCCTATCCGGGGCCGACGGCCCCGTTCAGCCTGCTTTGAGGCGTTCAACGAGCTTGGGCAAGAGCGCTTCGTTGGCTGCCGCGATCGAGCCGGTCTGCATGAAGTCGCCGCCGTCGATCTCGGTGCAGAATCCGCCCGCCTCGCGCACCAGAAGGGCGCCTGCCGCAATGTCCCAGGACTTCAGATTGCGCTCCCAGAAGCCGTCGAACCGCCCGGCGGCGACGAAGGCGAGGTCGAGCGAGGCCGCGCCGAACCGACGGATGCCGGCCGAACGCGTCGTGACCTGCGCGATGTCCTTCAGGCTCTGGGCGGTATCGGGCCGGTTCATGAAGGGGATGCCGGTGGCGAAGATCGCCTCTTCCATGCTCGTGCGGGCGGCCACGCGCAGGCGGCGGTCGTTCTGGAAGGCGCCGCGCCCCTTCTCTGCGAGATAGAGGTCGTTGGTGACGGGGTTGTAGATCACGCCCGCGATCAGCTGGCCCTCGCGCTCCAGCGCGATCGAGATCGCGAAATGCGCAATGGCGTGCATGAAATTGGTGGTGCCGTCGATGGGATCGACGATCCAGCGGTGGGTGCGGTCCGTGCCCTCGATGAAGCCGCGCTCCTCGCCCAGAAAGCCATAGCCGGGGCGGGCTTTCGTCAGCTCGGCAAACAGCACGTCCTCGGCGCGGATGTCGGCCTTGGTGACGAAATCGCCGGGGCCCTTGCGGCTCACCTGAAGCTCGGCCACCTCGCCGAAATCGCGCGAGAGCCCGCGCCCGGCCTTGCGGGCGGCGGCGATCATCAGGGTAAGGACGGGGGAGTGATTAGACACGACGCACAGGGTCCGGACGAAGGCGGCCCTCCTACACGCGGGGGGCCGCACCGGCAAGGCAAGGCGGCTGTCGCGGCTGGCTAGGCCCGCGCGCGCTCCCGCGCCAGCGCGACCAGCGCCAGAACCGCAACGCACCCGTTCAGAACCCCGATCAGCACGAAGGTGGATTGCGGGCTGACCGCATCGAACAGCCAGCCGCCAAGGCTGGCGAGCACGAGAATGCCCAGCGCGCCAAACAGGTTGAACGTGCCGATCACCACCCCGCGGCCCGCCTCCGGCGCCTCCTTGGAGATGATGGACTGCGCGCCCAGAAAGGCGCTGATCTGGCCGATGCCAAGCAGCACGAAGAAGGGAATGGCCGCGCCCGCCAGCGGATCGGGCACGAACCAGAGGGCGCTGTAGCCCACTGCGGCAATCGCCATCGAGACCGAGAGCGCCAGCGTGCGGTTCAGCCGATCGATCAGGAAGACCACCACCACCGGCCACAAAAGCGCGGCCGACTGGGCGATGATGAAGGGGATGCGCCCGGCGTCCAGCGCGGCGGCCGGCGCCATGCCGGACTGGATCGCGGCGAGCTTGCCCCACGCCACCGCATAGGTGCCCACAATCGCCAGATCCCCGCGCGCAACGAAAGCCGAGGCATAGGCCAGCGCGATGCGCGGATTGCTGCGGCCCGCCGCAAAACCCTGCCCGATCAGGGCCAGAAACGGGATCTTCTCCTGCCGGACTGCGCCCACGCCGGGCTTCAGCCCGAACCAGAGCACCACGCCCGAGACCACGCACACCGCCGCCGCCACCATGAAGGCCGCCGCTCCCGCCTCGCGCTGGCCCCAGCCCTGCTCCACAAACAGGGCCGGGATCCGGCCAATCAGCAGCGCGAACATCACTACGCCCAGACCGTTGAGAAAGCCGGTGATGGCCACGGTCTTGCCGCGATCCTGCTCGCGCGCATAGTCGGCGATGATGGTGGAGAGCATGCCCGTCACCGCGCCGATGCCGAAGGCATAGACCACCCGGAAGAGGCTGACCTCGGCCAGGGTGTTGGCGAGCGGATAGAGCAGATAGCCCGCCGTCATGGCCGCAAAGCCCGCAACGTAAACCGCCCGCCGGCCGATCCGGTCGGCAAGCGCGCCCACAAGCCCATAGACGAGGATGAGCGTGATCTCGTTGACCAGATTGAGCACGCCCAGCGCCGAGCCCTGCTGATCCATCGGCACCCCGAGGTTCACGGTCAGCAGAAACGGCGTGAGGATCGCCATCGCCGTGACGATGCCGATCGACACGAAGGCGGCAAACATCAGGCTCCACATGTGCCCCGGCGAGACCCCATCCTCGAGCGTGATGGGGCCGAACCGGGCGGGGGCGGCGTCTGTCATGGGCGCTCCTGGAGCGGAAGGGCGGAGCCGGGAGCGGGGCTCAGTTCAGGTCCATCTCCAGCCGCACGCCAAAGACGCGCGGGGTCGGCAGATAGGCGAGGAAGGCGCGGCCCGGGGCGAAGCCCTCCGGCGTGCCAAGATCGATGTTGCGCTGGGCGCTCTTGATCTTGTCGTCATCGGTGAGATTGCGCACGAAAGCCGTGATGGTGGCGTTCTCGAACTCCAGGCCCGCCGTCAGGTCGAGATTGGTGTAGGCCGGCAGATAGGCGAGGTTGCTCTCGTCGGTGAACCGGCGCGACCGATATTGGGCCGCCAGCTGCACATACCAGCTTGCGCCGTTGTCGCCGAAGCTGCGCCGATACAGCGCAGAGGCGTTGAGCGAGTGCTTCGGGCTCTTGCCCACCTCGTTTCCGCTGAAATCGGCGCAGGTATTGCCCGCCTCGGCCCGGTTCTGGTCGGAGGAAGTCTGCCCGGCGGGCACGCCGCAGCGGGTGAACTCCGTCGCCGCCGAGCCCGGGCGCGGCCCCTGGACATACTCCTTGAACGTCGCGTCGGTGTAGGCATAGCCAATCTTCAGCGCGAGATCGGGCGTGACCAGCCAGTCTGCATCCAGCTCGAAGCCCTTGGTCTCGACCGCGCCGGCGTTCACGATCCCCGCGCTCGTCACGCCGCCGGGGTTGGTGAGCTGCACCCCGATCTGCTGATCGGTGTAGTCGTTCATGAAGACATCCGCGTTGACCGTGAGCCGGCGGTCGAACCACTGGCTCTTCACGCCCATTTCGTAGGTCATCACGAATTCCGGCCGATAGCCCTGGCCGACAAGCTCGGTCACCTCATTGGTGTTGAAGCCGCCCGGTTTGTAGCCCCGCGCGCCGGTGGAATAGATCAGGACATTGTCGGTCACCTGCCAGTCGATGGTCAGGCGGGGCGTGACCTCCTCATAAGACAGGGTAGCCGTGCGCGGGCAGGCCACCACAACGCCGGGCGGCGGCTGACCCGGCCCCGGCGGACCGGCGAGCGTCGCGCCCTGGGCGAAGCCCGGCAGACAGGCCGGCCGCAACCGCTGGAGCGACGTCGTCTGCCGGGTATAGCCGGGGTTGGTATAGGTGATGTCGTCTGCGTTGTGGCGGGCTTCCAGCCCCACCTTCCAGCGATCGGTCACGCGCCACTGCACGCTGCCATAGATGCCGCGATAATCGGTCTCGCGGGTGAAGAGCTGGGGGAAGGCGTCAGTGAACTGGGCTGGCGAGAGGAAGAACGGCGGCCCGGCGAGCGGAGACGCCGGATTGCGCAGCCAGAACTGGCTCGCGTTGATCAGCGAGGATTCCTCGTTGAACACCTGCACCCCGGCCAGCAGATCGAACCGGCCGATCGTGTGGCTCCAGTAGAGATCGTTGTTCAGGCTCTCGTTCTCATAGGTCAGCTTCTGCATGACCGAAAGCGACAGCACCATGCCGGGGGGGCCGGGGAAATTGGTGAAGTCGCCGTCCTGCTCGATGTAGCTCTTGTTCTGCTTCCAGCCGAACGCATAGGTCAGCGTGCCGAAATCGCTGCGCCAGACGGCCGAGAGCGAGCCGATATCCTGGTTCATCTTCATGCCGAGCGGCGGGCGGCCGTCCTGGGCGTTGAAGCTCATCTGCACGTCGCGCTCGCTGGCGCGGATCTCGCCCACAAACGTGCCCCGGGTGCAGGCCGCGAAAACCGCCGCCGGAAGGCCCGTCAGGCTGGGCGGGCAGGCGGTGGGCGGGGTTCCCGGCGGACCGGCGGTGAATGTCCCGCCTGGCACGGGCCGGCGCACATTGGCCCCGACGAAGGCGGTGGGCAGATCAGACGCATCGGTGCGCGAGGTCTGGAACCGGGCGGTCACGTCGATCGCCTCGGTGGGGGTATAGAGCAGGGCAAGCCCCACGCCCTTGAACTCCTCCGCGCCCAGCGGGCCGCCATTGACCGGATTGGTCCAGAAGCCATCGGCGGACTTGAAGGCCGCATTCACCCGATAGGCCAACCGGTCGGCGATGATCGGGCCGGTGAAGCCGCCGCTGGCCTGAATCTGGCCGCCGGTCGCGCCCTCCACGCTGAAGCGTCCGCTCGTCTCGAACTCTGGCTTCTTGGAGATGTAATTGATCGCGCCGGCGAAGGCGTTGCGGCCATAGAGGGTGGACTGCGGCCCTTTCACCACCTCGATCCGTTCCAGATCGAACAGCGAGGTGGCGAGCGCGGCCCCGCCGCCGGCGATGGAGAGGTTCTCGGTGGAGAGATCCTGCCCATCAAGCAGGATCGCCACGCTGGGGCGTCCGCGCTCTGCCTGCATGCCGCGCACCGCCGGGCGGGTGTCGTTTGGAAAGCCGCCGATGTCGAACGTGAGGCCGGCGGTGAGCCGCGCCACGTCGGCGACGCTGCGGATGCTGTCGCGCGCGATCTCGGCTTCATCAATCACGCGGATCGCGAGGGGCACCTCCTGGAGGTTTTCCGCCACCCGGCGCGCCGAGACGATCACCGTCTCCACCCGCTGGGCGCCCGCCGGGGCGCTGGCCGACATGTCGTCAGCGGCCCATGCCGATCCGGCAGCCAGCGCCAGTGCGACCCCTGCCGTCGCCGACATCCAGCGCATGCGTCCTGAATTCATCACATCCTCCCCCCGCGTGCCGAGACCTTTCGTCCGTGGGTCGGACAGAATGCCTCAGTCTTGACCGCTTGGTCCCTTTGTATTGAGACGCCAATCGTCCCTGCTTGGCAAGAGCGAATTTGACGAGGTCGGATCAATGGGCGGAGATGACGAAATGCCGCTGGCCAAACCTGCCCCGCGAAAACCCAGAGCGCCACAGAAGCGTCGGCTCGCCACAGAGCTGCAGATCCTTGCCGCATTCGGCCGGCTGATGGAGCGCGACGGACTGCACGCGGCGGGCGTGAATGCGCTTGTCAAGGAAGCCAGCGTCGGAAAAAAGCAGATTTATGAGTACTTCGGCGGTCTGGAGGGCGTGGCTCAGGCCTGGGTGCAGCGCACGGCCTTCTGGCCGCGCGGTGAGGATCTGATCGCCGAGCCGCTCGACAGCTTTCTCGCCCGGCCGCCGCTGGAGCGGCTGCGCATCCTTGTGCGCGTCTATGCCCAGGCGCTGCGCGATAACCCCGCAGTGGCCACCTTGATGGCCGGAGAGTTCGCCGGTCCGCCCGAACTGCGCGCCGCGGTGGAGGCCACGCGCGTGCGGATCTGGCAGGAATATGAGCGGCTTTTCTTCGCCGAAGCCCGCAGCCTGGATCAGGACATCCTTGCCCTGAACGTCGTTTTGCTGCCTGCGGTCACCTACATCGGCCTGCGCGCCCGGTTCGATCCGCGGTTCTTTGGCTTCGATTTGCAGAGCGAAGCGTCGTGGGCGGCGGTTCTTGGCATGATCGATCGGGTCATCGCGCTTGCGGCGGAAGGGCGCGCCGCGGGAGGGGAGCGGCGCGTGGATTGAAGTTGACTGATCGGTCACCTCCTGCAATCGTCATGGCGGGATAGAGAGATCGACGGATGGCGCTGGCGTTTCGGGTAGGATTGGCGTTCGCCTGGCGGGCCGCGCTGCTGGCGCTGGTGCTTGTGGGCGGACTGGCGGTCCTGAACCGATCCGGCAAGTGGGACGGGCGGGCCCATTATCTCACGCAGGATCGCACGATCGTCGGCAAGCCCGGCGTGCTCGTCGTCGTGCTGGCCCAGCCGGGGACCTACGATCCGATCTTCTACGTCAACTTCCTGGAAAAGCTGTTCGGCCCCGGCGGCGTGGTGCCGTTTCCAATCAGCGCGCTCGCGGGCGCCGACACCGGCGTCGTGCTGGTCGATCCGGAAAACCCCACCGCGCGCGCGCCCACCCCGCCGCGCACGCTGGCCGACGTAACGGGCTCCACCGTCGATCTCGATGGCGTGGCCTGGGTGGAGAAGTGGCGGCGCGGGGAGCTGCGCTGGCTCAACCCCTCCGCCATCGCGCCGCACGATCCCGGCGCCTGGCTCTATCCCGGCCGGCGCGGCGGCCTGCGGGTGGCCACCCAGCGCGTGCTCGCCAAGGCGCGCTATATCTATTACGCGCGCCTTCCGGGCGGCTATCTGCCCCATTACGATCAGACGATGGCGCTGGCGGAGGGCGCACTGGCGCGCGTGGGCGCCGTTCACCCCGAAGCGCCAGCCGCCATCGTGGACGCCTTCCACCCCGGCGCTCTGCGCGCCGCGGTCGACAATGTGCTGGACGCCGGCGCCGATACGCTCGTGCTGGCGAGCGCGCTGCCAATCTATTCCGATTTCGAGGAGCTGCGCGGCTCCTACGCGCTGGTGCACAAGGCGGTGGAGGAATGGCGCGCCCGCCACGGCGGAAAGCCGGTGCGCATCGTGATTCCGGAGCCGCTGGGCCTTCAGCCGGCCTATCGCGCCGCTTATGGCGGGGTTCTGGCCGAAGCGCTGCCGCCCGCAGCCTCGCCCGACGCTGCGGTGCGGGTGCTGCTCTCCAATCACGGCCTGCCGCCGGACCTGATGAAGCGCGATATCTGGCGCACTTTTGCTGCGCCCGTGAACGAAGGGCTCGCAGCGGAGTTCCGGAAAGTGGCCGCCGCGCGCGGCTACGCCAATGTGGAGATCATCAATGCGATGGAGGCTTTCGCTGACGGGGGAGAAGATCCGCGCAACGAGCTTTTGAGCATCGGGGAAGCCTTCCGTCAGGCCGCCGCCGACAAGGCGCCGCTGGCGATCGCGGTGCCGGTGGAATTCCTCGCGGAGAACACCGACACTCTCTACGCTCATTCGGTCGCGATGCTCGACGGCCTGCCCGGCTATACGCCCTGGGAAGGGCCGCCCGCCGACGTGGACTGGAACCGACCCTATCAGCGCCGCTTCCAGGTGGGGCCGACCACGCTGATCTATGCCGGCTCGCCCGGCGCCGCCGACCAGCAGCTGTTGATGGATGCGCTGGCGGGGACGATCCTCGACGCGCTGGCCGGCCCGCCCGCCGCGCGCGCGGCGCTGGAGCCGCCCCATGGCTGAGCCGCGCCACTGGGACCAACTGACAAAGACGCTGCACTGGATCACGGCCGCCGTGACGCTGGCGATGCTGGCGGGCGGGGCGGTCCTGTGGCTGACGCCGGAGGATCAGCGCGGGCCGCTGGCGGCGATCCACGCCTCTGCGGGTCTTGTGGCGCTTTTCCTTGCGCTCGTCTGGTCGGCGTGGCGCGCGGTGCGCCGCCGGCCGCCCCACCCGCAAAGCGCTCCCGCCTGGACGGGGCGGGCCGCCCCCATCGCCCACGGGCTGCTCCTGCTCCTGCTGCTGCATCAGGGCGTGGTGGGCGTCTGGATGGGCGCTCTGGCGCGGCCGGACGTCTGGGTGTTCGCCGCCTTCAATCTCGGCGCGCTGGGGCCGGACAATCCAGCCCTGCATGCGGCGCTGAAGCGCCAGCACCTGCTTGGGGGCGCAGCGCTGGGCGGCCTTGTGCTGGTGCATGCGCTCGGCGCGCTCGCCCACCTCTATCTCTGGCGCGATGGCGTGATGGGCCGGATGGCCCCGCTCTATTCGGTGGTGCTGAAAGCGCGCGACGAGCGCGCCCACGCCGCGCGCGGCTTTCCTTCCTCGGTGAAGGGCTTCGACTGGAAACGATGGAAACGCGCATGACCTCCCCTCCCCGCCCCGCGCCGGGCGACCTCTGGCTCGCGTCTACGCTCGTGACGGACAAGACCCACCGTCTTGGCCTGTCGCGGCTGTGGCTGCTGGGCCCCGACCTGACGCTGAAGCACGAGATCGCCACCGGCGATTACGGCATGGTCTCCGGCCTGGGGCGCGATCCGCGCAGCGGCGTGCTCTGGGCGCTGGATCCCACCGCGCGCACCATCAGCCGGGTGGGGGCCGACGGCGGGCTGCTGCCGCGCATCGCCATCGCGCCCGGCCGGGGGCTGGGCTCGATCCAGTTCCTGCCCGAGGGCGGCTTTGTCTGCGGCGAGCATCTCTGCGGCGACCAGCCGCCCTTCTGGGGCGATGGCCGGCTGCTGGAATTCGACGCCGAAGGCCGGTTGGTCCGGCTGCACCGGCCCCAGATCAATGGCGGCGTCTCGGGCTTTCTTGGCCTGACGCATATCGCGCTGCTGCCGGACGGGCGCACGCTGGCCTATGTCTCGGAGACGGGAAACACCGTCTATCGCTGGGATGTGCGCGAGGGTCGCCAGCTTGCGCCCCTCTATGTGCGCGAGGATCCGCCGGGCATGGTGTTCGGGCTTGCCGCTTTGCCTGGCAGCGACGTGCTGGTCGCGTGCGGCACGGAGCTGCGCCGCATCACCGCCCAAGGTGTCGCAGCCCGGCGCTATCTGTTGCCAGAAGGGCGCGGCTGGAGCTTCCTGACGCCGTCGCACGATGGCGCGAGCGTCTGGTGCGGGGACTTCTTTGGCGGCGTGATCGCCCGGATCGATCTGGAGAGCGGCGACATTCTGGCGAGCGCCAGATTTGATGCGCCCTTCGGACTGACGAGCATTGCAGAGGTGGCGGCATGATCAAGAACCAGTGGTATGTGGCCGAGGAATCCGCCGCCATCCGGCCCGGCGAGCGCAAGCGTGTGAAGCTCTGCGGGCTGGATTTCGTGCTTTACCGCAACGAACGCGGCGAAGCCTTCTGCCTGTCGGAGGTGTGCATCCATCGCGGCGCCTCGCTTGGCGGCGGCCAGGTGGTGGAGGGCGCGATCGAGTGCCCCTATCATGGCTGGCGCTTCGGCGGCGACGGCGCCTGCGTGCGCATCCCCTCGCTCGGGCCAGACGCACGCATCCCCGCGCGCGCCAAGGTCGACGCCTATCCCGTGAAGGAATATCTCGGCTGGATCTGGGTGTTTCTGGGCGACGCCGCCGAGGAGGACCGCCCGCCCTTCCCCGATTTTCCGGAATATGGCGCCAAGGGTTGGCGCACGATCCGTGGCGAGTTCCTGTGGAACGCCAATTACGCCCGCATCGTGGAAAACGGCATCGACCCCTCCCACGCCGCCTTCGTCCACCCCAGCTTCGGGGATCGCAACAAGCCGGAGATCCACGACTTCGCGGTGGAGGCCGACGCCCACAGCGCCTACGCCAGCGTCACGTTCCTGCCGCCGGAATACAAGGGCCTCTACAAGCTGATCCGCGCCCAGCGCGATCCGGTGACGGTGCGCAACGGCTTTCACGTCTCCGGCGCGCATGTGCGCATCGAGATCCAGATCACCGCCTCCTGGCGGATCGTGATCTATGACGTGAACACCCCGATCGACGAGACGACCACGCTCACCCGCTGGATCATGGCGCGCAACTTCATGATCCATCCGATGTTCGACGGCGACAGCCGCAAGCGCACCATCAAGATCTTCGAGCAGGACGCCGTGATCATGGAGGGCATCACGCCCGAGCTTCTGCCGGTCTATCTGCACGAGGAAGTCTCGGTGAAGTCCGACGCCATCATGGTGGCCTGGCGCAACAAGCGCCGCGAGCTGATCGAGAAGGGCTGGGCGATCGATGTGGAGGCGGTCAACCGCGATGTCGAGGGTAGGCGGGCCATGGTGATACCAAGCCCGGGCCGCGCGCCCGACGCACCTGGCGCGCGCGATTATCTGCTGAAGACCGTGCCGATGGTGGATGGCGAGCGCCTGCGCGCCGAGGCGCTGGTCCAGCGCCACGAGACCCCGCGGGAGGCGGCGGAGTGAGCCGTGCGCGCACGGCCGCCCTCGCCGTTCTGCTGGCGGCAGCCGCCACCCCCGCGGCGGCCCAGGTGCAGGGCACGAACGCCAGTTTCCGCATGACGGTGCAGACAAGCGCCGCCAAGGAGCAGATCTATGCGCTCTGGGCCGATCCGCGCGGCTGGGCCCGCTGGGACCCGCAGATCGAGCGCGTGACCTTCACCGGCCCGGCGCAGGTGGGTGCGCGCGGGCGGCTGAAAGGGACTGGCGGTCCCGAGAACGCCTTCGAGATCACGGTGATGGAGCCGGGCGCGCGCTTTGCCTATGTCGTCACGGCGCCGGGCGCGCGCATCACCTTTGATCGGCGGTTCGAAGCGGGGGAGCCCACGCGCTTCACCCATTCAGTGCAGTTTGGCGGGGCAGGCGGCGGGTTTCTCTCCGGCATCCTCGGCAAGCGCTTTCGCGAGGGCCTGCCCGCCGCGATGGAGCGGCTGAAGACCCAGGCGGAGGCTGCCCAGTGACCAGCGCCGCGCCCGCCCGCCGCCGCCCGCCGTTCGTTCTGATCGCTCTTGGCCTGCTGGCCGCAACCGGGCTCGCCATCTACGCCTCGGACAAGGGCTATTACGACCGGTATTTCCGCCTGCTCTACGATCTCGCCCGCACCCAGGGCCAGCTTGAGCGCTATGATCCGGTCGATCCGATCCGGGGCGCGGACCAGCCCTTCCCCACCGCAGCGCCGCAGAGCGTGGGCCTTGCGCCTGATGCAGTCGCACAGGCGCGCGCCTATGCGCAGGCCAATCGCTCCAACGCCTTTCTGGTCTGGAAGGATGGCGCTCTGGTGGAGGCTTCCTATTGGGGCGTGGAACGCGAAACGCCGATCATCTCGCGCTCGC
>JBIIUJ010000058.1:0-15067 GCA_044340025.1 Caulobacterales bacterium
GTCGCGGTCGGCGAGCCGCACCACGCCGATGCCCGGCACGGCTTCCAGTCTGTCGGCGATGGTGGCGAGGCCGGAAAGCTCCGGCAGGAGGTCTGTCTGGGCGGGGTCGCCGGTCACCACCATGGTGGAGCTCCAGCCCAGCCGCGTCAGCAGCATCTTGATCTGGGCGTAGGTGCAGTTTTGCGCCTCGTCGATCACCACAAAGGCGTTGTTCAGCGTGCGCCCGCGCATGAAGCCCACGGGCGCGATCTCGATCAGGCCCTCCTGCATCATGGATTTCATCCGCTTGGGGCTGAGCCGGTCCGAGAGCGCATCGGTGAGCGGGCGCAGATAGGGGGCGAGCTTGTCTTCCATGTCGCCGGGCAGAAAGCCGATGCTCT
The DNA here is from genome assembly GCA_044340025.1 of Caulobacterales bacterium. Taxonomy (GTDB): domain Bacteria; phylum Pseudomonadota; class Alphaproteobacteria; order Caulobacterales; family Aquidulcibacteraceae; genus JBIIUJ01. The sequence goes on from JBIIUJ010000058.1 coordinate 381, forward strand.
CGCCGGCTTCCACCGCCGGGCGCGACAGCACGATGCGGCCCACCGCGCCCTTTTCCAGCGCCTCCACGGCCTTGGAAATCGCCAGATAGGTCTTGCCGGAGCCCGCAGGGCCAAGCGCCAGCACCAGCGAATGGGCGTCGATGGCCTCCATCAGCCGCGCCTGTCCTTCAGAGCGCGGTTTGACCGTTTTCAGGACACGCTGGTCGCGGCCTTCCTCCGCCTCGGGCGCCCAGGCGCCGGCGAAGAGCGGGCGCACCTTGTCCTGGTCGCGCCAGGGCTGGTCTTCGGTGTCACGGGTGCGGCGGGTGGCCATGCGTTTCGCCATGAGGTCCTCCTTCGGGGGCCTGGAAAAACAAACGCCGCGGGCCTTGCGGCGCGCGGCGGTGGGTGTGACGCGATGGAGAAAGACGCAGCGGGCGCATCGCCGGCGGCCCATGATCGGGCGGGCCGGAGCCGCAAAACAGAGCGGGGGCGCGTGGGTCCACTGCGTCTCCTCAGTGCCGATTCAGCCCGATCAAACCGCGCTCGAATCGCTTGCACAGCACACAGTAACGCAGTTAACCGCGCTTTAAGCCAGCCGTCGTGCGGGCGTCATACATTGCAAAATCGGGGAGAGCGATGCCTGTCTATTCTCTGGGCGACGCGCACGCGAGCCTGCCTTCGAGCGGGGCGTTCTGGGTGGCGCCCACGGCCTGCCTCATCGGGCGCTGCGTGCTGGAGGAGAATGCAAGCGTCTGGTTTGGCGCGGTGCTGCGCGGCGACAACGAGCCGATCGTGATCGGCGAAAACTCCAACGTGCAGGATGGCGCGGTGCTGCACACCGATATGGGCGCGCCCCTCACGCTCGGCCGGAACGTCACCATCGGCCATCAGGCGATGCTGCATGGCTGCACGGTGGGCGACAATTCGCTGATCGGCATCGGCGCAATCGTGCTCAACCATGTGAAGATCGGGAAGAATTGCCTGATCGGCGCCCATGCCTTCATCCCGGAAGGCCGCGAGATCCCCGACAATTCCATGGTTCTGGGCGCGCCCGGCAAGGTGGTGCGCGAGGTGAGCCCCGAGCAGGCCCAGATGCTCGCCCTGTCTGCGCTCCACTATGTGGAGAACTGGAAGCGATACCAGCGCGATCTGGCGGCGGCCGATTAGGCCGTCGCCATCGCGGCCTCGAGGTTTTCCGCCACCTTGATCAGGAAGCCCTCGGTGGAGAGCCAGCGCTGTTCATCGCCCACGAGCAACGCCAGATCCTTGGTCATGAAGCCCTCCTCCACCGTGTCGATGGTGGTGGTCTCAAGCTGGGCCGCAAAGCGCGCGAGCGCTTCGTTGCCATCCAGCTTGGCGCGGTGGGCGAGGCCCCGGGTCCAGGCGAAGATCGACGCGATGGAATTGGTGGAGGTCTGCTCCCCGCGCTGATGCTGGCGATAGTGGCGCGTCACGGTGCCGTGGGCGGCCTCGGCCTCCATCACCTTCCCGTCGGGCGTGAGCAGGACCGAGGTCATCAGCCCCAGCGAACCAAAGCCCTGGGCCACCATGTCGGATTGCACGTCGCCGTCGTAATTCTTGCACGCCCAGATGAAGCCGCCATTCCACTTCAGCGCGGAGGCCACGAGATCGTCGATCAGGCGATGCTCATAGACCACGCCCGCCGCCTTGTAGCCTTCGGCGAACTCGGCCTCGTAGATCTCGGCGAACAGATCCTTGAAGCGGCCGTCATAGGCCTTCAGGATCGTGTTCTTGGTGGAGAGATAGACGCTCCACTTCCGGCCCAGGCCATAATTCAGGCAGGCGCGGGCGAAATCCCGGATCGAGGCCTCTTCGTTATACATGCCCATGGCGACGCCGGGGCCGGGGTAATTGTGCACCTCGTGCTCGATCGTCTGGGAGCCGTCCTCGGCCTCCCACTTCATCGTCAGCCTGCCCTTGCCCGGCACCACGAAATCGGTCGCCTTGTACTGGTCGCCAAAGGCGTGGCGGGCCACCACGATCGGTTTGGTCCAGCCCGGCACCAGCCGCGGCACGTTGCGGCAGATGATCGGCTCGCGGAACACAACGCCGTTGAGAATGTTGCGGATCGTGCCATTGGGCGACTTCCACATCTTCTTGAGGCCGAACTCGGCCACGCGCGCTTCATCCGGGGTGATGGTGGCGCATTTCACGCCCACGCCATGCTTCAGGATCGCCTTGGCGCTGTCTGTCGTGACCTTGTCGTCGGTCGCGTCGCGATGCTCGATCCCGAGGTCGTAATGGTCCAGCGTGAGGTCCAGATAGGGGAAGATCAGGCGGTCCTTGATCATCTGCCAGATGATCCGGGTCATCTCATCGCCGTCGAGATCCACGACGGGGTTGGCGACCTTGATCTTCGGCATCGGGGGTTCTCCTGCGGCGGTGGGCAAGCCTGTTCGCATAACGAACGCGTGAGGCTATAGCACCGCCGACAAACGTCTGAGAACCGTTAAAGCCCTTGACAGAGCCTGTTTCCGCAGCCCCCGCGATCATCCTGGTCGAGCCGCAGATGGGCGAGAACATCGGCGCCGCCGCGCGCGCCATGGCCAATTTCGGGCTGACGGATCTGCGCCTCGTCGCCCCGCGCGACGGCTGGCCCAATGGCCGGGCGCAGGCGATGGCGAGCGGGGCCGACTGGGTGATCGAGGGCGCGCGCGTCTTCGGCAGTTTCGAGGAGGCGGTCGCCGACCTGCACCTCCTGTTCGCCACCACCGGCACCCCGCGCGAGATGGTCAAGGAGGTGATCGGCCCGCGCGCCATGGCTGGCCGCGCCAAGGCGGCAGGCGCGCAAGGGCTTGGCGTCGGCCTCGTGTTCGGGCCGGAGCGCACGGGCCTGTTCAACGAGACGATCGAGCGCTGCGACGTGATCGTGGCCTATCCGACCGATGCGCGTTTCCCCTCGCTCAATCTCGCCCAGGCCATCGCCATCGCCTGCTATGAATGGGGCGTGGCCGCCAATCCGCAGACCCCCGAAGGCTGGACCGCAGCCGGGCTGGAGCCGCCAGCCAGCCGCGACCAGTTCGAGCGGCTGTGCGCGCATCTGTTCGGCGAGCTGGAGGCGGCGGCCTTCTTCTGGCCGGTGGAGAAGGCGCCCGCCGTGCAGCGCACGTTGCGCAACGGCTTGCAGCGCGGGCAGCTGACGGACGCGGAGATCCGCTCGCTGCGCGGCGCGATCAAGGCGCTCGCCGACGGGCCCAAGCGCCGCGCGCGCGAGGCGCCGATCCGCGAGGCCGAGGCTCAGGCCCGCGCGCTGATCGCGCTGCATCACCCCGGGGCGGAGGTGCTTCGTCTCGTCGCCAGACCGGGTCTGGCTGGGGTTGAACTGCATGAAAACGGACAGATCCGGACGACCATGATCGCGCTTTCGGGCCCTGATCCAGCCCCGCCGGTTTCCACAGACTGAACGCCGGCTTCACCAAACCGAAACTCGCGCCGGGATAGACCAGCCTTGAAGCGAGGACCAAACGTGCTGGCAGAAGCAGCCGCCATCGTGATCTGGATCGGGGTTCTGTGCGCCGCCGCGGTGAGCGACGTGCGCACCATGACGATTCCCAATCGCCTCTCCTTGCTGCTTGTAGGCGCATTTGCGCCGCTTTTCATGGCCTCCGGGGGTGATCTGGCCGGCCTTGGCGCCCATGCCATCACCGCGCTCGTGGTCTTCACCGTCTGCCTCGGCCTGTTCCAGGCGGGCTGGTTTGGCGGCGGGGACGCCAAGCTCCTGCCGGCCCTGGCGCTCTGGGCGGGGCCAGACGCCGTGGCGCATCTGATCCTTGGCGCTGCGCTGGCAGGCGGGCTCGTCGCCGCCGTCCTGCCCCTCGTGCGCCGCATGGCCCCCGACGGCGCCCACGATCAGTGGGGTCTGGCGAGCCTGCATCCCGAAGAAGGCGTGCCCTACGCCATTGCGCTCGCTGCGGGCGGCGTGTTCGCGCTTGGGTCGATCAGCTGGTTTGAACCTCAAACTCTTTTCTTGCTGTTAACCAAGCTTTAGCCCGGCGCCGAACAGATTGCAGCACGGCGAAAAGGCCGGTCTGTGGGGGCGCCCTGTGAACGTGGTTCGGATAGCGGCGCTTGGCGCAGCCCTCCTGGCTGCAGTGGGGGCGTTTTTCCTCATGCGCAGCATGAGCGGCGCGCCGCAGACAGACCCTTCCGCCCAGACCGCCGATGACGCCGAACAGGTGCAGGTCCTGGTCGCGACCAAGGATCTGGCGCTGGGAGAGCGCGTGACCCCGGAGGCTCTGGCCTGGCGCGATTGGCCGCGCAGCGGGCTCAACCCCACCTACATCCAGCAATCCGCTCAGCCGAAGGCCCTGGAATCGTTTGCAAATACCGTGGTGCGGTCGCCGCTTCTGGCGGGCGAGCCGGTGATTGCGGCCAAGCTTGTGACCGCCGACACGCGCGGCGTCCTGCCCGCGTTGCTGACCCCCGGGCTGCGCGCCACCTCCTTCACCGTGAACCCCGACACGGGCGTCGCCGGCTTCATCCTCCCAGAGGATCGCGTGGACATCGCCATGACCCGATTGACCACACGCGGCGAAGGGCAGGCGCAGGTCGAGGTGGCGGTGGTCAGCACCGTTCTGGAAAACGTGCGCGTGCTCGCCATCGATCAATCTTTCGAGACCCAGGCCGGCGCCAAGAACATGCTGGGCACGACCGTCACGGTCGAACTGCCGCCGCGCGACGTCGAGCGGCTCGAGCTGGCCGACCGGCTGGGCGATCTGTCGCTGTCGTTGCGCTCCTACGCCGACATGGCGGGCCCCTCCATCGCGCGGCCGGACGCCGAAGCCATGCGCCAGCGCGACCCGCGACCAGCGCAGGTGGCCATTGCCCCGCCGCCGGAGCCGCCGGTTCAGACCTTTACTTCCGATCTGCCGCCGTCGCCGTCCGGGTCGCGGGTGACGCTCTATCTGGGCGGTCGGCCGAGCAACGCCTCTCAGGGAGGCCCGATGTGAGGTCGCCTGTCGTTCGCGCCGCCTGGTCTTGCCTTGCGCTGGCGGCTGCAGGCCTTTCGGCCGTTCCCGCTGTCGCCCGCGCGCAATCAGCGATGGATGCGCCAATTCCCGTTCAAGTCGGGCGCTTGGAGCCGGGGCTGACGCAAAAACTGACGCTGCCGCTCAACAAGTCCGCCGTGGTGGACCTGCCCGTCGATGTGCGCGACGTGGTGCTGGGATCCCCGGACGTCGCCGAAGCGGTGGTGCGCACGCCGCGCCGTGTGTTCCTGATGGGCCTGAAGCCGGGAACAACCAACGCCTATTTCCTGGACGCGATGGGCCGCCAGATCCTGGCCCTCGACATTCGGGTGGCGCAGGATACCGCCACGCTGGATGATCTTGTCCGCCGTCTCGCCCCGGACGCGCGCGTCTCGTTCGAGGCGGTCAATGACGGGCTGATCGTCTCTGGCGAGGCGCCCAGCGTCCAGGTGGCCGATCGGGTGATGCAGATCGCCCGCCGCTTCGTGGAAAAGCCTGAAAACGCAGTCAATCTCATCAGCGTGCGTGGCAGCCAGCAGGTTCTGCTGCGGGTGCGCGTGGTGGAGATGCAGCGCACCATCGTCAAGCAGTTGGGCGTGAACCTCAATCTGGAGGACATGCTCCAGCGGGTGCTGCCCGAAGACACCTTCCTGAAACTGGCCATGGCCAACGGCTTCTCGATCGCTGGCAGGCCGCTTGGCGGTCTGGACCTGCGCGGCGGCTGGGCGTCCACCACGCTGGTTCCCCAGACCTACAGCTTCGGCAACATCTTCTCGCCCGGAGACCCCTCCCGGTTCGGGCTCGCCGGCTCCATCGATCCGCAATTGGCGGGCGTGGGCGGCTTTGCGCGCGACTTCATCGATCCGGCCCGGCCCGACCTCGGGTTCCGCTACACGTTCGGGCCTGGTCAGCTCTCCTCCAAGCAGCAGGCCGACGCCGCCATCAATGCGCTGGAGCGGGTGGGTGTTCTGCGCACGCTGGCCGAGCCGAACGTGACGGCGGTTTCGGGCGAGGCGGCTCGCTTCCTTGTCGGCGGCGAGTTTCCGGTTCCGATTTCGCAGGACAACGATCGGATCTCGACGGAGTTCAAACCCTTCGGCGTCGGCCTTGCGTTCACCCCGATCGTGCTGAGCGAAGGACGGATTTCGCTGAAGGTCTCAACCGAGGTCAGCGAACTCACCAACCAGGGCGCCTTCACCACCGGCGACCGGGTGATCCGCGACGCCGACGGCGTCAATCAGATCGTGCGCGGGCTGACGATCCCGGCGCTTTCGGTGCGCCGGGTGGAATCCACCACCGAACTGCCGTCTGGCGGGTCGATCGTGCTGGCTGGTCTGATCCAGCAGCGCACACGTCAGGCCATCGAAGGGCTGCCGGGCGCCAAGGATCTGCCGGTGCTGGGCAATCTGTTCCGCTCGCGCGACTTCCAGAACGACGAGACCGAGCTCGTCATCATCATCACGCCCTATCTCGTAAACCCTGTGGCCCTCGACCAGCTCCAGACGCCGGCGGACGGCTTTGCGCCCGCCACCGACAGCGAGACGCTGTTCCTGGGGCGGATCAACCGCACCTTCCGCACGCCGGGCGCAGACACGGGCGAGCGCCGCCTGCGTGGGCCGTTCGGCCACATCCTGCCCTGAGGACCTTCGCATGACGACGACCCCGCGCGCGATCCTGATCGGTCTTGCAGCCCTGGCCGGACTGGCGCTGGCTGGTTGCGGCACGCCGCGCGGCGCCGATATCGCCCAGCTGCGCACCACGCCGCTCGACGCCCACCCCATCACCGTCAGCGCAGTGAACGAGCGGCTGGAGGTGCGCGCGCCCCTGGCCGCCCAGACCCTGCACGGGGAAGACCGCCAAGCGCTGGAGCAGTTCGTCCGGATCTATCACGAGATGGGCCACGGCCCGATCGTCGTCAGCCTGCCGTCTGGCGGGGCCAACGCCCAGGCGGCGGTGCAGGTGGCCACCGACGTGCGGGCGCGGCTGTTTGCAGCCGGGGTGGACTGGGAACAGATCGCGGGCGGTATGATCGAGGCGGCGGCCGGCGCGGAGCCGCCGATCGTGCTGTCTTTCCAGCGCTACGAGGCGAAGGCTGCGCCCTGCAAGCCGATGTCGGACTACAATCTGACCCGCACGGCCAGCAATCTGGCTCCAGGGCGGTTCGGATGCGCGCAAGCCGCCAATCTCGCCGTCATGCTGGCCGATCCAGCCGATCTGAAAGGACCGCGCCCCGTGACCCCCTCCGACGCCGGCCGGCGCGATGTCGTGCTTGGCAAGTATCGTGAAGGCCAGCCGACGTCGGCGGAACGGGCCGAAGACGAGCGCGGCAGCGTTCGCGCAGGAACACGCCAATGACCGGGAGCTCAGGCAAGCGTTGGTCGCAACTCGTCGCGAGCGACGAGACGATCGATTTTGACGCCGATCTCGATTTCATCGCCCCGCAGCCGCAAGCCGACCCGCCGCCGCCTGCCGCCAACGCGGACTTTGACGTCTCCAGCTTCGAACAGGCCTATTCCGGCGAACTGGAGCGTGGCGGCGACCAGCCCGTGCCGCGCATTTCGATTCAGGCCTTCTGCGAGCGCGCCGAGACCGCCCAGCTTCTCCAGGCCGCTTCGACGGACCGGCGTCTGGCGAAGGCGAGCATGACGGTGGCTATCGGCGGCATCGTCGGCGCGACGGAGTTTTTCGCCAGCCAGCCGAACCCCAATCTGATCATCGTTGAAAGCACGGCGCCGCCGCAGGGCCTGCTGGCCCAGCTCGACAAGCTCGCCATTCATTGCGACGCCGGGGTGAAGGTGCTGGTGATCGGCGTCTCCAACGACATCCAGCTCTATCGCGAGCTGATGCGGCGCGGCGTCTCGGAATACATCGTTCCACCGCTGCAGCCGTTGCAGGTCATCCGCGCGATCGCCGGGCTCTACGCCGACCCCGCAAAGCCGTTCCTGGGCAAGGTGGCCGCCTTCATCGGGGCCAAGGGGGGCGTGGGATCGTCCACGCTGTGCCACAACGTGGCCTGGGCGGTCGCCGAGCATATCCGGGTGAATTGCACGCTCGTCGATCTCGATCTGTCGTGGGGCACAGCCGGCCTCGACTTCAATCAGGACCCGATCCAGAGCGTGGCCGACGCGCTCGTCAGCCCCGAGCGGGTCGACGACGTGCTGCTGGATCGCCTGCTGACGCGCCAGTCCGATCAGCTCACCCTGTTTACCGCCCCGGCGACGCTGGACCGGGACTATGAGATCGCCCCCGAGGCCTATGAGGTGGTGATTGAAGGCGTGCGGCGCGGCGTGCCCCATGTGCTGATCGATCTGCCCCACATCTGGAGCCCGTGGGTGCGGCGCACCCTGATCGCGGCCGATGATGTGGTGATCACCGCAACGCCCGATCTCGCCTCGCTGCGCAACGCCAAGAACCTGTTCGACCTGCTCAAGAGCGCCCGGCCGCATGATGGCCCGCCGCGCCTCGTGCTCAACACGGTGGGCGTGCCCAAGCGGCCGGAGATCCCGGTGAAGGATTTCGCCGAAGCCCTGGGCGTCGATCCCGTCCTGGTGCTGCCGTTTGATGCGCCGCTCTATGCCGCCGCCGCCAACAATGGCCAGATGCTGGCGGAAGCATCGCCTCAGTCCAAGGCCGCCGAAGGGGTGGACCACCTCGCCCGCATGCTGACGGGTCGTGCGCCGCCGCCCAAGCCCAAGACCCTGATGAGCACCATCAAGGGGCTCAAGGTGGGCAAGCGCTAGATGTTCGGACGGCGACCCCAGGATGGCGCCGGGCCAGCTGCGCCGGCCGCAGCCCCCGCTCCGGCGCGCCCGGCAGCGCCCGTCGCTGCGCCAAAGCCGGCGCAAAACAGCTACGACGCCGCCAACGACCGGTTCAACGCCCTGCTTCAGGCCAAGCCGACGCCGGCGGCAGTCGCGGCGGCCGAGCACCGCTCGGAAGAGTATTTCCGCACCAAGACCAGCGTTTTCAATGCCCTGATCGAGACGATCGAGCTGTCGGAGCTCGCCGGTCTCTCCCCGGAGACTGCGCGCGAGGAAATCCGCGACATCGTTGCGGAAATCATCTCGATCAAGAACATCGTCCTGTCGGTGTCGGAGCAGGACGCGCTGCTGACAGACATCTGCAACGACGTTCTGGGCTACGGCCCGCTCGAACCGCTGCTCGCGCGCGACGACATCGCCGACATCATGGTCAATGGCGCCAACTCGGTCTTCATCGAAGTCGCCGGGAAGGTGGAAAAGACCGGAGTCCGGTTCCGCGACAACGCCCAGCTGATGAATATCTGCCAGCGGATCGTCTCCCAGGTGGGGCGCCGGGTGGACGAATCCTCCCCCATCTGCGACGCGCGTCTGCCAGACGGCTCGCGCGTCAACGTCATCGCCCCGCCGCTCTCCATCGACGGACCCTCCCTCACGATCCGGAAGTTCAAGAAGGAAAAGCTCCGGATGAAGGACCTCGTCGGGTTCGGCTCCATTTCGGAGGCGGGCGCCAGGGTTCTGTCGGTGATCGGCGCCTGCCGCTGCAACGTGCTGATTTCCGGAGGCACGGGCTCGGGCAAGACCACCTTGCTGAACGTGCTGACCGCCTTCATCGGCCCCAGCGAGCGGGTGATCACCTGCGAAGACGCCGCCGAACTTCAGCTCCAGCAGCCGCACGTGGTGCGGCTCGAAACGCGCCCGCCCAATCTTGAAGGTCAGGGCTCCATTTCGATGCGCGACCTTGTGAAGAACTGTCTGCGGATGCGGCCCGATCGCATCATCGTGGGCGAAGTGCGCGGCGCGGAGGCGTTTGACCTCCTGCAGGCGATGAACACCGGCCACGACGGCTCCATGGGCACGCTCCACGCCAACAGCCCGCGCGAAGGCCTCTCCCGGATGGAGAGCATGATCACGATGGGCGGCTTCAGCCTGCCGCCCAAGACGATCCGCGAGATGATCGTCGGCTCCATCGATGTGGTGGTTCAGGCCGCCCGTCTGCGCGATGGCTCGCGCCGCATCACCCACATCACCGAAGTGATCGGCCTCGAGGGCGAGGTGATCGTCACCCAGGATCTGATCACCTTCGAGGTGGACGGCGAAGACGCCAATGGGCGCGTAACCGGCAAGCACCGGTCGAGCGGCGTGGCGCGGCCCAAATTCTGGGATCGCGCCCGCTATTTCGGGCTGGAGAACGAACTGGCCCAGGCGCTCGACGCGGCGGAGTTCTCCTGATGGAAACGATGCCGCTGCTGGCCTCCCTTTTGGCTGCAGTTGCGGTCGGGGGCGGGCTCTGGGCTGTCATCGGCGGCGACCGCGATCGCGAAGCCGCCCAGAAGCGCGCCCGCGAGATCAGGAAGACGGGCCGGGACTCCGCCCTGGTCGCACGCAGCAACGACCCGACGGCTCAGCGGCGCGCCCGCATCGCCGGCACGCTGAAGGACCTCGACGCGAAGGAGCGCCAGGCCCGCGCCGTGCGTCAGTCGCTTGGCGCCCGGATCGAGCAGGCGGGCCTTTCGATCACGGTTGCGCAATTCTGGATGATCTCAGCAGGCGTCGCCGCCGCCATCGCGGCGGCTCTGGCGATTGCGGCGCCGTCGATGATCTGGCTGGCGGCGGTGGGGGCGTTCGTCGGCGGGCTTGGCCTGCCGCGCTGGTTTCTGGGCTTTCTGCGCGCCGGGCGTCTGAAGAAGTTCGAGCTCGAGTTTCCAAGCGCGATGGAAGTCATCGTGCGGGGCGTGAAGTCCGGACTGCCGCTCAACGAGTGTCTGAAGGTCATCGCCCGCGAGGCTCCGGAGCCGCTCGCGGGCGAGTTCACCCGCCTGACCGACAATCTCGCCATGGGCGTGCAGCTCGACGCCTGTCTTCAGAAAATGTTCGAGCGGATCCCGCTGCCGGAGGTCAACTTCTTCGGCATCGTGCTGGTGATTCAGCAGAAGGCCGGCGGGAACCTGTCTGAGGCGCTTCAAAACCTGGCGTCGGTGCTTCGCGCCCGCAAAATGATGAAAGAGAAGATCAAGGCGCTTTCAAGTGAAGCGGTGGCCTCGGCTGGCATCATCGCCGCGCTTCCTTTCGCGGTCATGATCCTCGTTTACGTCACAAGCCCGGACTATATGAACCTTCTTTTCACCGACCCGACAGGCCATATGGGCCTGCTGGTCGGAGGCGTCATGATGACCTTGGGCATCCTGGTGATGCGCAAGATGATCAACTTCGACTTCTAGGCGAACCGCAATGTTCGATACGGTTCAGGACTTTGCGATCTGGTTCACCGACCCCGTGGTGCTGGCCAGCCTCCTGGCGGCTGGCGCATCGTTTCTGACCATCATCACGCTGGCGAGTCCGGCGCTGGCGGGCGGCAAACTGGCCGGCCGGATGAAAGCCGTCGCGCGGCGGCGCGAGGAGCTGCGCAAGCGCAGTCGCGTGACGCAGGGCCGCGATCAGGATCGTCGTCTGAAGCGCTCGGATGAATCGGCGTTCCGCCGCTTCGTCGACACGCTCGACCTCCAGAAGGCGCTGGAAGATCCCAATCTGGTCAACCTTCTCGCCCAGGCCGGCATGCGCGGGCCGCAGCCGGTGACGATCTTCTATTTCGCCCGTTTCACCCTGCCGATCGTGTTTTTCATCGGCGGCCTCGTTTACTTCTTCGTGCTCTCGGAGAGTGAGTGGTCGTCCACCATGCGTCTGGCTGGCGCGATCGCGGCCTGTGTCGCGGGGTTTTATCTGCCCAACATCTGGCTGATCAACGTGGTCCAGAAGCGTCAGCAATCGATCATGCGCGCGTTTCCGGATTCGCTGGACCTGCTGCTGATCTGCGTTGAATCCGGCATGTCGATCGAACTCGCGTTCCAGCGCGTCAGCCAGGAGATCGGCCCGGTCTCGATGGAACTGGCCGAAGAGCTGAGCCTCACCACCGCCGAACTCGCCTACCTGCCTGATCGGCGGATGGCGTATGAAAATCTTGGCCGTCGAACCAACCACCAGGGTGTGCGGGCAGTCTGCACCGCGCTGATCCAGGCCGAACGCTACGGCACGCCGCTCGGCGCGGCGCTGCGGGTGATGGCCAAGGAAAACCGCGACATGCGCATGACCGCCGCCGAAAAGAAGGCTGCCGCGCTCCCGCCCAAGCTCACCGTGCCGATGATCCTGTTCTTCCTGCCGGTGTTGTTCATCGTGATTCTGACGCCCGCCTACATTCGCTGGCAGAACATGCAGGATAAAGGGGCGGGCTAGAGGCTTGCGCTGAGACGGCGACCCGCTGGTGGGCCCGGCAGGACTCGAACCTGCAACCAGACCGTTATGAGCGGCCGGCTCTAACCATTGAGCTACAGGCCCCTGTTCCAGGGAGGCCCCGCTTAGCAGGCGCGCGGCGCGCCTTGCAAGGAAGCTGCGCTTCGGCCGCAACCCTCAGGCCGGTTCCGTCAGGCGCTCCAGCCTGACAAGCACGTCGCCGGCCTTCACCTGCACGCCTTCGGCCGCCAGGACGTCGGCGATCACGCCCGCCCTGCTTGCGCGCACGGTGTGCTCCATCTTCATCGCTTCCACGACCGCCAGCACGTCGCCCCTGGCGACCACAGCGCCCGGCGCCACGGCCAGCGCGATCACCCGACCGGGCAGCGGCGCGCGGGCTTCGTCTTCTGCTTGCGCCCCTTCCGCTCCCGCGTCGGGGCGGTGAAATGCATAGAAGAAGACATCGCCCCGATCGGCCAGCCGCACGCCGTCTGGACCAACCAGCGCCAGCGCGTCGGGTTCGCCTGGCCGCTCGATGCGCCAAAGGGCGCCGTCAGGCGCGAAGGCCACGCGCTCGAACAGGCCGGTGGTTCCGTTTGCGCTCGTGCGCAGCCGGAGCGGTCCGGGCGACACTGTCACAGGCACGGCTGCGCCGGCATTTTCAAACACGACCGTGAGGCGCGGCTCGGCGTTCATCCGCCAGCCATCGCGCGCGCTCCACGGGTCTGCCCCGCCCTCGCCCAGCGCCACCGCCGCGGCCGCTGCGGCAAGGCCGAGGCGTTGGGCCGCCGCTGCGTCTGGCCGCTCCAAGCCTGCCGCTTCGGTCTCCAGCAGGCCCGTGTCGCTGCGACCCGAAACAAACCGCTCGGCCCGGCAGACCCGCGCCAGAAAGCCGGCATTGGTCTGGGGCCCAAACACGGCCGTGCGTTCCAGCGCCGCGATCAGGCTCTGGCGCGCGCCCTCGCGATCGCGGCCATGAGCGATGAGCTTGGCAAGCAGGCTGTCATAGGCGTCAGGCACGCTGTCGCCAGCGCCATAGCCTGCGTCGACCCGCACGCCTTCCGGCGCCGCCAGGGCGATGATCGGCCCGGATGACGGCAGAAACCCGGCGTCTGCATCCTCCGCGACAAGGCGCGCCTCCATCGCCCAGCCCCGGCAGGCGATCTCGTCCTGGTGAAGGGGCAGGGGCTCGCCCGCCGCGACGCGCAGCTGCCATTCCACCAGATCCAGCCCCGTGATCGCCTCGGTCACAGGATGCTCCACCTGCAGGCGCGTGTTCATCTCCAGAAACCAGAACCCATCCGGCCGGAGCGGCCCGCCGCCCTCGGCGACGAACTCCACCGTGCCGGCGTTGGCGTAGGAAACAGCGCGCGCGATCTTGAGCGCCGCGTCGGTCAGGCTGGCGCGGGCTTCGGCGTCCACCAAAGGGGCGGGGGCTTCTTCGATCAGTTTCTGGCGTCGCCGCTGGATGGTGCAGTCACGCTCGAACAGATGCACCAGACCGCCATGCTGGTCGCCAAACACCTGCACCTCGATGTGACGCGGGTTCTCCACCAGCTTTTCCAGCATCACCCGGTCATCGCCAAAGGCCGCCGCCGCTTCCCGTCGTGCGCTTTCCAGCGCCGGGACCAGGGCTGCGGCGTCGTCCACCCGCCGGATGCCGCGCCCGCCGCCGCCCGCCACCGCCTTGATCAGCAACGGAAAGCCGATGGCCTGCGCCGCCTGCGCCAGAACCTTTGGGCTCTGATCGGCCTCCCAATAGCCAGGCAGAACCGGCGCGCCGGCAGCCCTAGCGATCGCCTTGGCGCGGTCCTTGAGTCCCATGGCCCGGATTGCATCGGCCGAAGGGCCGACAAAGCCGATCCCCGCCGCGGCGCACGCCTCAGCGAACTCCGGATTCTCCGAGAGGAAGCCATAGCCGGGGTGGATCGCCTGCGCCCCATGCGCCTTCGCAGCGGCAAGGATCAGGTCCCCGCGCAGATAGCTGTCGCGCGCCGCCGCCGGGCCGAGCCGCACCGCCTCGTCGCAGGCGCGCACATGCATCGCCCCGGCGTCAGCGTCGGAATAGACCGCGATGGTGCGCAGCCCCATCAACCGGGCGGTGCGCGCAATCCTCACCGCGATCTCGCCGCGATTGGCGATCAGAAGCGACGCAAACATGGCTTCGCCTTACCCCAGCGCGCCCAGAAGCACGATCGCCGCGATGAAGAGCGCGATCACCACGGCAAGTGCGACCAGCAGCACCAGCGTGCGCCACAGCGCCGAAAACCAGCCGAGCCGATAGCCGCCCTTCAGCTGGAAGAAGAGATGCAGGGGAACCGCCAGCGCCACGGCCTGCCCAGCCGCCTCGGCCCAGGATGGTCTGGCCGCGCCGATGAGCACGACTCCCAGGATCAGGATTGTCACCGCCGACATCGAATAAAGTGAAAAGACGACATGATCGTAGAGCGTGACCCCTCGCTTCCAGAAAAAGAGCATCCAGATGAAAGGCAGCGTCAGGGGCACGAAAAGA
>JBIIUJ010000198.1:0-3904 GCA_044340025.1 Caulobacterales bacterium
CGGCCCGCCCGGGAATGTGGCGCGCCGCGGCGAAGGCGAGGCCTAGAGGCTGGCCGCGTCGCCGCGTCCGGGGCTGGCCTGCACCGTCGTGTCCGCCTGGAACACTGCTGCGCACTGGGCGTCGATCTGCCGGGCGCGCGCCTGCGCCATCTCGCCGCCGCGGCGCACCATCCGGGCGATCTGGCGGCCTTCATCCTCGCGCGCCTCGGCCATGGTGATCACCATGGGATCGCGCCGACGCGACTGTTCCTTCAGAAAGGCGGTCCAGGCGGCGGCGTCCGGGGCCTCGGTGCGCGCCTTGTAGACCTCGCATGTGACGGCCTGCAGGTAATCGGTGGCGCTCAGGCGTTGGGTATCGGCCAGCGCGGCCCCACCCACCGCAGCCGTGGCCAAGGATATAAGTGCAATCAAGGTCTTCATGGCGATCTCCCTCGTGACCGAGCCGCGTCCTAGGTCGCAGCGGTACGGATCGAACGCCAGTGAAATTATCGTAATTCAATAAACCTTCATCGAATGGCAATATTACAAGGCCGTCACATCGAGGCCGACATCGCCAAAAGTGGCCATGCCTGCATGGGTCGCGCAGGCCGCCTTCAGCACCCCAAGCGCGAGCGCGCCGCCCGATCCCTCGCCCAGCCGCATGCCGAGATCGAGCAGCGGGGTCTTTCCGAGCCGGGCGAGCAGCGCCCGGTGAGCGGGTTCGGCGGAAACATGGCCGGCCACGCAGTGATCCAGCGCCGCGGGATCGATCGCGTGCAGCACCGCTGCGGCCGCGCCCACCACATAACCGTCCAGCACGACAGGAACCTGCTGCAGGCGGGCGGCGAGAATGGCGCCGGCGATGGCGGCGATCTCGCGCCCGCCAAGGCAGGCGAGCACGGCAAGCGGATCGTCCAGCGCGGTGTGGTGGCGGGCGAGGCCGGCCTCGATTGCGGCGATCTTTCGGGCGAGCTGCCCCTCGGCGAGCCCGGCCCCCGGGCCCGCCCAGTCCGCGCCGCCGCCTCCAAACAGCGCCGCACAGACCGCGGCCGCCGCTGTGGTATTGCCAATGCCCACCTCGCCCACAACCAGACAGTCGGTCCCCTCGGCCAGGCATTCCATGCCGAACGCCATGGTCGCCACACAGTCGCGCGGGCTCATCGCCGGCGCTTGCGTGAAATCTGCGGTGGGATGGTCGAGCGCGAGATCGAGCACTTTCAGCCCCGCGCCGGCGGCCAGCGCGAGCTGGTTCACGCCAGCGCCGCCGGCCGCGATCGCCTCCACCACGGAGCGGGTCACCGCAGGGGGATAGGCCGAGACGCCCTGGGCGGTCACGCCGTGGTTGGCGGCGAAGATCGCCACCAGCGGCCGATCGATCCGCGGCGGGCTGCGCCCCTGCCAGCCGGCGAGCCAGACGGCCAGATCTTCCAGACGCCCCAGCGCGCCGCTCGGCTTCAGGAGCTGCGCGTTGCGCGCCTCCACCGCCGCCATGGCGTCGGCGTCCGGCGGCGGCAGGCGATCGAGCAGGGCGCGAATATCGGCGAAGGGCGCTTGGGTCATGGCCCGCGACCTAGCCCGGCGCGTGGCGCGCGAACAGGCGCCGATCTGTGATCGCGGCCCCATTGACCGCGGATCATTTCGTTGTAGCTATTGCCATATGAAAATCATCGCGACCTCGATAGCCGTGCTGACCCTTGCCGGCTGCGCCACCGTAACGCCCACCAATTCGGGCTTCCTGACCAGCTATGAGGGCCTGACGCCGCGCACCGGCGACACGCGGGCCGAAGCGCTGGAAAAGCGCGACGAGGCCGCCCTTGCCGGCGTGAGGCGCGTCCTGATCGAGCCGACCGGGATCGCGGAGCGGGCCGCGCTGCCAGACAGCGTGGATGCTGCCGAGGCCCAGCTCGTGGCGCGCGAGATGGACCGTCAGCTTTGCTTTGCGCTCTCGGAGCGGTTCGAGATCGCCGCCGAAGGCGACGCGGAGGCTGTGCGCGTGCGCGCCGCCGTCACCGGCATTCAAGCAACCAGCGGCGCCGCCTCGGTGGCGTCGGCCGCCATCAGCCGGGCGATCCCGGGTCCGGGCTCGGTGCGGCTTCCGGTTGGTCGCGGCGGCCTCACCGCCGAACTGGAAGCCCTGGCGCCGGGCGACGGCCGTCAGATCGCAGCGCTTTCCTGGTCGCGCGGGGCGGGCGTCGCGTTCGATCGCGGCAGCCTTTCGGACGTGGGCGACGCGCACCGCTATGCCGACGCCTTCGCAGAGGCCGCCGTGCGCCTGCTTGCACCGGGCGAGGCGACAAGGGAGCGCACAGGCGAGGACCCGTGCGCCCGATTCGGCCCGCGCCTCGACATGGGCCGGCAAGCGGCGCGCTTTGCGCTGGGGCTGCACACCGTCGGGGCTGTCCCGACTGACGCACCCGCCGAAAGCCAGCCGCCCGCGCCCTGACCTTGCACGCTGGCATTGTCGCCTTTCGGCAACGTGTGTGCAGAAATGCACGCCGCATCTTCGCGGGAGCCCAACGCGCGCTTATGTAGCGATCACGAGGCCCTCCCCATGTCCTTCCTGGACGATGTTCGTATCTGTCTGATCTTTTTCACCCGCCTGCCCGGAGCCTGGCAAGGCGATCTCCCGCGTGCGCGGATCACGCAGGCCTTCGGGGCCGCGCCCGTGGTGGGGTTGGTGATCGGGCTGATTGGCTGGCTTGCCTATCTGCTCGCCTCGCTCTGGGGGATGGACCCGATACCGGCGGCGATCGTGGCGGTCGGCGCCCAGGTGGTGGCGACCGGCGCGTTCCATGAGGATGGCTTCACAGACGCTTTCGATGGGTTCGGCGGCGGCAAGACGCGCGCCGAAAAGCTCGCCATCCTGCGCGATAGCCGGATCGGCACGTTCGGCGCCGCGGCGCTGTTCCTGGCGCTGATGCTGAAAGTGGCGCTGATCGCCGAAATCGGGGCGTTCGGCTCCGTTTTCGCGGCGCTGATCGCGGGCGGCGTGCTGGGGCGTGCGGCGCTGGTGACAGTGATGCGCGCGCTGCCGCCGGCGGCCGAAGACGGCATGTCGGTGGAAGCCGGCCAGCCAAGCGCCGGGGCGATGATCCTGGCGATCGGTCTGGCTGTGGGCATCACAGCGGCGGCCTTCGTGATCGGCGATCTGGGCGCAACCATTCCGGGCGTCGTGTTCGCCATCGTGGGCGCGACGCTTGCCGCCCTCGCCGTGGCGGTGATCGCGGCGCGCCAGATCGGCGGCCAGACCGGCGACGTGCTGGGCGCCGTGGCGATCGCGGCCGAGCTGGGCGTGCTGGCGGCGCTGGCGGCGGGCTGATGACCAGCCTGATCGAGAGCCCCTGCGTGAAGGTCTGTGCGGTGGAGCCCGTGAGCGGGCTGTGCATGGGCTGCAGCCGCACCCTGCCCGAGATCGCCCAGTGGGGCCGGCTCAGCCCCGAGCAGCGCCGCGCCATCATGGATGATCTGCCCCATCGCAGAACGGCCCGAGCCTCGTGAGCCGGCGGCCGATCCTCGGCGTGATCTGCTGTAATCGGCAGGTCGGCGCGGAAACAGCCCAGGCGGTGATGAGCCGCTATGTGGAAAGCCTGGGCCGCCACGCCGACGCCACGCTGATCCTGATCCCCTCCATTCCCGAGCACCAGCACCCGCGCGAGATCGCCCCGATCATCGATGGGCTGCTGCTGACGGGCTCGCCCTCCAATGTCGCGCCGTCGCGCTATGGCGATGACGCCCCGGGCGACGCCCCGTTCGACGAGCGGCGCGATGCAAAGGCTTTCGGGCTGGTCGACACGCTGATCGAGGCGGGCAAGCCGATATTCGGCATCTGCCGCGGCTTTCAGGAGCTGAACGTGGCCTTTGGCGGCTCGCTGCGGCGCGATGTCGGCGCGCGTGCGCCAATCGCCCACCATGCCCCGGAGGAAGC
>JBIIUJ010000199.1:0-3860 GCA_044340025.1 Caulobacterales bacterium
TCACGGCACCAAGTTCGGCGGCATCTCGGTTGGCGGCATCCAGACCAACCGGCGCGCGTTCGGGGCGCTTCTGCCGAACGTGGATCACCTGATGCACACCTATTCTAGGGAGCATCAGGCCTATTCCCACGGCCAGCCCCGCTGGGGCGGGCATCTGGCCGAGGAACTCAACGATCTGATCGCGCTGCATGGCGCCGACACGATCGCGGCCGTGATTGTGGAGCCGCTTGCAGGCTCTACCGGGGTTTTGCCGCCGCCGGTTGGCTATCTCGAAGCGCTGCGCGCCATCACGGAAAAGCACGGCATCGTGCTGATCTTCGACGAGGTGATCACCGGCTTCGGGCGGATGGGCGCTCCGACGGCTTCGGAGGCCTTGGGCGTCACGCCCGACATCATCACGCTCGCCAAAGGCCTCACCAACGCCGCCGTGCCGATGGGCGCAGTGGCGGTGAAGCGCGAGATCCACGACGCCTTCATGACCGGGCCGGAGCATCTGATCGAGCTCTTCCACGGCTACACCTATTCGGGGCACCCTTTGGCGTCGGCCGCCGCGCTGGCGAGCCTGAAGCTCTATCGCGAGACCGGCGTCTATGAAAACGCGCGCGACCTGGCGCTCTACTGGCAGAAGGCGGTCCACAGCCTGAAGGGCAAACCGCACGTGGTGGACATCCGCAACTGGGGCATCATCGGCGCGATCGAGCTGGAGCCGCGCCCGGGCGCCGCCAGCCTGCGCGCGCAGGAGATCCACCAGGATTGCTACGAGCGTGGTCTGCTGATCCGCACCACCGGCGACATCATCGCGCTCTCGCCGCCGCTGATCCTGGAGCGCAGCCACATCGACCAGATCGTGGACATTCTGGGCGGTGCGCTCGATCGCGCCGCCTGAGCCAGCAGGCCGCGACGGTGCGCCGCTCCTGTCGCAGGTGAGAACCGCTTGCATCTGACGCTGCGCTTGCTACATTCACTTGCGACACAGTCTCAGGTGCATGTTCATGTACGTTTGCAACTGCAATGGCATCCGCGAACGCGATGTGCGCGAAGCAATTGACGACGGGGCGGCCTGCGCCGGCGAGGTGTTTGCCCGCCATGAGTGCCGGGCGCGTTGCGGCCGCTGCGTGCCGGACATGCAAGTGATGATCAGAAGCGTTCAAGTTATTGAAAACATTGCGGCCGAGTAGCCAAGGCCGCCGTTTCAGACTAGATGTGAATCACGTGAAGGCGCGGGCTTGGCCGCGCCGTTTTGTTTTGAGCCGGGGACGCTGCCATGAAGGGCGACAAGAAGGTCATTGAACATCTGAACGCCGTGCTCACCAATGAGCTGACCGCGATCAATCAGTATTTCCTGCACGCCCGGATGTATGAAAACTGGGGCTTCACCAAGCTCGGCCAGATCACCTACAAGGAATCGATCGGCGAGATGAAGCACGCCGACAAGCTGATCAAGCGCATCCTGTTTCTCGATGGCCTGCCCAACCTTCAGGACCTGCACAAGCTCGCCATTGGCGAGACCGTGCCCGAGGCGCTCAAGGCGGATCTGGGCGTGGAGACGCGCGGCCGCGAGCAGCTCCTCAAGGCGATCGCCTATTGCGAGGAAAAGCAGGACTACATCAGCCGCGAGATCTTCACCTTCATTCTGGACGAGACCGAGGAGCATATCGACTTTCTCGAGACACAGCTCAGCCTCGTCGATGCGGTCGGCCTGCCCAATTATCTGCAGACCGCCATGGGTGAGATCAGCGTCGGATGACGCCTGTTCAGTCGCGCAGGAAAGCTCCGCCGTTTACGTGCAGCACCTGACCGGTGATGTAACGCGCGGTGTCTGACATCAGGAACAGGAGCGGCCCGACAACATCGTCGGCTGTCGCGATCCGTCCAAGCGGCACCAGCTTGGCGTAGGCGTCCAGGGAAAAGCGCGCCGGCGGCCCTTCTTCCTCGGCCCCGGCGGCAAAGCCGCCGCGGATGAAGGCGGTGTCGACGGCCCCCGGCGCAACGGCGTTGGCCCGGATCAGGGGCGCTTCCTCCAGCGCCAGGGTGCGGATCAGCGCGTTGAGGCCCGCTTTGGCGGCGCCATAGGCCGCATACCCTGGCGACCCGATCTGGCCGATGGCGGTTGAAAGCGCCGTGACCGCGCCGCCGCCGGCCGCGCGCAAGCCTGGCAGCGCGCACGCGAGCAGATGGGCGAGACCGGCGAGGTTGCCGGCCATCGTGGCGCTCCAGAGGGCCGGCGCTGCTTCACGGACGGGCGAGAGCCCGGCGACAAAGCCGGATGCAAGCACGATCTGGCGCGCGCCAAAGGCTTGCAGCGAGGGTGTGGTGAAGACGCGCTCGATGGAGGCCAGATCGGCCAGATCGACCGGCGCGGAGACCGCCACGCCTGCAAGATCGCGGCGGTCCAGCGCCGCGGGAAGATCAAGGATCGCCACCTGAACGCCCTGAGCCAGCAGGGCCTGACAGAGCGCCCAGCCAATCCCCCCGCACCCGCCCACGATGAGGACAGGATGATCGCGCGGGGGCCCCAGCACAGAGCTGACGCCATGACAGGGAAGGGGCGCGATTTGGGCCATGATGACGGGATCCTGCTCTGGTTGGGCCGTGGTGTCGCCGCAACGGGGCGCTAGGGCTTTGCGTCAACGCAAAACCTGCCCGCTCTGCGGGCGAGCATCTCCCGAGAAAAACCATGGCCACCCAGATTATTAACCTCCGAAAAATCAGGCGCATCCCAAAGCAATTCACGAAGCAGCGCCTAGCATTTGACGCCCTTGAGGCTTTTGGCGTCGGCGCGCTGTTTTCAGGATTTGCTTTGCTGGCCGCCAGCCTCTGGCTGCGCTGATCGAACGCAACCCATGGGCGAGCCCCCAAATCGCGCCATCTTGTGCCTCCATACTGATTCGTGTTTTACTATGATCAGTAACACGGCAGATTGAGGGAAATGGCCTCTTCCTTGTCAGAACTCAAAGCGCCAAAGGCGGCTCGTCCGATGGCGGAGCGGCATGCCTCGTCGGTGTCGCACTCGGCCCGCGGGCTGGTGCTGGCGCTGGGCTTGGCGGCTGTTCTCTGGGCGTTTGTGTTCCTGGTGCTTCAGGCCGTCGCGGGTCTCGTCTTCGCCGCCTGACCAGTCGCCAGCAACAACACCAGAGATGGCAGCCACGGAACCACGCGCTCGGCGATATCGCCTGGCGTGTCAGGCTGCTGGTAGAAGAACACCGTCAGCAGAAAGCCTGAGGCCATGGCGGTGAAGATCGCCCAGCCCGGAGGCTCCAGCCGGAACAGGCGCGCAACGACGACAGGCCCGAAGGCCGCGCCCAACGCCGCCCACGCAAAGAGCGCTCGGGCAAAGATCGATTCCGGCAGATAGAAGGTCAGGGCCACCGCGCCCGCGCAGATCAGCACCATCACCACCCGGGTGACGAGCAGGTCCCGCCCTGGCATGCGCTTGGCGAGGCCCATGTCGTGAGAGACCGCCGCAGCCGCCACAAGCAGCTGGCTATCCACCGTAGACATGATCGCCGACAGCACCGCCGCCACAACGAGGCCCGCCAGAATGGGCGGCAGAAGCATGTTGGAGACAGCGAAAAACACGGCTTCGGGCGCCGCTTCGACCGCCAGGGCTCGCGCCGAGAGCGCCAGCGTCGCCATGCCCACATAGACGATCACGCCCCAGATCATGGCGATGGCGAAGCCCTGCACGCGGGTCTTCTGGTCCTTGACGGCCATCATCCAGTTCAAGAGGTGCGGTTGGCCCAGCGTGCCGAAGCCGGCGCTGAACAGGCCGACCACCGTTCCGGCGAAGATCAGCGGGGTCTTGCCGCCGGTCAGGTCGAAAAAGCCCGGCGGCGCATTGGCCGACAGGGCCGCCGCCA
>JBIIUJ010000221.1:0-2976 GCA_044340025.1 Caulobacterales bacterium
CCGGCATTCCGGGAGGGTGAGGCCTGCCTCCTGCGCCAGATGGGCGTAGGCGAGCTCCTGTGGCCCGCAATCGAGGTCGTCGGTCGCCCCCCTGAACTTCACGATCCAGTCCGCGCCGTCTAGGCGCACATGCGCCTTCGGCCGCGCTCCGCCGGAGCCGGAGCCCAGCTGCTCCAGAAGCGCGTTCGCCGGGTCATCGGCGGCGGCGTCTTCCAGCACCGCCTGCGCAGCGCGGGCGAGCGCATCAAGGTCGGCTTCGGCCTCCTCCCCCAGATCGGCCGCCGGGTGATAGGCGAGCGCCCCGCGCCCATGCCGGCCGACGAGAGCGAGCCGCTGAAGCCCGGTCAGCGCTTCGAGCGCTACGCCCGCCCGCCGCAGCCGCCGGCGCAAGAGCCGTTGGCCCCAGGCGTCCGGCAGACTGTCGGCGAGAAAGCCGTGCAGGCCGTGGAAATGGTCTGTCCGCGCCTCCAGAAGTCCGGGCTCCACCGGATAGCGCAGCGGATCGAGGGCGCGCGCGCCGGGCGCCCACTCCAGCGCAGCCCTGCGCCCCGCCATCGCTAGCCGCGCGGCCGGGGAGGGGGCCTCGCCCGGGCCGGCCCCATAAAGCTCCACGCGCACAAGATCGGCCGCCGGCGGGATCATGACCGCTCGCGCCGGGCGCGCGCGGCAAGCTCCTCGATCGACCTGGCGGGCGCCGGCGCGAACAGGGCCGCAAGCTCATCCTCACTGCGCAACGCGATGGCCGCCCGCGCCAGATCCTCGATGGAAGCCTTGCCCGCCGCCTCCATCCGCCGCCAGGTGCCGTAGGAGACCCCTGACCGCGCCGCAGCCTGCGCCTGTGTCAAACCCACCGACCGCCGGCGCGCCTTCAGCCGGGCGCCAATCTGGGCGGCGAGTTCGGGAGCGGTGAGGAGCATTGCGCGTATATGCGCGTAAATAGCACTCTAGGCAAGAGAAATGCGCCTATACGAGCAAATGCGGCCTCAACTGATCGCGTGATACCCCGCCCCGATCCTGCGTTCTGCGCTGGCCCGGCGGCGCAGGCGGGCGGTGATCTCGGCGTGTGCCTCGCTCAGCGTGTCGAACGCAAGCCGCTTCACCTGGCCCGCCGCGCCCCGCCGGCCCCAGGCGATCTCCAGCACCAGGACGCCAAACAGATCGCGGCTGAGAGACAGCCGATAGACCCGGTCTACCCCGCGTGCGGGCGCCCGTGCGGCGAGCAAAAGGGGAGGGGGCAGCGGCTCCATGCCCGCGAGAGTCCCAGACCCCGCCCCGCCGCGCCAATCGGAAGTTTGAATCAAACAGGTTAGGGAGATTCAGCGAGGCTATGGGCGGGTCATGAACCACGCAGACGGCGGGTCCGGGCCTCGCGCACTCCCGTGAAAGGCGGCGCCATCATCTTCGACGCCCACCGCCGCAATGATCTGCTCTCTTAACCAAGCGTGGCGGGCGCTTCCCAAGGGGTGGGCTCGATTCTCGGGACCATCCAAGATTGGGAGGGGGAACTTAGAGCATCGTCCCGAAAAGTGGCTGCCGGTTTTCGGCAAAAACGATGCGAAAACAATGGTAATGGAGCAGCGTGCTGTTTCATAGAAACAGCACGCTGCTCTAGATTAAGCTTAGGCCCTGCACGCGGCCCAGGGAACCATCCCCCCTGGGCGGGGGAAACTTGACCGAACCATCGCCGGCTCCCACCTTGGAATTGTCAAGGGGAAACTCCATGCGCTTGTTCAACTGGGAATACCGCCCGACCGTCGTGTTCGGTGAACGGTCCAGCGATCCGGCGTTCTTTATCAACGATGGCGAGACGGCCTGGGAACCCTGCGACGCGATCGAGGTGTTCGACAGCGGCCATGAAGTGTCGCTTGCGACGTTTGCTGCGCTGTTCCCTACGGTCAAATCCTTCCCGCCCACGCCGCGCCAGGCCTCCGGGATCGCTGCCGAATAGATGGCCCTCTGCCGGGCGCGCAGCGCGTCGCGCTCTCGGCCCTCAGGCAAGCTCCGTTCGCGTGTGTAAAGCGGTGTGCCGGCCTTTTTCGCGGCATGCATTTCGGGCCACCAGAGCTGCACTTCGCCAATTGCGCCGCCAGGCGCGCGCGCCAGGACTTTCCGGTCCACATAGCCAAGAGCATTTCTCTCCAGTCTTCATCAATCATGTCCAATTCAGCGGCGAGACCCTTCACGACCCCGTCCGCCTCGGCGGGCATGCGCACGATAAAGCGGCCGCGCGCGAGATCTGTCAGTTGTGGGGCTGACATGTAGCCTTCGCTGGTGATCTTTGCTTCGGCGGTAGCGCGCTCCTTCAGCCCCGGCGGACCTTCCCCGCGTGAGCGGGGGAACCTCGATCAGGTTCGCCGTTTCTTGGTCCAGCGCCTGTAGGTGCTACAATTCGGCATCGTCATGGCCCTCCGGCACGCGCGCCATGCCTGTGGCCGGCCCAGCGGAAGCCCGCCGTGCTACAGGCCCGTCTGCGCCCTGAGATGCCTCGCCAGCGCGTTGAACGCTTCCCGCTCTTGCGGATCGTCCGCTGTCTCCGCCAGTGACTGCATCCCCGCCGCCCACACCATCGCGCGCTCCGGCGCCATCGGCCGGCTGGTCGAGAGGGGTATCGCGTTCGGCTTGCCGGAAGACGAGGGCGACGAGATCGCGCGAGGAGACATCATTCACCCCAAACAGGCCCAGACTAGCGTCGGCCTTCATAGCCGGTTCCGCCAGCCGCCCCAACGCCATCGTGATGCGGCCATGCGAGATTTGCGATTTCAGGTCAGGCCCAAAAAACAGCCGCAGCCACGCCAGCGTTTCATCCGCCATCGCATCGAACAGATCGAAATCAGACGCGAGCAGGGCGAGCGGCTGTTGATCGCGGCGGGCGCGCTGGATCAAGGCCAGCGCAGCCGCGAATCCCGACGGGACCATCCCCGCGTGGGCGGGGGAACCGCCCCGGATGAGGGGCGACTAGAGGCTGTCGTCGTTCTT
>JBIIUJ010000200.1:0-3780 GCA_044340025.1 Caulobacterales bacterium
AACAGCGAAGTTTCCCGCGCTCGCCAGAGAAGGTTCGCCCGCAGTCGCGTCCCCTCCGCCAATCTTTCATGTCTCACGCCGCAGGGCGGCTCCGACGGGGCGGCTGCGTCGTTGAACGATCCTCAGTGGGGCGGCCACGGCCGCCGCGAGCACGATCCTTTTGGAAGTCTCTGATGACAAAGACACGTCGCGCCCATACCCTGGCGAAATGTCGACCGAGCCCTGGGCGGATGAAGAGAACGACCTGATCGTCGCGGATTACTTCGCGATGCTGATCGATGATCTGGCCGGGAAGCCTTTCAACAAGGCGGCGTCATACCGGCAGCTTGCGGACCGGATCAACCGCTCGGCCAAGGCGATCGAGTACAAGCACCAGAATATCAGTGCAGTGCTCAAGGCGCTGGGTGAAACCTGGCTGACCGGTCTGGCGCCTGCTTTCAATTTTCAGGGGTCGCTCGAGCATGCGGTCCTGCGATGGTTGAATTCGCATCCGGAGTGGGTGTTGCGTGCGCCGGCCGCCGGGCCGGCCACAGGCCTGCGCGAGGCCGCCCCGATCTGGATCGGCCAGCCGCCGACACTGTCGAACCAGCCGCCGCCGCCGGAGCTGGAGCAGATGCTTCACATTGCACACAAGTTTGACGTCGCGGGTCGCGATGAGCGCAATCGGGCGCTTGGCCGGGCGGGAGAAGAGCGCGTGCTGGCGCATGAACGTTCAGCGCTTCTGCTGGCCGGACGCAAGGATCTTGCGCGCAAGGTGCGCTGGGTGTCGGAGGAGGACGGCGACGGGGCGGGCTATGACATCGAAAGTTTCACCCCGGAGGGGCTCTCGCGGCTGATCGAGGTCAAGACCACGAACGGATGGGAGCGCACGCCCTTCCACATCACGCGCAACGAACTGGCCGTGGCGGATGAACGGCGATCGGAGTGGCGCCTGTTCAGGCTCTGGAATTTCTCCCGCGAGCCGAAGGCGTTTGAACTGCACCCGCCGCTGGATGCGCATGTGACGCTGACGGCCACAAGGTTTCTTGCAGGATTTCAATAAGCTCGCGCCGGAATGGACGAGTCTTGCCCAAGATGGTTGCTCCGCTGCCCTGTAAGGCCGGAACCTTGGTTCGCGGTGCGGATGGTCAGGAAAAAGTCGCCGCGCCCTTGCTGCAGCGCAGCATCGTGTAAAGATCGCGGCGAACTGATCCGCTGTCGTTTCATCCAAAGCTTAGCAGGTGCAGCATAAACCAGCGCTAGGTGCTTTCCTTGCTCTGATATATGCTTGTGCAACCACGAGCGATCACGCTGGGAAGGCGCATGGCGATGGGGACGATCGAGGACTGGGTCGGCCGCAGCGAGACGCGCGAGGATGTGGCGACCGCGGCGCCCGTGCGGGCGCTTGCAGCAACGCTGGATGCGCCGGACCGGATCGAGCCCCAGCCTGGCGCGGCCATCCCGCCCCTGTGGTTGTGGCTCTATTTCCTGCCGGATACGCCCATGTCGGGGGTCGGCCCCGATGGCCACCCCAGGCGCGGCGGCTTCCTGCCGCCGATAGACTTGCCCCGGCGGATGTGGGCGGGCAGCCGGTGCGTTTTCCATGACGCAGCGCGGATCGGCGAGCCGATCACGCGCGTGTCTACCATCCGCAGCGTGACGCCGAAGGATGGAAAGGCCGGCCCGATGGTGTTCGTGACGGTGGACCATGCGGTGAGCGCGGCGGGTCGCCTGGTGATGACGGAGAGCCAGGATATCGTCTATCTCCCTCTTCCAGAACGGTTTTCTCCTCCCCCGGCGCAGGTGGCGTCAGCCTGCGACTGGGCGATGGCGGCTGCGGTCGATCCCGTGCTGCTGTTTCGGTTTTCGGCGCTGACCTTCAATGGCCATCGCATCCACTATGACCGGCCCTATGCGATGGAGACCGAGAAGTATCCCGGCCTCGTCGTCCATGGGCCGCTTCAGGCACTCTGGCTCTATGAGGCCGGGCGCGCCACGGCGCCGGGTCGGATGCCGACGCGGTTTTCCTTTCGCGGCCTGCGGCCTCTGTTCGATTTCGACCGCATCAGCCTGAACGGACGGCGGCGGGAGGATGGCGGCCTCGACCTCTTCACCACCAATGGCGACGGGGCGATCGGCATGCAGGCGGAACTGCACTGGAGCGCGAATTGAGCCCGAAAGCGCTGCGCAATTGTGCAGGTGCGTGCGGCCAAGACGCGGACACGTCCCGTCAGACCCCAGTTTCATGCCGTTTCATCCGTCATGCTCGCGGCGCGGCACGCGCCCGGGCGGCTGTGGCGGGCGGCCCGTTTGCGCGGGCGGAGGACGGCTCATGGTGAAGATCCTTGAGGGCATGCGCATCGTGGAAGGCTCGGCCTTCGTCGCCGCCCCGCTGGCCGGCATGACGCTCGCCCAGATGGGCGCCGACGTCATCCGGTTCGACCGGATCCGCGGCGGGCTGGATCATAACCGCTGGCCGGTGACGCAGAGCGGGCGCAGCCTGTTCTGGGCGGGGCTGAACAAGGGCAAGCGGAGCCTGGCGGTGGACATGTCCACCCCGCGCGGACAGGAGGTGGTGACCCGGCTGATCTGTGCGCCGGGCGAACAGGCGGGCATCTTCCTCACCAATCTGCGGGTGCGCGGCTGGATGGATTATGACGCGCTGCGCCAGCATCGCGCGGATCTGATCATGATGTCGGTCACGGGCGATCGCAGCGGCGGGCCGCAGGTGGATTATACGGTCAATCCCGCCGCCGGCTTCCCCAACGCCACCGGGCCGGAGGGGTCGGTCGATCCGGTTGGCCATGTCCTGCCCGCCTGGGATTGCATGACCGGCCAGCAGGCCGCCCTTGGCATCCTCGCCGCAGAGCGCCACCGCCGGCTGACCGGCGAGGGTCAGCTTGTCGAGGTCGCCCTGAAGGACATGGCGCTCGCGATGCTGGGCAATCTGGGCATCATCGGCGAGGTGATGGTCAATGGCGTCGACCGGCCGAAGTATGGCAACGCCCTCTATGGCGCCTATGCGCAGGATTTCACCTGCGCCTGCGGAGGACGGGTGATCGTGGTGGCGCTCACCCTGCGCCAATGGGACAATCTGAAGGCCGCAACCCAGACCGAGGCCGCCTTCGAGGCGCTGGCCGCCACGCTGGGCGCCGATCTGCGCCAGGAGGGTCAGCGCTTCCTGCACCGCCACGCGATCACTGCGGTGTTGCGTCCCTTCTTCGCCGGCCGGCCGATTGATGCGTTCGCGGCGGAGTTCGATGGCCGCAGCGTGACGTGGAGCCGCTATCGCTCGTTTGGGCAGGTCGTGGCCGAGGACCCCGATTGCTCGGTCGAGAATCCGATGTTCTCCATGCTCGAACATCCCGGCATCGGGACGTATCTCACGCCGGGCAACCCGATCGCCTTTTCGCAGGTGGAGCGCATCGCCCCCACGCGCGCGCCGGCGCTGGGAGAAAACACAGCCGAAATCCTGACCGAGATCGGCTATTCCGAGCGCGAGATCGCGGTCCTGCATGATGATCACATCGTCGCCACCGGCCGATGAGGCGGCGGCGGCGGCGCTTCAGGCCGGCGCTGTGTTGGCCTGGCCGATTTCGCACGGCAAGGCAGCGCCAGAAATCATCCGGGCCGCCTCCAAACCCGGCTGAACAAAGCCCAAGCGCAAGTTGAGTTAGAGCGGTTTGCGTTCAGTCTGCATCGTACCCACAACTGGTGAAGTAGTTTCGGCACTCGTTGGGCTCGAACAGGTCGATCAGGTGACCGATTGCGGTCCATAGGCCCTCGACGGTGCGCTCGGCG
>JBIIUJ010000061.1:0-14648 GCA_044340025.1 Caulobacterales bacterium
GCCCACATCGTCGCGCCGCTCCACATCATCGATGCTAACGCTCAGATCGCCCTTGGCGACTTCTTCCATCTGCGCCGTGGTGCGGGCGAAGGGCGTGGCGATGAGGTTGGACAGCACTAGTGCGAAGACCGCGCCGAACACGATCACGCCGATCACCATGCCGATCGCGACCGTCGTGGCCTGATCGAGCGTGGCCTTCATTTTCGGGCCGAGGGTGTCCTGGTTCGCCTGGCTGTCGGCGAACAGCTTTTCGGAGATCTCGCTCACCTGCGGGCCGATGGCGTTGCGACGCGCAAGAGCGGCAGGGTCCGAGGCGGCGGCGGCGGCGGCCTCGACATACTCGCTGGTCAGGTCTGCGATGCTCTGCAGCGATGCGTGAACCGCCGCATCGGCCGTCAGCTCCTTGGTGGCGGCGATTTCCTTGGTCATCTGGCGATTCAGCTCACGCAGGGTGGCAAGCTCGGCCGGGTTGGCGCTGTCTTCAAAGCGGAAGGCGGCAACCCGCATCTGCTGGAACTCGGCGTCCAGCACGCCCACCGTGGCGGTGAGGCGTGCTGCGGTGCGATATTCACTGACCTTCGCGTTTACGGCTTGCGCCTGAATGGCCAGGTAGCCGACGCCGAGCGCGACAACCGCAATCAGTACTCCAAAGGCGATCTGGATCTTCCGCGCCACGGGAGCGTGTTTGACGAAATAGGCGATCATTGGTCTGTCCTCTCGCCGCTGAGTGACACAAACGGCGCTTGGCGATCCCATTGCGACATAATCTCCTAAAATTTGGTTCAACCCTCTACTTACGGGCGCGTTAACCACAACCTAGGGTAAATGCATGCGAAACCAGGTTTCGCCGCGGCGGTCCGGCTGCTAGCGGTCGGCCCCGCAGGGAGCCTCTGTCATGTCCGTCATCCGCCTCGAAACCCACGGCGCGATCGCCGTTCTCACGCTCGCCCGGCCCGACGCCCTCAATGCGCTGGGCCAGCCAGGCGACGGGGACGCCATTGCGGCCGCCTGCGCCCGCGTCAACGCCGATCGCACCATCCGCTGCGCAATCCTGACCGGGGAGGGGCGGGCCTTTTCGGCTGGCGGCGACGTGAAGGCGATGCGCGACCGCACGGGCGCCTTCGCCGGCGGCCTTGCCGACGTGCGCGACGGCTATCGCACCAACGTGCATCGCATCGTGAAGGCGCTTTATGGGCTGGAGGTTCCGCTGATCGCGGCGGTGAACGGGCCGGCGATCGGGCTGGGCGGGGATGTGGCCTGCATGGCCGACATCCGCATCGCCGCCGAGTCCGCCCGGTTCGGCGTCACGTTCCTGAAGCTCGGCCTGATCCCGGGCGACGGCGGGGCCTGGCTCCTGCCGCGCGTGATCGGTTTTTCCCGGGCCGCCGAACTTCTGTTCACCGGCGATGTGATCGAAGCCGAAACCGCGCGCGAGTGGGGCCTCTATTCGCGCGTCGTGCCGGGGGATCGGCTGATGGCCGACGCCCACGCCCTCGCCGAGAAAATCGCCGCCCAGCCGGCGGGCGCCCTGCGCCTTGCCAAGACGCTGCTGCGTCAGGGCCAGAGCGCCTCCTATGACAGCGTCATGGAATTGTCCGCCGCAGCCCAGGCCCTGATGCACCACACCGCCGACCATGAGGAGGGGGTGGCCGCCCTTCTGGAAAAGCGCCCGCCCACCTTCCGTGGCGCATGAGGCGGCTGGCGGTTCTCCTGGCGCTCGCCGGTTGCGGACCGGCGCCGTGGGCGGCCTCCGACCCGCGCGACCGGATCGGCGATCCCTCGCGCCCGGCGGTCTGGGCGCTGGTGCAGCGGCCGGAGGGGGCGGCCGTCCTGCTGGCCCGCCCCGGCGGCGCGCCAGACCTTGTGGCCTGGTGCAAGCCGGGCTCAGACCGGGCCAGTCTGCGTCTGCATGTGTTCAAACCGGACGAAACTGCATCGCTGACGATCCAGAACGGGCAGTCCTCCGGCCTGTTTTCTGACCTACGCATCCAGGGCGGGCTGCGCGGCTCCGAGCGCGCCCTGATCGAGCTGGATGCGCCGCTGGCGGCGTTTGCGCCGCTTTCGAATGCGGCGTTGCGCTATGGCGATCAGACCTATAGCGCGCCGGGCGCGGACCCGGATGGGGCGTTTGCACGCTGGCTTGCGGCCTGCGGCGCGCCGCCGCGCTG
The DNA here is from genome assembly GCA_044340025.1 of Caulobacterales bacterium. Classification (GTDB taxonomy): domain Bacteria; phylum Pseudomonadota; class Alphaproteobacteria; order Caulobacterales; family Aquidulcibacteraceae; genus JBIIUJ01. Next base: position 2,169 of record JBIIUJ010000061.1, read on the forward strand.
AACTTCCGCGCCGAACCGGCTCAAATGAGGCCCGCATTGGAGGCCTTCGCCATGAGCCACACCCCCCACGAACTTGCCGAAGAGTTTCCCGACGCCGCCAACCTGATTCAGGCGATGAAGGGGCAGAACGCCCACTTCGCACGCCTGGCCGACGCCTATCACGAGATCAATCGCGCCATCCACCGCTATGAGACCGATGTCGAGCCGGTCGCTGACGAGGTGTTGGAAAGCGCCAAGAAACAGAGGCTTGCGCTGAAAGACGAGATCGCCGGCATGCTGGCGGCCGCGCGCTGAAGCCGGCCACGCCGTCCTGATCGCGCCCCCTTGCGCGCCGCGCCCGGCCGTTTCACGCTGGCGTGAACGAGAACGATCTCGAGGGGGAAATGCTCATGACCAGCCCGATCACGCGGCGCGGCGCAACAGCTCTGCTGGCCGCGGCGGCCGCGCCTCTGCCCGCAGCGGCGCGCGCGCCATCCGATCCGCTGCTGAAAGAAGATGCGACCGGGCTTGCCGCGCTGATCCGGCGCAAGGCGGTCACCCCGCAAGAGGCGCTGGAGGCCGCGATTGCGCGCACCGAGCGGCTGGATCCGGCGGTGCGGGCGCTTGCGGTGGAGGCGTATGATCGCGCCCGCGCGCAGCTTGCGGCAGCCCCGCCGGCCGGACCGTTTGCAGGCGTCCCCTTCCTCATCAAAGACCTCAGTGATGTCAGAGGCTTGCCGACGGCTTATGGCTCGCGGGCCTCAGGGCCCCAGCCCGCGCCGGCCGCGGCGCAGGGCCCGCTGATCGACGCTTTCGAGCGGGCGGGCTTCGTGATCTATGGCAAGACCACCACGCCGGAGTTCGGCTATCTGCCCACCACCGAGCCCAAGCGTGGACCGATCACGCGCAATCCATGGAACCTCAGGCATTCCTCCGGCGGCAGTTCGGGCGGGGCGGCGGCGGCTGTGGCGGCGGGGCTTCTGCCGGTCGCCCATGCCAGTGACGGCGGCGGCTCCATCCGAATCCCGGCCTCCTGCTGCGGCCTTGTGGGCCTGAAGCCGTCGCGCGGGCGGGTGATCGGCGACGGCGGCGATGTGCGCCGGGCGATCGATCTGTCTGCAAACCTTGTGGTTTCGCGCAGCGTCCGGGATACGGCCGGGGTGCTTGCCGCGGTGGAAAGGGCCCAAGGTGGCGCCTATGCGCCGGTCGGCCTCGTCTCTGCGCCATCCCGCCGCCGGCTTCGCATCGGGCTCGTGCTCGACGGGGCAGGCGGGGTCGCTCCCACTGCGGAGGTCGCCGCCGCCACGGCTGGCGTTGCGGGCCTCCTGCGCCGGGCGCGCCATTCGGTGCGCGAGACCGCCTGGCTGTTCGACGGCGCCAAAGTCGCCGACGCATTCACCATCCTGTGGGCAAGCGGGGCGAAACGCTCCTTTGATCAGCTGACGGCGCGTCTCGGCCGGGCGCCGGACGAGACGATTCTGGAGCCCTTTTCGATCGGCATGGCGCGGCTTGTGGAGGCGCTGCCCCAAGGCGCTGTGCCGGAAGCTATTGGTGTTCTGGAGCAGTGTTCGGCAGCTTACGCCAATTGGTTCAAGGACTTCGACGTCATTCTCTCGCCGGTGCTCAATGCAGCCCCGCCCCCGCTTGGCTTTGTCGCCGGCGACGTGGCGTTCGAGACGCTGCGCGCAAGGCTCGCTGCTTACGTTGGCTATACGCCGGTGCATAATGTGGCGGGCGCCCCGGCGATCTCCCTGCCGCTCGCCTGGAGCCCTGATGGCCTGCCGATCGGCGCCCAGCTCGCCGCCGCCCCCGGCGAGGAGCGCACCCTGCTGGAACTGGCCTATGAGCTGGAGCGCCTGCGCCCCTGGGCGAACAGGCACGCACCCACGAGCGCGTGGCGGATGTGATCGAGCCCGGACCAGACATCAGGCTGGTTGGCGAGTTCCTGCTGATCGCCTTGCTGGTGGAGCTGACCCCGGGACCCAATATGGGATGGCTTGCGGCTGTGGCTGCGCGCGACGGCCGCCGGGCCGGCTTTGCCGCTTTGGCTGGCGTGACGCTGGGCCTTGCGCTGCTCGCACTTGCCGCGGGGCTCGGCATCGGCAGCCTGGTGGAACGCGATCATCGCCTGACCCATGCGCTGGATTGGGCAGGCGTCGCCGTCATGGCTCTGCTCACAGGCGAGGCAGTGGGCCAGTTGCGCGCCAACCGCAGCGGTCCTGCGGCGCCCGCCACGGCTGGCGCTGCCTTTCAGCGCGGCCTTTTCACAAACCTTTTCAACGCCAAGGCGCTGGCCTTCCTTGCAACTGTGCCGCCGCGTTTCTTGCGCGCCGGGGCTGCGACAGGGGCAGGGCTCAGCCTGCTCCTGACCGGCTATCTGATCGTGGCGATCCTGGTGCATGCCCTCATCGTGCTGCTGGCGGCCAGAATGGGCGGGGCGGCGCCGCGCCGCGCGCTGGCGGCCGCATCCGCGCTGGGGCTCGGCGCAGTCACCGTCTGGCTGGTCTGGAAGGCCGCCAACGCCCCATGACCATGCCCGCCCTTCAGCCGGCGCAACGAAGCGCCTAGACTGCCGCGATGCCCCGCCGCCCCAAACCCTGGCGCCTCGACGATGTTCTGGACGGCCGAAAGCTGCGCGCCCAGCTCACCGCCGCCTTCTTCGACCATCTGGGATCGGAGCGCGCCACCCGCGCGCGGATGCTGGATCTGCTCAAGGGCGCTCTGTTCCGGGGGCGGATGATCGCTCAGGAGCGGCTGGAGGCCGGCGCCGATGGGCTCGATGTGGCGCGCCTCATCTCGGCGGTGCAGGACGAGGTGATCGCCGCCCTCTATGATTACACGACCATCCACGTGTTTCGCGCCCGCAACCCGACCACGGCGGAGCGCCTGGCGGTTGTGGCCACGGGGGGCTACGGGCGTGGCGCGATGGCGCCTTCCTCCGACGTCGATCTCCTGTTCCTGCGCGCCTACAAGGATGCGCCATGGGCCGAGAGCGTGACCGAATACATGCTCTACGCCCTGTGGGACATGGGCCTGAAAGTGGGCCACGCCACCCGCACGCTGGACGAGACCATGCGCGCCGCGCGCGACGACATGACCATCCGCACCGCCGTGCTGGAGGCGCGCCATCTGGTGGGCGATGCTGCGCTCACAAGCACCTTGCGCACCCGGCTTCGCGGCGAGCTGTTCGCCGGCACCGCGCGCGAGTTTGTCGCCGCCAAGCTGAAGGAACGCGACGAGCGCCACGCCCGCTCTGGCGCGTCGCGCTATGCGGTGGAGCCCAACGTCAAGGACGGCAAGGGCGGCCTGCGCGATCTGCACACCCTGTTCTGGATCGCGCAATACATCTACGCCGTTGAAGGGCCTCAGGATTTCATCAAGCTTGGCGTTTTCACGCGCGACGAGATCGTCACGTTCATCCGCGCGATGCAGTTCCTCTGGACGGTGCGCTGCCACCTTCACTTCCTGACGGGCCGGGCCGAGGAGCGCCTGACCTTCGATCTGCAGCCCGAACTCGCCCAGCGCATGGGCTATGCCGACCGCGGCGCGCAGGCCGGCGTCGAGCGGCTGATGAAGCACTATTTCCTCGTGGCCAAGGATGTCGGCGGCCTCACCCGCATTCTCGCCGCCAAGCTGGAGGACGAGGCGATCCATCAGCGCGGGGGCGGCCTGTCGTGGCTGATCGGCAAGGCCAGGCCCAGGCCGCTTGATACGCCAGGCTTCATTCTCGACGGAGGCCGGGTCTCGATCGCGGAGCCGGCGGTGTTCGAGCGCGATCCGGTGGCGATCCTGCGCCTGTTTGATCTCGCTGGCGCCGAAAACCTCGATATTCACCCCACGGCGCTCGCCGAAGTGACCCGCCGGCTTGGCCGCATCACGCCCGCTCTGAGGCGCGACCCGGAAGCGTGTGCGGTGTTCCTGCGCGCGGCCACATCGCGGCGCGACCCCGGTCTGGCGCTACGGCTGATGAATGAGGCGGGCGTGCTCGGCAAGTTTGCGCCGGAGTTCGGCCGGATCGTGGGTCAGACGCAGTTCAACATGTATCACCGCTACACGGTCGATGAGCACACGCTCATGGGCCTCCAGGTGATCTCCGACATCGAGAACGGCCGCTGCGCCAGGGAGCATCCGCTCGCCACCCAGGTTTTTCCACTGATCCAGAACCGGCGTGCGCTCTATCTCGCCATGCTGTTTCACGACACGGGCAAGGGGCAGGGCGACCAGCAGATCATGGGCGCCGAGAGCGCGCGCGCCGCCTGCACCCGGCTTGGCCTGCCGCCCGACGAGGTCGAGCTGGTGGCCTGGCTCGTCGGCCATCACCTGGTGATGAGCGACGTAGCCCAGCGACGCGACCTCTCCGATCCGCGCACCATTGCCAGCTTTGCAGAGATCGTGGGGACGCCGGAGCGGCTGCGCCTTCTGCTTGTGCTCACAGTGGCCGATATCCGTGCTGTGGGGCCGGGCGTCTGGAACGATTTCAAGGCCCAGCTCCTCCGCGATCTGTTCCGCTCGGCGGAAGCCGCCCTGCGCGGCGGGCGCAGCCCGGAAGCCGCCGTGCGCGAAAAGCTCGCCGAACAGGCGGCTGCGGCCCGCGCCGCCGCCAGCGCCGATCCGCGCGCCGCTGGCTGGATTGCGGAAATGGAAGACGCCTATTGGCTGGGCTTCACCCCCGAGCAGCATTCCTGGCACGCCGCGGAAATGGCGATCGCCGCCGATGCGGGCGCGGGCGATCATGTGGCCGCCCGGATCGCGCCTGCGCGCGGGGTGACCGAAGTGCTGGTCAGCGCGCCGGATCGGCCGGGTCTGTTTGCTGATCTTGCCGCCACCTTCGCCGCCGCAGGGGCCAATGTGGCCGATGCGCGCATTTTCACCACGCGCTCCGGCGCGGTGTTTGACGTGTTTGCGATTCAGGATTCTCAGGGCGGCGCCTTCGATGCGGAAGGCTCAGGCCGGCTGAAGCGGCTTCTCGTCGCGCTGGAGCGGTCCTTGAAGGCCGATGCCGCCCCCGCGCCTGCAAAAGATCCCCCCGCGCCGAAGCGGCTTGCCGCCTTCGCCATCGAGCCCTGGGTCGCGTTCGACAATGAGGCGGCCGCTTCAGATACGATCGTGGAAGTGTCCGGCCGCGACCGCCCCGGCCTTTTGCGCGATCTGGCCCGTGTCTTCGCCGATCAGGGTCTGGCGGTTACCTCCGCCCATGTGGACGGCGTCGGCGAGCGCGTGGCGGACGCCTTCTACCTGCGGACCGGGGAGGGCGGAAAGCTCGACGATCCGCGCCGGATGGCGGCGTTGCGGGTGCAACTGGAGGCGATCCTTCTCGCCCACGAGCCGGAAGCGCCCATGACGCCCGCGCGGCGCAGGCTCGCCCGCGCGCGCGCTTCCGCCGGCCGCTAGGGCGACCGCGCAAACAGGCCCAGCTCGTCGACCGGGCTTTCCGCCAGCGCGGGATCGAGCGCCATCGGCGGCGTGGCGGCTCCCTTCAGGCACCGGGCCAGAAAACTGTCCCGCGCGCGCGTCCAGGCCGCCTGTCCTGCGGCACGCAGCAGATGCCCCTCGCGCGGCAACAGCATGAGCGACACCGGCTTTTCGGCCGCACGTAGTGCTTGCGTCATCGATTGGGCGTGGGTGGGAGGCACGTTCGCGTCGCGTCCGCCATGGCCGATCAGGATCGGCGCGCGCGCGCGTTCGGCCTGAAGCACGGGGGATGCCGCCTGCAAGGCGGCGCGGCCCGCCGCGGTCTCGGGATCGCCCACGCGCCGGTTCCAGCTCCGGCGATCCGGCGTGTTGGCGGGCTTTGCCTCGATGAAGCCTGCAAGATCGGTGACGGGCGAAAGCGCCACCGCGCACGCGATCGGCGTGCTTCCTGTCGTGGCAAGGCTGAGGGCGGCGTAGCCGCCATAGGAATGACCCGCCACCGCCACCCGAAGCGGGTCGGCGGCCCCCGCCTTGACCGCCCAGTCGATGGCGTCTTCCAGATCGGTTTGCATCGCCCGGCCCCACTGGCGGTCGCCAGCGTCCAGAAAGGCGCGTCCGAACCCCACCGAACCGCGGAAGTTCACGCGCAGCACGCCATAGCCCTGCCGCGCGAGGGCCTGCGCTTCCCCATCATGCCCGAACCGATCGCGCAGCCATGGCCCGCCATGAACGAGCAGCACGATCGGACTGGGGCGCTCTGCCGCGCCGTCCGCGTTCGTGTCTGCTTCCGGCGGCAAGGTGAGATAGGCGGGCAGCACAAGCCCGTCGCGCGCCCGGATCTGCACCGGCCGCGCTGCCGGTCCCGGGGCGCCTTCCGCGCGCAGCGGATGCAGCCGGCGGACGCCCCGCTCGAACCGGAACAGGCCGCCCGGCCGATCCGCCCGCTGGCTCGCCACTAGCCACACCTGCCCGTCGCCGGACTGGCTTGTGACCGAAAACGCGCCAAGCCGAGCCGTCAGCCACGCCAGATCAGGCTGGATCGCGGGGACCAGCGCGCGCCAGACCGGCACGCCCGGATCATACTGGATGGCTAGCGGTTCGCCCGACTCCGGATCGAACAGCGCGGCTGTGATCTCGGCGGGGGCTTCCGCCAGCGTGGTCCGGGCGCCGGTGATGAGGCTCAACCGGACGAGCAGACCCGGGCGGTCGCGCGTCGACTGGGCCAGAAACAGCGCCTCGCCGGAGGGCGCGGCGGAAAGCACCCGCGTGGTGAGGGCGTCTTCGAGCGCCCAACCGCCAATAGGGCTGACCGCGCCGCCCGGCAGAGGCAGCCAGATCTGGGTCTGGCCCGTCGCAGTGGCGCCCCAGAGGGCGGCTGGCGCCCCAGCGCGGTCGATTGCGATCGAGAGCCCCATCGCATCGCCGGCGATCTCCGGGATCAGCGTTTCGGCGCGGCCGTCGGCCAGGGCGATCCGCACCAGATCAAACCGGTCGCGTCGGCGCGCATCTGAAAGGAACACCGCCGCGCCCTGTATCTGCCCGATCAGGCGCAGGCGCGCGCCCGCGCGCTGCAGCCGCACCAGCCCGCCTTCGCGCGGAGCATAGACCCAGCCTGTGGGCAGACGCGCGATCACGCCTTGCCCGTCCAGCGTCCACTCGTGTTCGGCCGCAGGCGCGCCCAGCGCAATGGCCTCGGTCCGGCCCGGACTGGCCGCCCGCGCAATCAGGATCGCATCCGCGCTGCGCCAGGCCAGCATCCGGCCATCCGGACTGAGAAGGGCGTCGCGGCCGACGTCCTGGCGCGCGCCTGCGGGCGAACAGGCCCCCAGCAAGGCCGCAAGCGCCAGAAGCAGCGCAGACGCCTGAAGCCCCCAGCCTTGCGCCGGGGGCGACTTTCGGCTGCGTCGGGCGGGAGCGAAAGTCGCGGGCATGGGCGCGATGTGGCGCGCACGGTGTGCAGGAGGCAAGGGCTTCATCCCGCCGGGAGCGGACCATCGATCACAAGCGCGTCGCCCAGAAGGCGCGCCTGCACGCCAAAGGTCTGGGCAAGCAAGGGCGGGCTGAGCGCTTCGGCCGGCGGCCCATCGGCGACAAGGCGGCCTTGCTGCAGCACGAGCACGCGATCGGCGAAACGGGCGGCGAGGGGGAGATCGTGCAGCGTCACGAGCGCGCCGCCGCCGGAGGCGCAAAACGCCTTCACGATCGCCATTGTTTCGAAGGCGTGGCGCGGATCGAGCGCGGCGGTCGGCTCATCGGCGAGCAGCAGCGGCGCGGCCGAGGCGAGCGCGCGCGCCACATGCACGCGGGCAAGCTCCCCCCCGGACAGCTGGTCTGTCGGGCGCTGGGCAAGGGGGCCAAGCCGGCAGGCGGCGAGAGCGTGCGCAATTGCATCGGCGTCCTCTCCTCGAGGCCTTTGCAGGGGCGCACCATAAGCGAAGCGGCCAAGCGCCACAACCGCTTGCACGCTCAAGGGCCACGCGAGCGGGCGCGCCTGCGGCAGGTAGGCGGCGGCGCGCGCGCGCGCGCCCGGCGCCATGCGGCGCGGATCGACGCCGTTTATCTGCACCGATCCCGCCGCGAGAGGCAAAAGCCCCAGCGCGGCGCGCAGGAGCGTGGTCTTGCCGGCGCCATTCGGGCCGATCAGGGCGACAAGTTCGCCAGGCCGCACCCGAGCCGAGACGCCGCAAAGCACCAGCCGGCCGCCGCGCGCCACCTGAACCTCGTGAAGCGCAAGCTCAGTCAAGGTGGCTCCTGCGCTGAGCCGCGATCCAGACAAAGACCGGCGCGCCGATCAGCGCGGCGGCGACGCCAAGCTTGAGTTCCGTCGCGCCTGGCGCAACGCGCACCACGCTATCGGCCGCCACAAGGATCAAACCGCCCAGCAGCGCGGCGGGCGCCAGCGTTCGCGCGGGGTCATGCCCCACCCAGGGGCGCACCAGATGCGGCGCGACCAGCCCGACAAAACCGATCGCTCCAGCAAGGCTTACGGCCGCGCCAGTGACGAGGCCTGCGCCGGTCACCACCACCATGCGCGCGCGGGCAAGGTTCAGCCCCACGCCCGCCGCCGCCTCCTCGCCGAGCGACAGGGCCGAAAGGCCCCGCGCGCTGGCCAGCAGCAGCCCCGCGCCAAGGACGAGGAAGGGCGCGGCAAAACCGATATCCTGCAGGCTGCGGTTGGCCACCGTGCCCAGCGCCCAGTTCACCATATCGGCGAGCGAAAACGGATTGGGCGCCAGATTCATCAAGAGCGCCATCAGCGCGCCGGCGAAGCTGGAAAGCCCCACCCCGATCAGCAGCAGCGTCACGACCGAAGCGGTCCGCGCGGCTGCGACCGCCAGAAGCCCGGTTGCTACAAGCGCGCCCGTAACCGCCGCCGCCGGCATCGCCCACGCCGACAGGGCCGCAGCGCCAGTGAACAGCGTGAGCGTGGCGCCGAGCGCTGCGGCTGAAGAAACGCCCAACACCCCGGGATCGGCGAGCGGATTGCGCAGCAGACCCTGCAGGGCCGCCCCGCAAAGCCCCAAGGCGCACCCCACCAGAAAGGCCGCCGCCGCGCGCGGCAGACGAATCTGCCAGACGATCACCTGCGCGCCGGGGTCACCGATGGTCGCCAGCGCGGCCAGCGCAGCGCCGGGGGCCATCGGCGTCGGGCCGATCACAAGCGCGGCGAAAAGCGCAACGACGCTCAAGCCGCCCAGCGTTGCAAGGAGCCCGGCGTCTCTCATGGCGCGGCCTTCGTTGTGCCGGCGGCCGTGCGTGCAGCGAGCGTTTCCACAGCGTCGGCCAGAAACCAGCCGCCGCAGGCTGTCCAGGCCCCGTCGATGGTTGCAACGGGGCGCTCGGCGAGCTGGCGTTGCGCGATGGGGTGGCGGGCCGCCGACCAGGCGTCTGGCTGATGGCTGGCGGCGCCAAACCGGGCGAAGGCGACGAGATCGGGCTGTTCGCGCGCCAGCCGTTCCAGCGGGATGGGCCGCCAGCCGGGCTGTCGCTCGAAGTTCTCGAGGCCTGCCGCCTCCAACAGGACATGCACGAGCGAGCCGGCGCCGGTGGTCACGCCGGCGGGCGTGAGATAAAGCGCGGCGCGGCCCGAAGGCGCCTGCGCCGCGACGGCGGCGAGCCGGGCGTCCATCTCTGCAATCAGAACCTCCCCCCGCTCCGGGTGGCCAAGCGCGGCCGCCATCGCGCGCACATTGGCGCGCACGCCGTTGAAATCGCCGGCATAGCCCAGTTGCGCCACCGGCACGCCGGCACGCGCCATCAGATGCTCCAGGCCCGGCCCGCCGCCATAGGAGCGCACGACGAGATCAGGCGCCTGAGCAAGCACGTCTTCGGCGGTGCTGCGCACGGTTGCAACGCCTGCTGCCGCCGCGCGCATATAGGAGAAGTCCTTGCCGGCATCCGGGGAAACCGCAACGATCTGATCGCGGTCGGCGAGTTTCAGCACGAACTGGTCGGCGCAATAGTCGAGGCTCACCACCCGCTGCGGCGGGACGGTCGCGCCGACCGACGCGGCAGGCTCGGGCGGTTGCGGCGCGCATGAAGCCGCTGCAACCGCCGTCGCGGCGAGGGCGGCGCTAGAAATCCGCACGCAGACCCAGGAAGGCTTGGCGGGGCGGCGAGCCATAGCCCGCCGTGGTCTGGTAGGTCTCGTCACCCGCATTCTCGATCCGGGCCTGCAGACTCCAGCGTTCGGTGACGGCAAAGGAGGCGCGCAGCGTGACGATCTCATACCCTGGCAGGCGCACGGTGTTGGCGGCGTTATCGAAGCCGTCTCCAATCCGGCTCAGCGTGGCGGAGACCTCCCGGCCCGGTCCAAAGCGCCAGGCGGCGGTGAGAAAGCTGGTCTGATCCGGCCGTCGCGGCAGCCGGCGATTGAAGTTCGCCGATCCGCCCGCATCATTGCGCGCCTCCAGCGTGGCGAGCCCCGCTGTCAGGGAGAGCGCCTCGATGGGTCGAAACTCCAGCGTGGCCTCCAGCCCATCGGCGCGCGTCCGGGCGATATTGTCGTAGGTTCCAAACGGCCGGTTCACGCAGAAGGCGGCCGTATTGCGGAAGCACGAGACGAAGTCGATCTGATTGACGGCCGAGCGGTCAAACCAGGTGAGGGATGCGATCAGACGCCGCTCGAACAGGGCCTGCTCGACCCCGAATTCCAGCGAAGTCGCCTCCTCCGGTTGAAGAGCAACATTGCCGAAATTGGAGAGGAGCTGGAACAGGCTCGGCGCCTTGAACCCGTCTGCGGCCGCCGCGCGCAGGATCGTGTCGCCGTTGTTGATCGCCCAGGCGAGCGTGGCGCGCAGATTGATCGCCTCCCCGAACCGTTCATGGTCAGTGGCGCGCGCGCCCAGCGTGACGGTCAGCCCCTCGGTCGGGCTGGCCTGGATCTGGGCGTAGAAGGCTTGCTGATCCACCTCGGCGGTGGCGGGGCGGGGATTGGGGTTTGCCACGCTGGGGCTCGCGGTGCGGAAGCGCGATGTCTCGTGCTCAAAGCCCGCAACGATCTGAACCGCTGGGGTGAGATCCAGCACAGATTGCAGCTCGGCCGTGTCGTTCTCCCCGCGCGCATCGAAGGTGGTCGGCAGAGCAAGCGCTGGATTGAGGCTTTCGCGGTCGGTCGTGGTCTGGCTGAACGAAAGCCGCGTGCGCCAGCGTCCCTCCAGGGTGGCGAGATTGGCGCTGCCGTAGAGGATGCGTTCTTCGGTGCGGGAACGCTCCGGGGTGTCGGCGAGCACGAAGGCGGGCGCTGGGAATCCGTCGATGCCCACCTCGCCCGACGACCACCAGACCCGGGCCTCCAGCCCCAGCACAGGCGAAAGCTGGAAGGCCGCGCGCGCCTGGGCGGCGGTGTTCTCATAGCTATCGCGCTCGCGCCCTGCGGCGGCGGCGCTGATGCCGGCAGTCTCGAACCGGCCGGCGGAGGCCGCATAGCGCAGCGCCCCCGCAGCGCCGCGCACCGCCGCGCGCAGGCTGGTGGTTTCCAGATCGCCGGTTTCGAGCGCCACGCTGGCTTCCGCCGGCCGCGTCGCCTCACGCGTGATCAGGTTCACCACGCCCCCGATCGCCTGGCTGCCATAGAGCGTTGATTGGGGGCCGCGCAGCACTTCTACCCGGTCGAGGTCGCCGAGCAGCAGATTGGCGAAATTGAACCCGCCGCCGGGTTGGGAGGGATCGTTCAGCTTCACCCCATCGATCAGCACGACGGTCTGGTCGGCTTCCGCGCCGCGCACGCGCACGCTCGTGACAGCGCCAATCCCGCCGTTGCGCGAGAAGCTCACCCCCGGCACGTCGCGCAGAAGATCCACCACTGGGCCGGCGCCTGCCGCGCGGATCTCTGCGGCATCCAGCACCGCGACGGAGGCGCCGATCGCGGCCGGCTTCTGCGGCGTGCGGGTGGCGGTGACGATGATCGTCTCAGCCGCCGCGGCGGTCTGGGCGAGAGCCGGCGCCGCGACGGCGGACACGGCAAGGCAAAACGGAAAGGACAGAAACCGGAACATGCGCACATCTCCTTCGTCCCCGCGCCGGACCATCCGGGCGGGGTGGAAATGTCGCCTCTCGAGGGAGAACCTCGCGCCTCCGGCTGGACCTGGCCGGCGGGCAGAGCGACGCTGAGCGGCAGGTCTCCCGGCTCGCGGATCGCGATGCGCCCCCCGCCTTCCCAGCCGTTGCGGCCAGTGGCGCGATGGGGGGAGCACTCCCCGCTTACGGTTGCAGGCACAGCCGCGGCCTGAGGGGCGAACCCCCGCACCGCGTTCCCTTTTCACCCCGGTCTCCCGGGGCACCGCTCATAAGGGAATGGGTAACGCGCTGCCGCTTTATCCGCAAGGCGGCGCTTCGGCGGCTGAAAGAGTGCGGCGGCTTTCAGCCCCGTTCCAGCAGCACGAGCCCGTCGATCAGTTCGCCGTGGCTCTGACGCGGCGGCCACTTCATCCGGTCGAGCGACACGATGGAGAGCCCGGCGCGGCTGGCGGCATGGCGCAGGAGGCCCTCGCTGAACCAGTTTCGCCAGCAGGGATGGTCGCGATAGCCGCGCTCTGGGTAGCGGTCCTCCAGCGACAGGTGCAGCAGCGCCCGCCCGCCGGGCCCGAG
>JBIIUJ010000062.1:0-14609 GCA_044340025.1 Caulobacterales bacterium
TCCTGAGCGGCGGCTGCGACGCCTGCGCACAGTGACGCCGTCGCGGCGCTTGGAGAGGATGGCCGCCAGACGCATGAGGGAACGCATCGGCCGTGGATCACCCCCTGAGACAGACCCTCGCCGGGGAGGCGCACGCGCGCCCTACCGTGCCTGTTCCCGCGCGCGCGCTCGTGCTGCACGAGGCGCGCCTGCACGAAGGGCCGGACGGCGCAGCGCAGGCGCGCGCCTATGCCGAGGCGCTGGCCGCGCGCGCTGGCGCGCCCGCGCCCCGGCGCGACGTGGATCACGCCTTCCTGACGCTCGATGGCGGCACCCTGAAGTGGGAGCGGCACGGCGAGTTCTCCACCTGGACCTATACGCGCGAAGGGCTCGCCGACGCAGGCGCGGCCGTGCAGCCGCCGCCTTGCCTGATCAATGCGCCCGGTCAGCGCTTTGTGGCCGCAGCGGTCTTTGTGTCCGATACTGAGCCCGACGACGCCGCGCTTGATCGCGCTTTGGGGGCGGAAAGCCCGGAGGCCGATCGCGCCGGCTCCATCATTTCCAGCGGCCTGTGCGGGGTCTGGACCGGCTTTCGCATCGGCGGGGACGGCTGGACCCGCTTCCTGCTGCATGATCGCGGGCTTGGCGTGTTCCGCTGCGGGCGGGTGGTGCGCCGGCTGCTGGAGATCGAGACCTACCGGATCGCGGCCTTGTTTGCATTTCCCATCGCCAAGGCCGCCCGCCGGGAGATTGATACGCTGGAGGCGCGCGTGGGCGCAGCCATCGCCGACGAGGCCCTGCCCGAGGGCGAGGTGCTGGAGGTGCTGATCACGGCGGCCCGCGCGATCGAGCGGCTGGCGCAGGAGACCGCCTTCCGCTTCGGCGCCGCGCGCGCCTATCGCACCCTGATCGCCCAGCGGCTGGATGAGTTCCGCGAGCAGCGCATCGAGGGGCTCCAGCGGCTTCAGGCGTTTCTGGACCGGCGCTTCGGACCGGCGATGGACACCTGCGCCTCCACCGAAGCGCGGCTGGAAACCCTGGCCAAGCGGGTGGAGCGCGCGAGCGGCCTGATGCGCACGCGCATCGACCTCGCCATGCAGGAGCAGAACGCCGAGCAGCTAAAAAGCATGAACGAGAACGCCCGCGCCCAGCTTCGCCTGCAGATGGCTGTGGAGGGCTTCTCCGTCGCTGCGGTGTCCTATTATGCGTTCCAGCTCCTCTCCAAGCTGATCCACCCCGTGACAGACGCCAGCCACGCCGGCGTCGGGGCCTGGGTGGATGCGGGGCTCGTGGTGGTGGTTGCGGTGACGGTCTGGTGGGTGCTGCGGGGTTCGCGCCGCGCCCTCGACAAGGGCAAATGATCCCGCCGCTGGCTCCGCTGGAGGCCCATGGGGTGCGTCTTGAGCCCTTCGAGGCAAGCCACATCCCCGCGGTTCTCGCGGCGGCGCGCGACCAGACGCTCTGGACCTGGTGGCCGCGCGACATGCGCACCGAACAGACGCGGGCCGATACCTTCGACTGGCTGCTCGCCGAGCAGGCGGCGGGGCGCTGGCGTGTGTGGTGCGTGGTCGGCGCAGACGGCGCCGTGCTGGGGCAGAGCTGTTATCTTGCCCTGCGGCCGGAGCATCGCGGGCTGGAGATCGGCGGCACCTGGTATGTGCGGGCCGCACAAGGCGGGCTGGTCAATCCGGTTGCAAAGCGGCTCCTGCTCGGCCGCGCCTTCGCCCACGGGATCGAGCGGGTGGAGATCAAGACCGACGCGCTGAACGCCCACTCCCGCCGCGCGATCGAGAAACTGGGCGCCACGTTCGAGGGCGTGTTCCGCCGCCATCTTCTGATGCCCGACGGGCGCTGGCGCGACACGGCCTGGTACAGCGTGCTGCGGGAGGAATGGCCCGCGATCGAAGTGCGGCTTGCGGCGCGGATCGACGCGCTCAGGCGAGATCAGGCCGGGTCTGAACCAGACGCTCCAGCGCGCTCTTGACCTCCTGGGCGCGTTCGCGCGGGGCGATGAACACGCCCTGCGGCGTGGCCACCACGATCAGGTCGCGCACGCCCACCAGCGTGACGGCCGGGCCGTCGCCGCGCACATAGCAGCCTTCCACATCGATCAGCGCGGCATCGCCGATCACGGCATTGCCGGCTCTGTCCTTGTCGGCGATCTGCCAGAGGGCGGCCCAGGAACCGACGTCGCTCCAGCCCATGTCCACGGGCACGACGGCGGCCTTGGCGGTGCGCTCCATGACGGCGATGTCGATGGGCAGCGCCTCGGCCTGATCCCAGCCGACCGCATCGAGCCGGGTTTCGCCCGCCCGAACGTCGGCGTGGGCAAGGGCCTGCGTCACGGCGGCATGGATGCCGGGCGCCGTGCGGGCCAGCTCTGCGGCTAGCGCGCCGGCCTGAAACAGGAAGATGCCGGCGTTCCAGCTGAAGCCGCCGCTGGCGAGATAGGAAAGCGCGGTCGGCCGATCGGGCTTTTCCACAAAACGCGCCACCGCAAAGCCATCCGGCCCCAGGCTTGCGCCCTGATGGATATAGCCAAAGCCGGTCTCCGGCCCCGCGGGCGTGATCCCGAACGTGACGAGACGGCCCTGTGCGGCCAGACGTGCGCCCTTTTCCACAGCTGCGTGAAACGCTGCGGGATCGGCGACGTGATGGTCGGACGGCAGCACGAGCAGCAGCGCTTCGGGCGGCGCCGACAGCGCGGCGGCGGCCACCGCCGGCCCTGTGTTGCGCGCCGAAGGCTCGATCAGGAACGAGAGCGCTGCTCCGCCCGCCTCGGCGCGGGCGGGCCCGACATGGCTCTGCCCGCAGACCACCAGCGCTTCGCGCCCGAATGGCGCACAACGCGCAAGCGTCTCGGCAAACAGGGTCTTGTCCGTCACCAGCGGCTGAAACTGCTTTGGCGCGGCCCTGCGCGAGACCGGCCAGAGCCGGGAGCCGGCGCCGCCGGAAAGAATGACGGGCAAGAGACTAGGCAGTGTCATGCGACGATCCTAAACCGCGGCGACGGCCTGCGTCTTGCAGTTTGCGGGGCGGATCAAGACGGCAACGGAGGCGCGCGTGGGCGGCAGGGTGAAAACGGCGGTGATTCCGGCCGCAGGCTTCGGCACGCGCATGCTGCCGGCGACCAAGGCGTTCCCCAAGGAGCTGCTGCCGGTCGTGGACCGTCCGGTGATCGACTATGTCGTCGAGGAGGCGCTGGCGGCCGGCATCGAGCATGTCGTCTTCGTCGTCAGCCGCGGCAAGGAAGCGATCGAGGCCCATTTCGACCATCAGGTCGAGCTGGAAGCCCAGCTGGAAGCTGGCGGCGCCAGCAAGGCTGCATTTCTGGAGGCGGTGCGCCGCCCGATCCTGAACCAGGGCCGGGCGAGCTTCGTGCGCCAGGGCAAGGCGCTTGGCCTTGGTCACGCGGTCTGGTGCGCGCGCCACATCGTGGGCGATGCGCCGTTCGCCGTGCTGTTGCCGGACGTGATCTGCACCGGGGAGCCCGGCGCGACTGCGCGCCTGGTCGAGACCCATGCCGAAACCGGCGGCTGTGTCATCACGGTCAATGGCGTGCCGGAAGACGAGGTGCATCGCTATGGCGTGATCGCGCCGGGGGGGCGGTCCGGCCGCGCCATCGAGGTGACGGGGCTGGTGGAAAAGCCCAAGCGCGAGGTCGCGCCCTCCCTCCTCACCGTCACGGGCCGCTATGTGCTCACCCCCGACATCTTCGCAGAACTGGAGCGCGGCGAGCGCGGCGCAGGCGGGGAAATCCAACTGACCGACGCCATGGCGCGCCTCATCGGCAGGCGCCCCTTCCACGCCGTGGAGATCGAGGCGCCGATCTATGATTGCGGCGACAAGATTGGGTGGCTGGGCGCCAACCTCGCCCTCGCCAAGACGCGGGCGGACGTGTGGCCGGGCCTGGCGCCGATCATTCGGGGGCTCATCTAGGCCCAGGACGGGCGTCCTTCCCCGCAGCGCGGGGAAAGACGCCATCGGGGCTGGACCTTGCTAGCGAGGGGCGCGCTTGGCGAGGATGCGCTGAAGCGTGCGGCGGTGCATGTTGAGCCGGCGCGCCGTCTCCGACACGTTGTGGCCGCAGAGCTCATAGACCCGCTGGATGTGCTCCCAGCGCACGCGGTCCGCGCTCATCGGGTTTTCCGGCGGAGCGGGCTTGTGGTCTGGGTCGGCCAGCAGGGCCTTCATGATGTCGTCGGCGTCGGCGGGCTTGGAGAGATAGTCGAGCGCGCCGGCCTTCACCGCGGCGACCGCGGTGGCGATGTTGCCATAGCCGGTGAGCATCACGACCTTGGCGTCCGGGCGGCGCTTGTGCAGTTCCTCCACCACCGAGAGGCCGGAGCCGTCTTCCAGTCGCAGGTCCAGCACCGCAAAGGCGGGCGGCGCGGCGCGCGCCACGTCGAGGGCTTCCTGCACGCCGGCCACAGCCGTCACCTCGAAGCCGCGCGACTGAAGCGCACGCGCAAGGCGATTGCGCAGGGGCGCATCATCATCAAGCACCATCAAGGTGCGGTCCGCCGGCATGGTGATGCCCGACATTCCGTCCGCCATATGGACGTCTCCCTTCATCGCCGACGCCCTTACTTGGCTGTTTGACCCTGCCAGCGTCGGTCCCTGGCTCACAATGACGCCGACGCGGCGGCGGCATCAAGCCGCAGATTCAAGACTCTGCCGCGGCCAAACGACGCGAACCACCGCCCCACGCTCCGGATACGGCCGGTTCTTGAAGCTCAGGCGCGCGCCCGAACGCTCCAGCAGCGTCTTGGCGATGAAGAAGCCGAGGCCCATGCCCTCATGTTCCTCGTGCTGCTGATCCACGCCGCGCGTGGTGACATAGGGCTCGCCCAGGCGGGGCAGAACATCCGGATCGAAGCCGGGGCCGTCGTCGGTCACGGTCACGGCGATACACTGCAAATCCCACTCCACCAGAACCTCGACCCGCGATCCGGCGAATTCGAGCGCATTCTCGATCACATTGCCGAGGCCGTAGAGAACCTCCGGGCTGCGGATCAGCGTCGGTTCGCGTGCATCGTCCGGCGCGCTGGGGCTGGGCTCCACCTCGAAGACGAGCTGGGCGCCGGGAATGTCCGGGTGGCGCGCGGCGGCCTCCTCCACCAGCTGACGCAGGCTCAGCTGATCGTGCATCGCGTCGGTCGGGTCAGGCCTGGCCGAGAGCCGGCGCAGGATGTCGCGGCAGCGTTCCGCCTGGCTCACGAGCAGCAGCGCGTCTTCCTTCAGATGCCCGCCATCGGGAAGCTCGCGCGCCATTTCCTTGGCGGCCACCTGAATGGTGGCGAGCGGGGTGCCAAGCTCATGGGCGGCTGCAGCGGCAAGCCCGCCCAGCGCGGAAAGACGCTGTTCGCGCGCGAGGATCATCTGTGTGGCCGAGAGCGCATCAACCAGGCGCTGCTCCTCGATCGCCACCCGCCAGGCATAGCCCGAGGTGAACAGGAGCCCGATGATGAGCGCCACCACCAGCCCAACCTGATAGAGCGAGGGCAGCTCGAAGCCGCCGGGATCGGCCCAGGGCAGGGGCAGGCTCCAGGCGGCCATGCCTGCCACGCACGCAAACGTCAGCGCAGCAAGCATCAGCGTGAACCGCGCCGGAAGCGTGGCGGCGCAGATGGTCACCGGGGCTATGAACAGCAGGATGAAGGGATTGTTGAGCCCGCCCGTCAGCGCCAGCAGAAAGGCCAGCTGCAAGATGTCGTAGGCGAGCTGGGCTGCGGCTTCCCACTCCTCCGCCAGCCGCTGGGAAGGCAGCCAGAAGCTGAGGAAGATGTTGAGCCAGGCCGAAACCGCGATCGCGCCCAGACAAAGCGCCAGCGGCAGCTCCAGCCCCAGGCCGCCATAGACAAACAGGACCGCGGTCGTCTGGCCGATGATCGCCAGCCAGCGGAGGTTGAGGAGCGTGCGCAGACGCAGCCGGCCCACAGGCATCGTCGCCCGCCCGCGCACCAGACTTTGCTCCGCTGACGCTGTTTCTGTCATTCAGCGTTACGCTAGAGCAGCGCGCGCCGGTTGGAAACACTCCTTGACGGGCGGCGAGGGGGTCTTCCGCCGCGCCCGATCACCACGCTCTAGCTGATCAGGCCGCGTTCAATCCCTGCCGCAGCGGGTGGCGGCGCCGACTTCGCGTTCATCAGGATCGACAGGCCGATCGCCGCCGACAGAAGCGAGCCCGTGAACACGCCCACGCGCACGTCCGTCGACAGATGGGCCGAGCCCTCGAACGCCAGCCCGCCGATGAACAGGCTCATGGTGAAGCCGATGCCGCACAGGCAGGCCACGCCGATGATCTGCAACAGGCTCGCGCCGCTGGGCAGGGTGGCCACGCCGAGCCGTGTCGCCAGAAACACCGCAAGGCCGATGCCCAGCGGCTTGCCGATCAGCAGGCCCATCGCGATGCCCAGCGTCAGCGGCTCGGCGAAGGTCTGGCCGGTGACGCCGGCGAAAGAGAAGCCCGCCGCTGTGAATGCGAACAGCGGCATGATGGCGTATTTCACCCAGGGATCGAGATCGTGGTGGAGGTCATCCAGCGGGCTTTCGTCACTCTCCGGTCCCCGGCTGATCGGCACCGTGAGGGCGGTCAACACGCCCGCCAGCGTGGAGTGGAAGCCCGATTGCAGCATGAAGGCCCACATCACCACCCCGCCGGCGAGATAGGGCCAGACCCGGCAGATCTTCAGCCGGTTGAGCCCCAGCAGGAATAAAAACACGCCCAGCGCGCCGGCGAGCGCCTGATAATCGATGTCGGTGGTGTAAAGCAGCGCGATCAGGATCACCGCGCCCAGATCGTCCACGATCGCCACGGTGAGTAGAAAGATCTTCAAAGACAGAGGGATGCGGCTCGACGCAAAAGACAGCGCCGCAATCGCGAACGCGATGTCGGTGGCCACCGGCACAGACCAGCCGGCAAACATCTCCGGCGTGCCGCCAAGCGAGGACCAGATCGCCAGAAACACCAGCGCCGGGCAGACGATGCCGCCGAGCGCCGCGAGAATCGGCAGCGCGAGCTTCTTGGGGTCGGACAGCTCGCCCTTCATCACCTCTTTCTTGATCTCCAGCCCGACCGCCAGGAAGAAGATCGCCATCAGGCCGTCCTTCACCCATTTGGCGATGTCCTTGCTGGCCTCCCAGCTGCCGACCTGAAGCGTGTGCTTGGCGGTGAGCCATTCGGTGTAGGCCGGGCCGAAGGGCGAGTTCACCGCCGCGATGGCCGCGATCGCCGACACCAGCAGGAAAATCCCTGCCGTCATTTCAAGCTGGAAGAAGGATCGGATGTTCTTCAGGGCGACCACTAGCGGATTCCTATTGGGGGAGGCCGCGGCTCTATAGGGTCTGGCCGGCGGCGTGAAAACAGCGCATCCATGGTTGTGTCCGGCTGCCGCCCGGCTCTATCTGCGCGCGCATGCCGATCAGTCCCGCCTATCGCCCCGCGCAAGCCTTCGCCGCCCTCGGGCCGGAGTTTGCCGACCCGGTCTCGCCAGCGGATTTCCCCAAGGCGATCCTACGCCATCGCAACCAGCGCGCAGCCGCTACGGTGGGCCTCGGCGACCTGACGGACGCGGAGTGGATCGCCCATTTCGCGCGGTTCGAGCCCTTGCCGGGCGCCATGGCCCGGCCGCTCGCCATGCGCTATCACGGCCATCAGTTCCAGACCTACAATCCGCAACTGGGCGATGGGCGTGGATTTCTTTTCGCCCAGCTGCGCGATGATCGCGGCCGGCTGCTCGATCTCGGCACGAAAGGCTCGGGCCAGACGCCCTATTCGCGGCAGGGAGACGGGCGGCTGACGCTGAAGGGCGGCGTGCGCGAAGCGCTGGCCACCGCCATGCTGGAGAGCCTGGGCGTGCCCACGTCGCGCACGTTCAGCCTGATCGAAACCGGCGAGCAGCTTGCCCGCAACGACGAGCCATCGCCCACGCGCTCGTCCGTTTTGGTGCGGCTTCAGCACAGCCACGTCCGGTTTGGTACGTTCCAGCGCCATTCCTATCACGATGCGCCCGCCAATCTGACTGCCCTCGTCGACCATTGCGCCGCCTGCTACTACCCCGAGCTTCTGGCGCTGGAAGGGGAGGCGCGGGTCGCCGGTCTGGTGCGCGCCGCCGCGCTCGCCGGCGCCGAGACGGTGGCGGCCTGGATGGCGGCGGGCTTTGTTCATGGCGTGCTCAACACCGACAACATGAACATCACCGGCGAGAGCTTCGACTATGGCCCCTACCGGTTCCTGCCGGTCGCCGACGCCAATTTCACCGCCGCCTATTTCGACCACACGGGCCTCTATGCCTATGGCCGCCAGCCGCAGGCCGTGTTCTGGAACCTGAAGCAGCTTGCCGGCGCGCTCTCGCTGATCTGCCCGGCCGAGGCGCTGGTGGACGCAGCCAATGCCTATGCGCCCGCCTTCGCCAACGCCCAGCGCGCCCGCCTGCACGCCCGCCTGGGCGTGGCCGAGACCGGCGACGCGGAGGCCGACGCCGCCTTCCTCAACGCGATGTACGCTTTCCTCTCGGCGAGCGGGGCGCCGTTCGAGCGCTTTTTCTACGACTGGTTCTGCGGGGAGGAGAGCGCGGCGCGCGCTGCGCAAAGCCCGCTCGCGTCGGCCTACGCCAGCGAGGGGTTCGCGCCCGTGCGCGCAGGCCTCGCCGCCCGCGCGCCGGTGCGGCCCGAGCGGCTCGCCCATCCCTATTTCGCGCGGGGCGCGCCGGCGAGCCTGCATATCGACGTGATCGAGGCGCTCTGGGACCAGATCGCGCGCGAGGACGACTGGTCGGGCTTCGAGGCCGCGCTCGCCCGCATCGAGATGCAGCGCGAGGCGCTGGCGTGAGCGCGCGCGCCGGTGAAGATCAGTCAGCCTGCCTTGGCCAATTCAACCACTTAGGCCGCCACATCGGTTTAGTCGCATCAGCCAATGTCGGCTAAGGCGGGAAGAATCGGGACCATGGGAGCGGCGATCATATCGTAACCCAAAGACCCGTTCGAATGGCGAAAGCCGGCCGGGAGCGGACTCACGGCATTGAAGCGATCAAGATATGAAAGTAGCCGTCGCCGGCGATTGGCCACACTAGATGCCGTCATGAAACGGCAACACAGCGCGGCGAAACAACCCTAGCCGGAATATGTCATCAGTGTAATATTGGGGGCCGATTCTATCGATGGGAGCGAGGCTTGGATGAAGGTTGTCGGTAAGGTTTTTGAGGTGAAGCCAGCGGATGGCGAGTCCGACGACGCGCATATTGGTCAACGTCTGCGAGAGATCCGCAAGCTTGCCGGCCTTACGCAGGAGCAGCTCGCCGAACGTCTGAATATCGGTCAAGCGGCGCTATCGCGTGTCGAAAAGCGCCGCGATATTCTCGTATCCACCTTGCGCGATTATCTCGGCGCACTTGGCGCAACACTGCGCATTGATGCCCGCTTTGACGACGCTTCCGCTCTTGTGGCCAATGTTCATGAAGCTGATTTCTGCTTCGATCCGGTCGATGAAAACCAACTCCTATTGCCGATAATAGGCGAGGACCGGCTGCCTGCACGGCGCGATGTCGTATTCAGCATCAGGCCGGACTATTGTGAAAAGATCGTCTGCGGTGCCAAGACCGTTGAGCTTCGGCGGCGGTTTCCAATGTCGGTACCCACCGGAACAACCGCGCTGATATACGCGACAAGCCCCACCCGCGCGCTGCTTGGCATCGCTGAAATCGGACAAGTGCATCGCTGCGCACCCGAAGACATCTGGAAGACCTTCTCTAAGCGCGCCTGCATCGCGCGCAAGGATTTCGATAGCTATTTTTACGGCGTGGAGCACGGCTACGCCATCGAGCTCAAGAGCGCCAAGCGTCTGCGGCGCCCGCTCGAATTGGGCGAGCTTCGCGACCGATTTAACTTCGAGCCCCCGCAGTCATTCCTCTATGCGACACCCCAGATGCGGGAAGCCCTCAGTTATGAGTGTTCCGAAGTACCTCATTGATACCAACGTTTTCATCGGCCTCGAGGATCATGCAGAGGTCCCTCCCAACTTCGCTGCGCTGCTGCAACTGACGGCGCGCAACGGCGTGGGGGTGTTCGTCCATGCTGCAGCGATCGACGATATTCAACGCGATCGAGATCAGGCGCGGCGTCGTGTGTCGCTTAGCAAGATCTGCAAATTCCCGATCATAGACAAGGTAATCGGCCTGGATCAAGCCGAGCTAGAGGCGTGTTTCGGGGCAATCCGAAAGCCCAATGATCTAGTCGACGCGACCCTGCTTCATGCGCTCGAAATCGGTGTCGCCGACTTTCTCGTTACGGAAGATCAGGGTTTGCATGAGCGCGCGCGCCGCACATCAGCAATGCTGGGCGACCGAGTTCTCTATGTCGCCGACGCAGTATCGTTTCTGCGCACCACGTATGAGCCGATCGAGGTCGCGCTCCCGCAGATTCAGGAAATGAATGCCCACAGCATTCCGGCGAGCGATCCAATCTTTGAGAGCCTGCGCAGTGACTATCCGGGCTTTGACGAATGGTGGCGCGAGAAATGCGTAAAGCCGATGCGCAAATGCTGGACTGTCGTCGATGATGGCGCCATCGCAGGCCTCGTCGTGCGCAAGGATGAAGAGCCAGGTGCAACCGATGCGAGTCTCCCCGGCGCCAAGATCCTCAAGGTTTGCACATTTAAGGTTCGGCCGGAGAGCCGGGGCGTCAAACTCGGCGAACTACTGCTAAAGCAAATCCTCTGGTATGCGCAGACCAACCGGCACGATGTCGTCTATCTGACCACCTATGCGAGCCAAGCGACGCTCATCGATCTGCTCGAATTTTATGGCTTCGTGCATACTTATGACAATGCGAACGGCGAGCGCGTTTATGAAAGGTCGCTCTCGCGAGACCGCATCGCGTCTGTCCCCGGCGAGTCCCTTTTTGACCTAGCACGCCGCAACTATCCGCGGTTCGCTACGGGAATAGGTGTCAGCGCCTATGTCATCCCGATTCAAGAGGCCTATCACGAAGTGCTGTTTCCTGAACTCGCGCGGCGCAGGCAGTTGAGCCTGTTTGGCACGGCGGCGGATATCGGCATCCACATGCCGGGCAACACCATCCGCAAGGTCTATCTATGCCGCGCACAGGCGCAGATCGTCCAGCCAGGCGCATTGCTATTCTTTTACAAAGGAAAGTCGGTCAATGCCCCATCGCAGGCGATTACTACGGTCGGTATCTTCGAGGAAATGGCGCTTGCTAGCTCGAACGAGGAGTTGCGGCGCATGGCGGGCGGCAGGTCTGTTTACAGCGGTGCCCAGCTCACTAGGTTAGCGCCAACGCTGGCGCGCCCGGTCAAGGTGATCAATTTCCTGCTTGCTGGACATTTCGACCCCGTGATCTGTTTGCGGACTTTGAAGGAAGGAAAGGTATTCGCTTGTCACCCACCACAATCGATTAAGCATCTAGATCCTGCCCAGCAGAGTGCACTGCTGCGCCATGCCAATCTTGGGTTCGCGACTTAAGCCAGCGTATCGCACTGCTGGGTTGGTCAGACGTCGGCAATACGACGATGCCGGAGGCGGATTTTGCATGGGGTTTCCACGAAGCCATTTGAAATGCGGTCCAGCCCTTCCATGCTTATTGACCGCTTTTGGCAGTGATGAAAACGGTAGTGAATGACAGCGCTGCGGGCGTATTGCGGACATGAGCCAAAATCGCCAGGGCGCTAGCAACTGCTTTCCAATTTCGTCGGGCGCTTCCTAACCGATATTCGGGCGCGTCTTGACCGGCACGCATAGCGAGGGCGCGTCTCCGGCAGGGCTCGAACCTGCGACCCTTCGTTTAGGAAACGAATGCTCTATCCTGCTGAGCTACGGAGACCGCACCGGGCGATGTAGCCGCTTCGAAGGCGCGCGCAAAGCCGCCCTGCGCGGTCGCACCTGTCGTCGCAGACAGGTGCAGGCGGGCCGAGCGATCCGTATGTTCCTCTTCTGTTCCAGCAGAGGGAGCGCGCCGATGCGCCGCCTGATCGTTTCCGCCGCCCTGGGCGGCCTGTGCCTTGCCGTGGCCGCGTTCGGGCCGATCCCAAGTTCGCTTCAGCCGGGCGAGACAGGGCGTGTCGCGCAGGTGATCGATGGCGACAGCCTGCGCCTGACCAGCGGGCTGGTGGTCCGGCTCGCCGAGATCGACGCCCCGCGCGAGCAGCCGGGCGACCCCTATGGCGCGCAGGCCACGGCCGCGCTGCGGGCGCTCGCGGCGGGCAAGACGGTGCAATTGCGCTATGGCGGCCTGCGGCGCGACAAGCGCGGCCGCGCGCTCGCCCAGGTGTTCATTCCCGGCGCTCAGCCCGTCTGGCTCCAGCGCGAGATGCTGGCCCGGGGGCTCGCGCGGGTTCACACCTGGCCCGACAACAGGGCGGAGGCCCAGACGCTGCTCAATGCGGAAGCCACAGCCCGCAGCGCGCGGCGCGGGCTCTGGGCATCGCCAGTCTATGCGGTGCGCACCGCCGATCCCAATCACCTCCTGCGCCACCATCGCAGCTTCCAGCTCGTGGAGGGCAAGGTGGCCGAGGTGGCCGAGCGGCGCGGCCGCATCTATCTGAATTTCGGCGAGAACTACCGCACCGACTTTACCATCACGGTCGATCCGGCGGCCGCGAGGCTGTGGTCGGGCGGGCCGGCGGGCCTGCAGCAGCTGCAAGGCAAGACCATCCGGGTGCGCGGCTGGCTTTCGGAATTCAACGGCCCCGCCATCCGGGCCAACCATCCCGAACAGATCGAGATCCTGCGCGTGCGTAACTAGCTCGAAACGGTGCGGCGGCCCCAACCCTTCCTTTACCATGACCGCGCAGGATCGCGCCGATCAGGTCCACAGGAAGGCAAAGCCCCATGTCCGCCCAGAAGCGCGCCGTCGAAGAGACCCTTGGCGATCTCGCGCCGGCCTTCCTCACGCGGGATTTCCGCGCGCCATGGATCGATCTCAACGACAAGACGATCCTGATCACGGGCGGCTCGGGCTCTTTCGGGCGGGCGTTCGTGGCCGCCATCGCGCGCGAGTTTACCCCGCGCCGGTTGATCGTCTTTTCCCGCGATGAGCTGAAGCAGTATGAAATGGCGCAGGATTTCCCCGCGAGCGCCTATCCCTACCTGCGCTGGTTCATCGGCGACGTGCGCGATCAGGCGCGGCTGGAAATGGCGATGCGCGATGTGGACTATGTCATCCACGCCGCCGCGCTCAAGCATGTGCCGATCGCGGAATACAATCCGATGGAATGCGTGAAGACCAACGTCTTCGGCGCGGAGAATGTGGTGAACGCCGCCATCCGCCGGGACGTGAAAAAGGTGATCGCGCTCTCCACCGACAAGGCGGCCAACCCGATCAATCTCTATGGCGCCACCAAGCTCGCCGCCGACAAGATTTTTGTCGCGGCCAACAATCTCTCCGGCGCGGAAGGCACGCGGTTTTCGGTCGTGCGCTATGGCAATGTGGTGGGCTCGCGCGGGTCCGTCGTGCCCTTCTTCCAGAGGCTGGTGGCCGATGGCGCCAAGAGCCTTCCGATCACCGATCCGCGCATGACGCGCTTCTGGATCACGCTGCCGCAGGGCGTGAACTTCACCCTCTCCAGCCTCGCTCTGATGCAGGGGCGCGAGATTTTCGTGCCCAAACTGCCCTCGATGCGCACGACCGATCTCGCCCGCTCGCTGGCGCCGGGCCTGCCGCACACGATCGTGGGCATCCGCCCCGGCGAAAAGCTGCATGAGACGATGGTGCCCGAAGACGACGGGCGCGCGACCGTGGCGCTGGCGGATCGCTACGCCATCCTGCCCGCCGATCAGGTCGAACTGCGCGCCGCCTATCTGGCCGATGGCGCTGAAGCCTGCGCGGACGGCTTTTCCTACGCCAGCGACCAGAACCCCGAAGCTCTGGATGCGCGTGCGCTCCAGACCCTCCTGTCGCGCAGCTTCGCGGCCTGAACCGGCGCGGCTGGCTGCGCCGGCCCGGTTGCTGAAAATGCAAGAGCCGCCCCGTTTCCGGCGCGGCTCTTTTTTCGTCGAGGGCGGAACGCCCGGCGCGATGGTTCGCGCGGGCTAGCCGCGGAACAGGTTCAAGATCACCTGCGGCGCCTGGTTGGCGATCGATAGCGCCTGAGTGCCCAGCTGCTGCTTGACCTGCAGCGCCTGCAGGCGTGCGCTTTCTACCGCAAGGTCTGCATCCACCAGATTGCCGACGCCGCCGGTGAGCGAATCCATCAGCTTGGTGATGAAGACGGTGTGGGCCTCGATCCGCTTGGCCGAGGCGCCGAGCCGCGCGAGCGCCGCGTTCACGTTGTTAAGCGAGGCGTCGAGCGCGGTGAGCGCGGTGGCCGCATTGGTGGCGGTGGTCAGGTCCATGGCTGCGGTCAAGGTGACGTTGACCGACGACATCCGCAGATCCTCCACCCCGAGCGTCAGGCTCTGGGAGCCGTCGGCGTCGGCGAGGAAGTTCACGCCCGAGGTCAGGCTGGCGTTGAGGATATTGGTGCCGTCGAAGCTCGCATTGTTCACGATCGAGGTGATCTGGCGCTTCAGAGCCTGGAAGTCGCGATCATAGGCGGTGCGGCTGTCGTTGCCGAGGGAAGGGTCGCGTGCGGCGATGACCAGCTCGCGCATCCGCACCAGCGTGTCGGAAATCGA
>JBIIUJ010000063.1:0-14497 GCA_044340025.1 Caulobacterales bacterium
GGCGCAAGCGCGCACCGCCCTTTTCTTCGGCTTTGGCTATGTTGCGGCGGCGATGGCGTCGCGGCTTGCCGCCTCGGGCTGGGCGATCGTGGGCACAAGCCGCAGCGGCGCCCCCCAGCCGGGCGCGCAGATGATTGCGTTTTCCGGTGCGTTTTCAACGGCTTTGGATGAAGCCATTGGCTGCGCGCAAGCCATCGTCTGCTCCATCCCGCCCGCCGAGACGGGATGCCCCGCCGCCCTCGCCTTCCCCGAACGGCTGGCCGCCAGCCGGGCCTGGAAAGCCTATCTCTCGACCACGGGCGTCTATGGCGACCGGGGCGGGCGCTGGGCGTTCGAGGACGACCCGCCCACGCCGCAGAGCCCCGAAGCCGCCCGCCGCGCGCTTGCCGAGACGCAATGGCGCGGCTTTGGCGGCCATGTCTTCCGGCTGCCTGGCATCTATGGTCCCGGCCGCTCGCCGTTCGAGCGGATCGCCGAGCGGCGCATCCATAAGCCGGGCCAGGTCTTTTCCCGCGCCCACCGCGACGATATCGCCGCCGCACTCATCGCCAGCCTCGCCCGGCCAAACCCGGGCCGGATCTACAACATCTGCGACGACGAGCCCGAAGCGAGCCCGGTGGTGAGCGCCTATGCCGCGGCTCTTCTGGGCGTGGCGCCGGGCCCGCTCGTGCCCGTGGAAGAGGCCGGGCTCAGCCCGATGGGCCAGCGCTTCTACGCGGAATGCAAGCGCGTCTCGAACGCGCGGGCCAAAGCAGAACTGGGCTGGCGGCCAGCCTATCCCAGCTATCGCGAGGGTCTGGCGGCGATCCTTGAAACGGGCGGCTACAATAACTAGCTACGCTGCGCCTACACACCAACGGGCAAATGGCGGTTTGGTTCAACAGGGCGGAGGCCATCATGGGCGTCGAAGACTATGACGTTGAACTTTATCAAGATATCGAAGAGCTTGTAGATCAAGGCGAGCTTGAAGAAGGCACCGCCGCCTTTGGCATAAGTCAACAAGTAATTCATCTTGGATATGACTCTCTCAGCGTCAAACAAAAAAACGTCTTTAATCAAATACTGGTCCCAGCATTGAAACAATTACGTATAGAGCGTGAAATGCAACATAAGATTGCACGCGCACCAAAGTGATTTGGCCGTCTGCAAGCCGTCAGACATCGAGCCAAGCGCAAAGCGCGCCGAGCAAAAACGCCATAAAAAGAGGCCGCAGCGTGGATCACGCCGCGGCCTCGAGAGATCTCCCGGGGAGGAGAGAAGCGGAAAAATCAGCCCCGCGCGCGTGTGTTGCACTGGGCGAGCTCTTCAGCGGAGAGCTTCACCTCGTCGGTGCCGAATTCGGTGACGCGGCCCAGCTCCTGGGCGACGCGCATGCAGTCGCGCACCGCAGGCGTGCGACGCGGCAGTTCACCTGTGCAGGTGTCGCCGGCGCAAGACCACACGACGGAGGCGGCGACCACATCATTGTCGGGGCGCTCGAACGCCTTTTCGATCTTCACGACATGGACGCGCTTGGGCGCAGCAGAGACTGGCGCAGACAGAGCGAAAGCGGCGATCAGGGCAAGCATAAGGGCGCGCATGGGCAAACTCCAGAACGGGGCGTCCCTGGGGAGGAGACAGGATCGGGCATGACGCAGGCGTCATGCTCAACCCGTAGCCGACCGCGTGAGCGATGTCCAGCGGAATAATGAATAAATCGCGCTTCGTTCAGTGCGAAGCGGTTCACACGGGTGTGAGGGTCATGACGCGCCCGCCAGAAGCGCCCGCGCGGCGGGTTGCTCGGCCCTACCCCACCTTCAAGAGCTGCTTGCCGAAATTCTCGCCCTGAAACAGGCGCATGAGCGTGCGCGGCGTGTTCTCGAAACCCTCCTGGATGTCTTCCTTGAAGCGGATGCGGTCTTGCCGGATCCATTGCGTCATGCGGCGGCGGGCGAGCGGATATTCGCTCATCCAGTCCAGCACGATGAAGCCGGCCATCGTGGCGCGCATGAAGATCAGGTTGAAGTAATTCTGCGGGCCGGCCGGCATTTTGCCGACGGTATAGCGGCTGATGCCGCCGCAGATCACCACGCGCGCATGCATCGCGAGCCTGGAGAGCATGTCGTCGAGGATCGACCCGCCGACATTGTCGAAGATCACATCGATTCCGCCGGGGCAGAGTTCATTCAATCGATCGCGGACGTTCTCGCTCTTGTAGTCGATCGCCGCGTCATAGCCGCACTCATTCACGATCCAGGCGCACTTTTCCGGCCCACCGGCGATGCCGATGACGCGGCAGCCCATGATCCTGGCGATCTGGCCGACCATGGAGCCCGTGGCCCCCGCCGCGCCCGAGACCACCACCGTATCCCCCGGCTGTGGCTTGCCCACGCGGATGAAACCGAAATAGGCGGTCATGCCCGTGGTGCCGAGCGCGCCGAGATAGGCGGTGGCGAGATCGGCGTCCCTGATCTTCTCCAGACCGTCGCCGGAGATCGTGGGATATTCCTGCCAGCACAGCATGCCGGCGACGAGATCGCCGGGCTTGTATTTCGGGTGCTGGCTCTCGATCACCTCGCCAAGGCCGGAGCCGCGCATCACCTCGCCGATCTCGGTTGGCGCGACATAGCCGCCGATATTCTCCATCCAGCCCTTCTGGGCGGGATCAAAGCCGAGGTAGCGCGTTTTCAAAAGCACCTCGCCCGGGCCGGGCGCGCGCACCGGGCTCTCCACCAGCTTGAAATCCCCATCCTGGAGGGGGCGGCCGAGGGGGCGGTCATTGATCAACCATTGGCGGTGGGTTGCGGGCGCGGTCATGGGCGTCTCCTGTGAGTTGCGG
Organism: Caulobacterales bacterium; assembly: GCA_044340025.1. Classification (GTDB taxonomy): domain Bacteria; phylum Pseudomonadota; class Alphaproteobacteria; order Caulobacterales; family Aquidulcibacteraceae; genus JBIIUJ01. Next base: position 2,819 of record JBIIUJ010000063.1, read on the forward strand.
CCCTTTGGGCGGTGTGAGAGCCTCTGAGGGCAAGGAGCGCCGCCATGGGCCGTTGGGAACGGATTGTCGCGAAGGTCGAGGCGATGGATGAGGACGAGCGCGAGGCCGTGGCCGCCGCTCTGGAGGCTGTCCTTGCAGACCGCCAGGGCGAGAGCGTTCTGACGCCGGAGCAGGTCGTGGAAGTCGAGCGGCGACTGGCTGAGCCGGTCGAATACGCGAGCGATGAAGAGGTGGAGGCTTTCTTCGCGGAGTACGCCAAGCCTTGACGTATCGAATTCGTTGGCTGCGAGGCGCCCTCCGGGACCTGAATGCGCATGCAGCCTGGCTGAAGCAATTCCCGCAGGCAAAGCCGACCGAGACAATCAACCTTATCCGCGCAACCGCAATCAGACTTGCTCTTTTGGGCGACGTCGGTCGGCCCGATGGGGGAGGCGGTCGTCGCACAATTCTTGTGAGCGGCCGTCCTTATCGGCTGGTCTACCGCGTCGCTGGCGATGCGATCGAGATCATCGCCGTCTTCCACACCGCGCAGGACCGCTAGCCCTCTCATCCCAGCCGCCCGCCTTCAGCCAGCCAGCCTGCGTCGGCGATGAGGTCGACCCAGCCCTGTTCTTCGGCGACGTCCTGACGGCGGAAGGTCTGGCCCAGCTCGGCGGCCAGCGCCTCGCCCTTCTCGGCCTGCACGTCGGTGAGCACCACCTGTGCGCCTTCGGCGGCGAAAAGGGGGGCGGTCTCCGCTCCGATCCCGGAGGCCGCGCCGGTGACGATGGCGATCTTGGAGGCGAGGCGGTCAGGCATGGTGTGCACCAACGTCTTTCCTCCCCCGTTCACGGGGGAGGTGGCCGCAGGGCCGGAGGGGGGAGCAAAAGCCCACTGCCCCCTTTGTCGGCTCCGCCGCCCTTGTCGCAGTGCGCCAAGCCCCCGCGTGCGGGGGCAGACAGCTGCGCTAAGCATACGCCCGCACCGCCTCCACCGCCGCGCGGATGCGGGCGGGGCTGGGGAGATATTCATCCTCCAGATTGGGCGCAAAGGGCACGGGCGTGTGCGGGCAGGTCACCATCTTGATGGGCGCTTTCAGGTGCCTGAACGCCTTGTCCGCCATGATGCCGGCGATATCGGCGGCCACCGAGCAGCGCGGCGGGCTTTCTTCCACGATCACCAGCCGGCCGGTGCGCGAGACGCTTTCGATGATCGTCTCCTCGTCCAGCGGCGAGGTGGTGCGCGGATCGATCACCTCCGCGTCGATGCCGTCCTTGGCAAGCTGTTTGGCGGCGGCGAGCGCGCGCGGCGTCATGGCGCCCAAAGCGACAATCGTTACGTCCTCGCCCTCGCGCGCCACGCGCGCTTCTCCGAACGGGATGCGATAGGCCTCGTCGGGCACTTCCTCCTCGGTGTCATAGAGCACCTTGGATTCGAGGAAGATGACCGGATCATCGTCGCGGATCGCCTGGATCAAGAGGCCCTTGGCGTCATAGGCGGACGATGGGCAGACCACCTTCAGCCCCGGCACCATGGTGAAGAGGGGCGTTAGCGTCTGGCTGTGCTGGGCGCCGGCGCGGAAGCCCGCGCCCACCATCGCGCGGATGACGAGCGGTGTCGTGGCCTTGCCGCCGAACATGTAGCGGAACTTCGCCGCCTGATTGTAGATCTGGTCGAAACAGACGCCGACGAAATCGACGAACATGATCTCCGCCACAGGGCGCAGTCCCGTCGCGGCGGCCCCGGCGGCTGCGCCCACGATGGCGCTCTCGCTGATGGGCGTATCGATCACGCGGGACGGCCCGAACTGGGTCCAGAGGCCTGCGGTGACGCCCAGCACCCCGCCGACGCTGCCGGTTGCACCCGGCGCGCCCGTGCCGCCGGCGACATCCTCGCCGATCAGGATGACGCGGCTGTCGCGCTCCATCTCCATGCGCAGCGCTTCGTTGATGGCGGTGCGGTAGCTCTTCTTCGGCATCTCTCCGCCCCCTCAATAGCTCTTGTAAACGTCGGTGGTGAGGCTGGAGAGCGGCGGCGGCGGGGCGGCGAGGGCTGCTTCCACAGCGTCTTCCACCTCGGCCATCACGGCCTCGTCGATCGCGTCGAAATCGGCCTGGTCCAGCAGGCGCACGTCCGTCACCTTGTCGCGGAAGATGGCGAGGCAATCGATGGCAAGGTTCTCCGCCATCTCCTCCCTGGTGCGATAGGCCTGCGGATCGCCGACGAAATGGCCTTTCCAGCGCGGCGGCTTGGTCTCGATGAAGCTGGGGCCGCCGCCATCGCGCGCGCGCTCGAGCGCCCGGCGCATGGCTTCAGCCACAGCGAAGAAATCCGCCCCGTCCGCCACTTCGGCCGGCAGGCCGAAGCCTTCGGCCCGTTTGGCGATGGAGGGCGCCCCCACCGCATAGGAGGCGTGGGTGAACTCGCCATAGCCGTTGTTCTCGATCACGAAGATCATCGGGACCTTCAGCACCACCGCCATGTTCATGGCCTCGAACGTCGTTCCCTGGTTGGAGGCGCCGTCGCCGCCGAAGCTGACCGCCACCTTGCCGTTGCCCAGCGTCTTGGCGGTGAGGGCCGCGCCCACCGCGAGCGGCGGCGAGCCGCCGACGATGGCGTTCGCGCCCAGCATCCCCTTGGAAAGATCGGCGATATGCATCGAGCCGCCCTTGCCGTTGCACAGGCCGCCTGCCTTGCCGAAAATCTCCAGCATCATGCCCTTCACATCGCAGCCCTTGGCGATGCAATGGCCGTGGCCGCGGTGGGTGGAGCCGATATAGTCCTCGTCCGAGAGATCGTGGCAGATGCCGACGCCGGAGGCTTCAGAGCCCGTATAGACGTGGACGAAGCCCGGAACGTTTCCGAGGGCGAATTCCTTTTCCACCCGCTCCTCAAACGCGCGAATGGTCTTCATGCGCCGATAGGCGCGCTTCAGCTCGTCGCGGCTGAATTGCATGGGCGTTGCTCCCTGAGCAGCCTCTCGGACGGACCGCTTCCTGGCTGGCAAACTCGCGGCGCGCGAAAAAAAGTCAAGCGTGCTTGTTTTACGCCGCTCGTTTCGTTTTAGTGCGTGCATGGAAGCGGGCCGCAGAGCCCGCCCCGCCGCTTGGCGGCTCCTGGGAGGCAGAACCGTGACAGGCCGTTTCGCCGGCAAGGCAGCGTTCATTTCCGGCGGCGCATCCGGCATCGGGGCCGAGACCGCGCGACGCTTCATCGCCGATGGCGGCAAGGCCGCGCTTGCCGACCGGGATGCCGGGAAGGGTCGCGCGCTCGCTGCAGAGCTTGGGCCGGACGCCCTCTTCATCGCGCTCGACGTGACCCAGGAAGACCAGTGGCGCGCCGGCGTCGCGCAGGCAGAGGCGGCGTTCGGCGCGCTGCATGTGATCGTCAATTGCGCCGGCATCTCCAAGCCCGCCACGATCGAGCAGGCCGACATGGCCCATTGGCGAGAGACGCTCTCCATCAATCTCGATGGCGCGTTCCTGGGCTGCAAGATCGGGCTGGAGGCGCTCAAGCGATCCGGCGGCGGGGCGATCGTGAACGTCGCCTCCATGCTGGGCGCGCGCGGAGGCGCGATGTTTCCGGCCTATTCGGCGAGCAAATGGGGCATGCGGGGGCTCACCCGCTCGGTCGCGCTGCATTGTGCGGACGCCAGGCTGAACGTTCGCGCCAATTGCGTGATGCCCGGCGCGATCGAGACGCCGATGCTGGAAGGCTATGTCCAGCGCGGCATGGCCGCCGGCGCCCCGCGCGAGGCGGTGCTGGCGAGCTTTGCCGAGGCGCACGCCATGAAGCGCGCGGGCACGGCCGGCGAAGTGGCCGAAGTCATCCTGTTTCTCGCCAGCGATGCAGCAAGCTTCATCACCGGCGCCGACCTGCCCGTCGAGGGCGGAGCGCTGGCGTGAGCGCATTCCTTTCAAGCGCCTCTCTGGTCTCCTCCCCCGTTCACGGGGGAGGTGGCCCGGAGGGCCGGAGGGGGGAGCCCTCGCACGTCCCCATCGTCGGCTCCGCCGCCCTTGTCGCAGTGCGCCAAGCCCCCGCACCCGGGGGAAGACGCCAGCGCCCGCTCCTCCGAAGGACCGCCCCATGACCACCGCCGCCCTCGACGCGATCAACAGCTTCGACTTCCAGATCCTGCAGGATCCGCACCCCTATTTCACGCGGCTGCGCGAGGAGGCGCCGGTCTATCGCGATCCCAATTCCGGATTCGTGTCGGTGGCGACCTATGAGCTCGTCACGCAGGTCTGCGCGCAGCCGAAGGTGTTTTCCAACGGCTTCGGGGAGGTGCTGCGCTCCGGCTCGAAAAAGCAGATCGATCCGGAGGAACTGGCGGCGCTCAAGCGCGTGCGGCCTGTGGCCAACACGCTGCTCACCGCCGATCCGCCCGATCAAACCCGCTATCGCAAGCTGGCGATGAAGGGCTTCTCGATGAAGCGGGTGGAGGCCATGACCGCCTATGTCGAGACGGTCGTGCACGAGCTGATCGACGGGATCGAGGACAAGGGCGGGGTTGAGTTCAAGTCCGCCTTCGCCAACCACGTGCCGATGATCGTGATCGCGGACGCTTTGGGCGTGCCGCGCGAGGATATGGATACGTTCCGGCTCTGGTCGGACGCCTTCATCACCCAGATGAACGGGCTCGCCTCCAAGGAAGCCCGCATCGAAGCCGCCCACCGGATCGCCGATTATCAGGACTATTTCAGCGCCAAGATCGCCGAAAAGCGCGCCAAACCGACCGAGGACGTGATCTCCGATCTGGTCCACGCCGACCTTTCCGAGGAAGGCGACACACGAAAAATGAACGAGGCGGAGCTGCTCTCGATCTTCCAGCAGCTGCTCGTCGCCGGCAACGAGACCACCGCCCACACGCTGACCGCAGCGATGTTCTACATGATCTCCAACCCGGGGCTGGAGCAGCTCCTGCGCGACCGGCCGGACAAGACCGCCAATTTCATCGAGGAGACGCTGCGCTTCCTCTCGCCTACCAACAATATGTATCGCGTGGCGACCCAGGACGCAGAGATCGGCGGCGTGGCGGTGAAGAAGGGCGAGCTGATCCTGCTCCGCTATGGCTCGGCCAACCGCGATGAAGCCCACTTCGCGAACGGCCAGGCCTTCGATCTCGATCGAGCGAATGCAAAGGACCATCTGGCGTTCGGCGCCGGCGTTCACCGCTGCATCGGCGCACAACTGGCCCTGAAGGAGATGGTCACCGCCTGGCCGATCCTGCTGAAGCGGCTGAAGGGCTTCCAGTTCGCCGAAGGCAAGAACAGCTTCATGTATCTGCCCACGATCCTGATGCGCGGCGTGTTCGAGCTGCACGTGACGTTTGGTAGGGCGTGATGTCGATGGCGGCGTTCCCCCCTCCGGCGCTTCGCGCCACCTCCCCCGCACGCGGGGGAGGAAAGAAAACTGGCATCCTCCCCCGCCTGCGGGGGCTCGGCGTATTCGCCGAGGGCCGCGAAGCGCCGGAGGGGGCTGCCCAATGAACCTCGATCTCGCCCCCGAAGACCACGCCTTCCGCGAGGAGGTGCGCGCGTTCCTGGCCGAAGCCTTCACGCCCGATCTGCGCGCTTGGGCCAAGCGGCAAGCCGGCGTCTGGGCGGACATGGACCTCGCGCTCGCCTGGCACAAAAAGCTCTATGCGCGCGGCTGGATCGCGCCGGCCTGGCCGGTTGGGCATGGCGGCTGCGGCTGGAGCGACGTGCAGCGCTGGATCTGGGAAAGCGAATGCGCCGCCGCCGGCACGCCCAGCGTGCCGGTGATGGGACTGCGCATGTGCGGGCCGGTGCTGATGAAGTTCGGCACGGACTGGCAGAAGGCGCACTTCCTGCCGCGCATCCTGTCGGGCGAGCATCTGTGGTGTCAGGGCTATTCCGAGCCGCAGGCGGGCTCGGACCTCGCCGCGCTGCAATGCCGGGCCGAGCGCGACGGCGACCATTATGTCGTCAATGGCACGAAGATCTGGACCACCTACGCGCAGCATTCCAACTGGATCTTCTGCCTTGTGCGCACCGATGCGAGCGGCCGGCCGCAGCAAGGGATCAGCTTCCTGCTGATCGCGATGGACAGCCCCGGCATCACCATCCGGCCGCTGATCACGATTGCAGGCGATCACGAGGTCAATCAGGTCTTCTTCGACAACGTCCGCGTCCCGGCGATCCACCTTGTGGGCGAGGAGAACCAGGGCTGGGCGGTCGCGAAATACCTGCTGGAGCACGAGCGCGGCGGTTCCTACGCCGCCCGGATCAAGGCCAATCTGTGCGACGCGCGCACGATTGCGTCCGCCGAGGGCGTCGCGCCAGCCGACCCGCTCTGGCGGCGCATCGCGAGCCTTGAGATGGAGGCCGACGCGATCGACATAACCGAACGCCGCATCGTCGCCGCGTTGAGCCAGGGTGCGAATGCGGGCGTTGCTTCCTCGCAGCTCAAGCTCGCCGGCACCGAGGCGATCCAGCGGGTGAATGCGGTGATGGTGGAGGCGCTGGGCGTCTGGGCCGCCGCCGACTATGCCGCCGCCCGCCACGGCCTTGTAAACTGGGCGCCGGGGCCGGACCACGCCGTGCCCGTGATGGGCAAGTATCTTAACAATCGCGCGGCCACCATCTATGGCGGGTCCAGCGAGGTGCAGCGCAACATCATCGCCAAAGCGGGGCTGGGCCTTTGAGCGCGGAAGAGATCGCCGATCTGGAAGGCTGGCAGGCGCGAAAAAGCGCGCAGATGCGCGCCGCCATCCTGGACGCCGCCGTCACGTGTCTGTCGAGCTATGGCTATGCGCGCCTGACCACCCAGATGATTGCAGAAAAGGCCGGCGTGTCACGCGGGGCGATGCTGCATCACTACGCGACCAAGATGGATCTGGTGGCCGGGGTGATCGATCACGTCTTTCACCGGCGCATGAAGCGGTTCGCCGCCGACATCGCTTCGCTTTCCGAAGCCGAGCGGGTGGATGAACTGAAAGGTCTGGAACTGCTCTGGCTTTCTCTGCAGGGGGAGGTGTTCGCCGCCCAGCTCGAACTCGCCATCGCGGCGCGCACCGACGCAGACGTTCAGGCCCTCTACGAGCCCAAGGCGATCCACTTCAACCAGCTGTGGCGCAACCAGATCACCAGCCTTTTCCCCGAGAGCGCCGCCCAGCGCGAGCGCGAGCTGCTGGCCATCGATGTGGCCCAATCGATGCTGGAGGGCCTGCATCTCAACCGCGCCACGATCCCGGAAAAGGCCCGCCGGGTGGCGGTGCGCGCGGTGCTCACCCAGGTGGTGCAAGCGATCCGGTCCGGCGCGATGGGCTAGCCGGGGGGCAGCGGTTCCAGACCTGCGTCTGGCGGCACGCGAAAGCTCTTCAGCGCCATCGCCACCAGGATGAATTCCCCGACGAGGAAAACGAGATCGATCATCTGCTCGTCGCTGTAGCGCTCTTTCAGCGTCGCCCATGCGGCGTCGTTGATCTCCCAGTCGCGCTGGAGATCATCCACCGCCGTGATGAGGGCGGCTTCATGCGGGGTCCAGCCTTCGGCGGCTGCGCCCTGCGGCACGCGCGCGATCTCGGTGTCCGTCATGCCCACCATGCGGCCCACACGGGCATGCTGGCCCCATTCATAGGCGCTGCGGCAGTTCCAGGCGACGCGCAGGATGACGATCTCGCGCTCCTTCGGGCTGAGTAGCGAATTGAACAGGATATGGTTGCCGAAGCCGATCCAGGCCTGCATCAGCCTGGGCGCGTGGGCGAGCGTCTTGTGGATGTTGAAGGGCGGGTTCCACCGCGCCAGCGCGGTGCGCGCCTCCTCGCTCCAGTCCTCCACCTCCAGCATGGGGATGCGCGGCTCGGTCATTGGTCTTCTCCCTTGCGCATGGCATGCCTCGCCCGTAATTTTTGAGCAAGCCTGACGGTTTTGACGGGAACAAACGGGAGGGAGCGATGAAGACTGCGGCCTGCCCCGCGCACCCAAGCGCCTTCCGCTTTCTCGACCCCGCAGTCTGGGCAAGCCCGTGGGACTATTATCGCGCGCTGCACGCCCACGCTCCGGTGTGGCGCGACGCGGAGACGGGCTTCTTCATCGTCTCCACCCATGCGCTGGTGAACGAGGTGCTGCGCGACACGGAGCGCTTCTCCGCCCAGGTCGACCGGCCCAACCTGCGCCCCGGCGGCCTGCCCGAGGCGGTGAAGGCGGCATTCGCCGCGCGGCCGCTGACCCCCACGCTGGTGGGCAATGATCCGCCCAGCCACGGCCGGTTCAGGCCGCTGGTGAACTTCGTCTTCTCCACGGAAAAGGTGGAGGCGATGGCCCCCGCGATCGAGGCGCGGGTGGCGGAACTGATCGACGCCTTTGCAGAAAAGGGCCGCTGCGACGCCATCGCCGACATCGGCGCGGCCCTGCCGCTGGCGGTGATCGCCACCGAACTGGGCGTGCCGCTCGATCGGGTCGGCGATCTCAAGCGCTGGTCGGACGCCATCGTCCAGTTGCTGGGGCTTGTGGGCGATGATGCCCGCCTGATCGAATGCGCCCATGCGCAGATGGAATGCCTCGACTTCCTGCTGGCGCAGGCCGAAGCGCGCCGGGGCCGGCCCGATGGCACGATCCTGTCGGATCTCGTCAATGGAACCGCCGCCGACGGTGCGCCGCTGAAGGAAAGCGAGCTGGCCTCGATCCTCGTCCAGCTTCTGGTGGCCGGCAACGAGACCACCACCAACACGTTCGGCTCGGGCATGATCGCGCTGGCGCGCGACCTCGCGCTGCAGGACGCCGTGCGCGCGGCCGATGCGCGGGGCATGCGCGTCTTTGTCGAGGAAGTGCTGCGCACCGAAGCCGCCGTGCAGGGCCACTACCGCAAGACCCGCCAGGATGTGACGCTGGGCGGCGTTGCCATACCAGCGGGGAGCGTGGTTCATCTGCGCTATGGCGCGGCCAATCGGGACGCCGCGCACTTCCCGGATCCGGACCGGATCGATCTGCAGCGACGCAACGCCATGACCCATTTCGCCTTCGGAGGCGGCATCCATTTCTGCGTCGGCGCGGCGCTCGCCCGCAAGGAGCTGGCGCTGGCCTTTCGCGGGATGCTCGACCGGCTGGACCAGATCCGCCTCGACCCGGACGCCGGGCCGCTGGAGCGCTTCCCAAGCGTGCAGCATCGCGGCGTGAAGCGCCTGCCTTTGGTGTTCGTCGCGCGATGAGCGCGCCGCGCAAAGCCCGGCCGGGCGTGCTGCGCCGGCCGACCGAGAGCGCGGAGGGCGAGTTCGCCAAAAGTGCGGCGACGCGCCAGCGCGTCCTGGAGGCGGCCACCGCCTGCCTTGTGGAGCTGGGCTATCACGCCACCACGACGAGCGCGGTGGCCGCGCGAGCGGGTCTGGCGCGCGGGGCGATGCTGTATCACTTCCCCACCCGCCTCGATCTGATCGCGGCCACCCTCTCTTATGTGATCGAGCGGCGCATCAGCGACTATCGCGGCGCGATGGAAGGCCAGCCGCGCACCAAGGATGGGCTGGACCAGGCGATCGACCTCTACTGGCGCCAGATCCGAGAGCCTTACTTCATCGCCTTTTACGAACTGGCCTTCGCCGCCCGGACCGACAAGGCGCTTGCCTCGATCGTGGGGCCGGCGCTGGCGGCCTATGATCAGGCCCGGTTCGAGGAAGCGCGGCGCATCTTCCCCGGCCTGACCGACAAGCTGGGCGAGCGGTTCGATCTCGCCCGCGACATGACCCGCTTCCTGATGGAGGGCATGGCGCTGGGCTTCATGACCCATAATGCGGAGGCGCGAACCGCGCGCCTGCTCGACACGCTGAAAAAGACGCTGCGCCGCGTTGGCGACGGCTCGCTCTAACGTCATTCAACGGAGGGAAAACACCATGGATCTCGGACTGGCCGGCAAGAAGGCGATCCTCTCGGGCGGCACGCGCGGCATCGGCCGCGCCATCGTCGAAACCCTGTGCGCGGAGGGCGTGGAGGTCGCTTTCTGCGCGCGCAAGGGCGCGGAAGTGGCCGAAGCCGAAGAGGCGCTGAAAGCCAGGGGCTACAAGGTCCATGGCGCCGCGGTGGATGTGAAGGACGGCGCTTCCTACAAGGCCTGGATCGCCACTGCGGCCGAGAAGCTGGGCCAGGTGGACATCTTCATCCCCAACGTCTCGGCCGGCGGCGGCATGGGCGGCGAGGAGAAATGGCGCGACAGCTTCGAGGTGGATCTGCTCGGCGCGGTGCGCGGGGCGGAGACCGTGGCCCCCCATCTGGAAAAGTCCGGCGGCGCCATCGTCTTCATCTCGACCACGGCGGCTACGGAATCCTTCGTCGGCCCGCAGGCCTACAACGCCATCAAGGCCGCCATCAACAATTACGCCAAGAACCTCGCCACCACGATGGGGCCAAAGGGCGTGCGGGTGAATGCGGTCTCTCCCGGCCCGGTCTATTTCGCCGGCGGCTCCTGGGAGATGATCGAGAAGCACATGAAGCCCTTCTATGACATGACGATGCGCCAGATCCCGATGGGCCGGATGGCCAGCCCGCAGGACGTGGCCAATGCAGTGGCGTTCCTCGCCTCGCCTGCCGCCGGCTACATCACCGGCGCGACCCTGACCATCGATGGCGGCATGACCAAGCGGGTGGACTACTGAGCGGCGCCTGAGGGGGAGGTGGCCGAGCTCAGCGCGCCACCTCCACCATGATCTCGTTGCGCCGCATCCAGGGCGGGGTCCAGGGCGGATCATAGAAGGCGTAGATCGGCGCGCCCACCGGGCGCAGGCCCTGGGCGGCGACCGCGCGCTCCAGCGCTTCGGACTGGCGGTCCAGACGGTCTTCCGGCGCGAAGCCAGAAAAGCGGATCACCGCCATGCGCCGTGCCGGCTCCTCGCGGAGGCGCACATTGGGATCATTCGGGCGCGGCAGCGTCTCCATCGTATAGCCTTCCGGCATGATGAAGCCGACGCGCCAGGGCTCGCCCTCGCGTGTCTGAAGCACGGGCGCGGTCATGGCGATCTTCTCGCCCTGCCTCTGCCCCACGGGCGACTGGGTGACAGGCGCGGTCATTGCGATTTTCGCCCGCGGCGCATTCGCCCCGAAGATGAAATTGGCCAGCGGCCGGAAGCCCCGGCTCGCCGCCTCGCCCCGCCCCCCGCGCACGACGACCTCGGCGATGATCTGGGGCGCGTAATCGCGCACCTCGATCCCGCCGGTGGCCGAGACGCGCGTATACGATGGCTCTGGGGTGGCCATGGCGGGCGCTCCGGCGAAGAGGGAAAGGGCAAGGGCCGCGAGAAGACGTCTCATTGCCTGTATACGCCCTCTCCTGCCGTCCGGATCCCTGCGTCATGCCGGAGCTCCAGCATCCCGCCTTGCATCGTCCCCCTTTAGTCCTCTGACTGCGTTAAAGTGCGGAATCAGCCATGGTCAGAATCCGGTTCGCACTACCCGGGGGGCGTCTGCTCGAAGCGAACCAAATGCTCTGGATGCGGAAGCGGGCCTGAGTATAACTCCTGCTGGACGACGCCGACCTCTACGCGTGCAGCTTCACAGACTTTACTGGGACCAACAACAGGCTCGAATTGCTTTTGTAACTCGATTTCTAGCTTGGCTTCAGCGTCGATAGGCTCGCTTTCCATCGGACCCTTCTCATACAGCAAACAGGTAAGCCCTAAACTGCTATCGCTTTGAGTGCCTTGTTCATGCTAAAGGACTCAATCTTGTCAGCAGCCTTGACCACCGCAAACGC